>PLDN01000170.1 GCA_003136185.1 Acidimicrobiaceae bacterium | reverse complement strand
CCAATCCGCGCGGGCTCTAAGCTTGTAACTAAACCTTCGCTTCTGCCTCGAGGATGAGGTTTGTCGCCGCCTCGGCGACGGTGCGCAGCTCGTCGATGAGGGCGCGGAGCTTCCGGCCGTTGCCGATCCACTCCTGATAACGCTCGGCCTGTTGGGAAGTGAGTCGGCGGTTCACCGTCTTGCCGTCGACCTTCGCCGTCCACTGCCAATACGGCCCGTGGGGCTGCGGCGGGTCCGCGTGGCAACGGCAGTTGGGCTTCCCGCAGTAGTTGAAGCGCGGGGCGACGCTGCCGGAGCGGATGAAGCCGACCTCGGTGATCTGTTCGAGGAGTGCGCGATAGCGCCGCTCGTACTCATCGAGGGTCGGTCGCTTCGCTCGTGCCACGTCGCAAGTCTCCCGCGGGAGGGGATCCACCAAGTTGTATCCGATAGTAGTCAGACTATCGGTTATGGTCTCCGCCGAGAAGGGCCCGCTGTGCGCGTTCCGTCGCGACCTGTACGCGACGTTCCGCTCATGGGGCGACGCACTCTTCGAGCTCACCGACGCCGTGCTGTGTGCGGCCGGCCCGGTCACCTCGCTGCCCCAGCTCTCGCTCGAGCCCGAGTTCCAAAGAAGCCATGGCTCGCTTTACAAGGCGCTCGAGCGCGGTTCGATCGACGCGGACGCGTTCCGTCGACTGCTCGTCGCGAACCGCCCCGTGGAGTGGCCGATGGTCTTCGCCGTCGACGCGTCGACGGTCGAGCGCTGCGATGCCGAGTGCAGCCCCGAGCGCGGCTTTTACTACTCCGCCTCGCGCCACTCGGCTGGCCAGCCGATCGTCGCCGGGTGGCACTACCAGTGGATCTGCCAGCTCTCGTGGTCGCCGGACAGCTGGACCGCGCCGGTCGACATCGGTCGCATCTCACCTACCGAGGATCCGACCTCGGCGACGGTCGCCCAGTTGCGGCAGCTCGTCGCGTTGCTGCCTGATCAGGGCGAGGTGCCGCTGTTCGTCTTCGACGCCGGCTACGACCCGATCGCGATCGGCCACGACCTCGCTGACGAGCGATGCGAGATCCTCTGTCGCATTCGCGACGACCGCGTCTTTTATGCCGACGCACCGCCACGGCCGAACCGGCCGCCGGAGAGCGGTGGGCGACCGCCGCGTCACGGAAGGCGGTGGAAGTGCTCCGAGGAGACGAGTTGGTCGGAACCGGACGCGCACCTCACCGCGTCTGATCCGCGCTACGGGATGATCACGGTCACCGCGTGGCACGGCATGCACCCGAGACTCCTCTGCCGCGGGCACTGGGCGGGGCTCGAACAGCCGCCCATCGTGCGCGGCTCGGTGATCCGCGTCCACGTCGAGCACCTGCCGCGGCCCACGTCGCGCGCGAAGAAGACGCTGTGGCTGTGGTGGTCGGGCGAGGGCACCCCGGACCTCGACCGGTGCTGGCGCGCCTATCTCCGCCGCTTCGACATCGAACACACCTTCCGGTTCGCGAAGCAGACCCTCGGCTGGACGACGCCGAAGGTCCAGACACCCCAGCAGGCCGACCGCTGGAGCCTCATCGTCGCGGCCGTGCTCACCGAGCTCCGCCTCGCGCGCGGTCTCGTCTGCGACCTCCGTCTCCCGTGGGAGAAGCCCCAGCACCCGACGCGGCTCACGCCTGCACGCGTGCGCCGGGGGTTTCGACGACTTCGTACAACGCTCGGCACGCCGGCCAGTCCACCGAAATCCCAAACGCCTGGGCCGGGAAGACCTAAAGGGACCCGAAAACCTCCGAAAACCCGCTATCCGGCGGTCAAAAAGGCTGCTTGAACAGGTCGTGGAGGTTTAGTTACAAGCTAAGGATGTTTCGGTCGAATTAGCAGACTGGTTGTTCTTCGATTCAATCCGATGTGAACTTTCGAACATCCTTTTCGGAGATCCCATCAAAGCGGGGGAAGGCCCTCGGGCAGCATTCGGAGCCGCGAGGGAGCTGAGACCCTTCCGACGGCTCTCTGCTGTAACACCTGTTATAGTCACCCCTGTGGCCGGGACACGCGACACCCCAGGACAGAAGCTATGGCTCAGTCTCTACCGAGCCGACCAGTACGATCAGCAGGCAGCGGCCATCACGCCGTCGCCAACAGCCGGCCGGATGGATCCCGACCGTGCTACCCAGAAGTGGCTACAGGGGATGTCCAGGCACTTCAAGGAGAGTTTTTCCGACAAGCTTCGCCGTGCCCGTGAAGCTGCGGGGCTAACGCAGCAGCAGCTGTCGCAGATTGCGAACCTCTCGGTTACTGGCTTGGCGATGATCGAGCGAGGTGAGCGAGCCCCGAGCCTTGATACCGCCGCGCGGATTTGTTGGGCTCTCGATGTCGCCTCTGGGAGCGCTTAGGCGATGGGCGAGACCGACGAGCCAGCCGATCCGGCGACAACAGGCCTGCAGGACTCCCTGTCGCATCTCCATGGACAGCTAAGGAGCTCACTTCGCTCGGCGGGTGGACGGAGCTGCGAGGTAGTCGCCCTCTTTGCGGATATCCGAGGATTCTCCAGCTTCTCCGAACGGAACGAGTCCCTTGCAATCGCTAAGTACCTCAGAGCTGCGGTGACCGGGATACTTGATCGCTATTTCCATGACGCCACATTCTTCAAGCTCACCGGCGACGGGCTTCTCGTCGTTTATGAGCATCCCGACAGTGAACAGGCCCTGCGTAGCACCCTCGCTTCTGTTCTAAAGCGCGCGATCAAGCTCGTCTACGAGTTCAACAGCATCGCAGCCGATGACGTGATGGTGACGATACGAGACTTGCCCACGGCGCTGGGGATCGGAGTCGCTCGGGGTCCCGCAACGTGCCTGATAGCGAAGGATGGTGCGATTCTCGACTACACCGGTCGTTGTCTGAACCTGGCGGCAAGAGCCATGGACAAGGCCAGGCCGCTCGGGGTCGTGTTCGCAGATACCCACGCAGCCGACCTCATCGACGACGAGCTCGCGTTGGTGCTAAGTGACGACGAAGTGTGCATACGTGGAATAGCAGAGCGCGTCCCCATTCCGATCCAAGTGACGGCGCAAGTGAAGATTCGGCCAGCGGACAGGGTGCCGACCGAAGAGGACGACGATTGGGGTGAGTCCCACATGATGTCGGTGGAGGAGGTCCGCTCCACTTCCGGTCATGCGTTCTACCTACCCCGCCCGCCGCAGTCCGACGAAGTGGGGCGAGTCTGGATCGAGTACCCATTCGTTGACAGCGCGGGCAAGGTCTCAAAAAAGCACCGCTGGTATGAAACGCGCGGGAGACTGGAACGTCACCCCCAGGGTACGGTCGTGGTGATCTCGTTCGACGAGATCAAGCGACTGACTGCCAGCGTGCCGGACAAGAATGAGTCTTGGTTCCTCGGCATCAGAACCAAGAACTACATCACCTTCAGGCCCTTCGTGCGTGCGAAGAAGCGATGACGCCTCCCACGAGATGTATCGACCTGAATGGGTCATCGGAGATTGATGCTCGATGGTCGTGACAAACAACATCCTGTGTCCGCACTGTGCGCGGCCTCCCATCGAAGGGGGTGGCGCGACACGAGATCACATCTTCCCCGATGCCTTCGGTGGTCAAGGCACGATCGTTGCTTGCAAGGACTGCAATAGTGGCATCGGTTCCGGGGTCGAAGGCAAACTGTTTGGGCCAGAGTCGCCGTTCACCCTGTTCCTGCAAGGGTCCGGACTACCGCACGGACTGCTCAAAGCCACGCATCCACTCGGTGACTTCATGGTTGACCTCGCGACCGGGGAGCATACGGCGCGCGCCTCCGTCGAAGTCGTGAGCACGGACGCTGACGGTGGGAAGACCTTCAAGGTGTTTGGCAGCCCTGAAGAAGTGGCGCGGATTAGGGCTGGACTCGATGAAAAGTACGGCCCGCCGCTTGAAGTGTTGAGCGAACAGATTGGGTCGCCGGACTCGGAACCCGATTGGCTGAACGTGTTCGTGTCAGTCCACATGGCAGATCTTCGCCGTCTCGTCGCGAAGACGGCCCTCTGTGTGCTCACCTACCTTCAGGGCGACTCCTTCGTAGAGACGACACTGGCGACCTGGCTGCGTGAGGTGCTGGATGCTCCGAGAGAGTGGCCAACTTCAGTCAGAAGGCCTCCTCAAGCCGACCCTGATGGCGAAGGGGCGGCAACCAGGAGCTTCGATACAAGCGAGACGATGGACAAGGCGCAAGCGTTGCTGGCGAAGTACGAAGCCGATCCGAGCGACGTAACAGGGTCGGCAACCACCCTGCTTATCGGGGTTGAGCCGCGCTACGCCGAAGGCCCGAGTACCGCTTTCGTGATGTCGCTAATGGGCTGGGTGCTTCCCACCGGACTCTTCGCGCCGGGTGTTCCGGCCAACATGTGGGCCCCCGTCTTCGTCGCACAAAAGCAGCGACAGCCGATCAAGTTCATTGACCTCGCACGGGGGCTTCCGAATGGTTACGAGGCGTAGACAGCCCTCAGGTCAGGATCGCGAAGCTTGCCCAAGTGCGAAACATGAAGAGCGCGTTGACTATCGACGTCGTCCGAGGCTCCCAATGAGGTTTGGAGCCCTCGCCGACGTAGGACATGATCTGCTGCGAGTGCGGACACCGCTGAAAGAGTCATCAGGCACGATCAAGCAGGCCGAGCGCAGAAGCTACGGAGGGGATAGGAATGGATCAGCTTGAGTTGCCAGTTCGTGAACTGCGCAAACGCCGGAACAAAGACAGGGAACGGCAGCTGGAGCGGGATGTGTTCCGTACGGGCAAACTGCTCGGGACGGCGCCATACACGAAAGCGTTCACAGGGGAGCTCTTTCCAATGATGGCGGCAGCCGTCCTCATGAATCCGCGGCAGATCGGTTTGTTGGTGGTGCCGCTACGCACCGTGACGCAACCAGTTGCTGATCCGCGGATCCTTGTGGGCGGAGTGCTTGTGACCCAGAACGATCGCGCAATCATCGCATGGCTGCGAACGCCACGGGCCGGACAGTCTGAGGCCAGATTGGGAAATTCAGTCGTGCACGCTCAGGCAATACCGTATAGCGGCCCGCAGGCACACTGGTGAAGGCCCGGAATTCGAGCCGCCTCATCGCTGCAGGGTCGGGCTTGGTCGGGTCACTTCGACGATCGTGTCTATTGCGCGGCCCCGGAAGACGCTCACGTCTACCGAATCGTTCCCTGTCACCCAGCTGCGCGGAAGACTCGGGAGTTCTGGCCCGTCGACGCGAGCTACACGGAACTCTCGAGCCACCCCGCGATGCTGTAGCCATCGGCGAATCAGTTCGTTTACGTGCGCGTCGCCCCAGCCATAGCCGATCACGACGAATCGATCCGCCGTCGCGAGCGCCTTCTTGAACTCAACGTACATGTCGAGGTAAGGCCCGTCTGGCCGGAGCTTGTTTCCCGCGCCGAAGATGATCCCCGGTGCAGGGCGGCTTGGAGTGATCTGGCTTGCCCATCGTCTGTTCCGGAGGTCGTTGTCCGAAAGAACGGTCGTGGTGCCCGTTACCGGGTCGGTACTCCAGTTCAGAGAACCGTGCAGTTTGATAATCCGCACGCGGTGGGCCGGATCAGGAAAGCCCGGAACTGCTGTTGCGGGTCTGGGATACGGGTCGGCGTCGACCGGCTGCGCTGCTGGTTGGATCGCAGCGACCTCCAGACCGTTGTCATAGTTGAGGGTAACGATGGTTCCGCCTTGCATCGATTTGAGGAGCCATCTGAGATAACCAATGTCCGGGGGCTGGCCGGCATTGAGCCAGAGAATCTCGAAGAGCGCGTCCCACAGTGAGTCGATGAGGCGCCCCGTCGCGGACCCCTGCACGGAGTTGCGCTGGGCGGCCAGGTACTCCCCGACACTTTGCTCCCAGCCTGCGACAAGCAAGGCGATGTCGAGGCCATCGTGGGAGAGACGCTGATCGAGGGGTCGCTCCTTTGTCTCCAACGCGTGGAGGAACTGGATAACTCGAAACAGTCGCTCGACGTCAACCGGTGCCCCGTCGGCGAAGACGAGCCGAGCAAGGTTCGCGTATAACGGAGGCAACCGCTCAACAAGTTGGTTGTGAAGCTCATCGGCTACGGGAAGACCAAGGTCCGCGGAGCCCCCGGCGCCCACCAGGACGACGGTCCTGCCAGCCTCGGACCAGTCGCATGCGTCCCAGTCGAAGGTAGCCACCCGACCAATCGTAAGCTGTTGATGGAACGAGCAAAGTCGTCATAAGACGACGAGCTGTCGCCTTGGCAGGATCCGCTCGGCGACCGATGGCTAGCGTGCTGTTCTCGTGCATTTCATTGAGGGAGTACCAGACGACCGCCTGGCTGGTCATCAGTGCGTTTGTCACGGAACCCTTAGGAGGAGTCCGGCGTCTGTGGCTGACTATCCGGAATGTCGGTCGAAATTTGGCCGACGGCGTCAACGAGGAACCGGGTAACCGCCTCGACGGGAATATCGCCGTCGACTCGAAGTTCCAGGTGCTGTTCACCTCGCCGTGCCGTGATCACCAGCGTTGTCTTTCTCCGGTGGCATCGTGCGACCACCCAACCAGCGAATTCCCGGATCGTCTGGGGCGCTTGCAGAAGAGTGACGAGAACGGCGGCGTCGGAGCCCACGGTAACCACGGCATCGAGTACAGCTCCGCGGATGGTTGGAATGACCTTCACGAGGCCAGCGCTGACCAGCTCGTCGACACCATCCTCGGGCACGGCGACGAGGATGCCTAAGGGTTCTTCTTCCTCTCCCGGCGAAGCGTCCGTCTCCACAAGCCAAGTATGGCAAACGCGCGGCAGACGCAATGCTGCTGCGTATCGGACCGCTAGAGACCTGCGACAGTTTCGAGCAGTCGTTCTGCGATCCGGTGGGCGGAGGCTCGCTCGGCCGCAGTCAGCTTCGCTCGGCCGACGTAGTCGTGTGGTCGCACTTGCTCGGCCCAGCTGACGAAATCCAAACCCCACGCCTCGCAAGCGACGGCGGCGGCCTCGTACGCAATGTGTTCGCTCATGCACACCTCCTCTTCAGTCGCGCTGTGGCTGGGGTCGGGTGGGACGTCGAGAATGTGGGCGACTTCATGGGCTAAGACGTAGATCTCTTCGTTGAGATCTGTGAATTCGTTGCGCAACAGCAAGCGGGCCGTCTCAGGTCTGTACTCACCGTGAAACGACACGCTGGCGAACCGCGACAGCCCAACGCCCAGACTGCCCACGGCAACCATTAGAAGCTCGCGCAGCAATCTTGGGTCGTCTCCAGGAAAGACCATCAGTCCATGCAGCGGAAGTAAATCGAGACCTTCGCTGAAGGTGGCGAGGTTGGAGTAATAGTGGGGGTGACATCCTGGCACTCTGTCATCGTCGTAGAACACCACGGCAGGCTGGTGGCGCAGGGGCTCCGGCCAGTTTTCGCGCCACTCCAGCCCAAGAAAGCTCGCCAGCGAAGGCAGGTCGCCGGCGTGGACCAGTTCCGGAAGGGCCCGAAACTCCGCGGAACCCCCGCCCCAGCCCAGTATCCGAGCGAGAGCATCGCGCGCGGCATTCCGAAAGGCGAGCCCGCCGGCCCGCACCTCGCGAAAGGAGAACTCATCGATGGACGGCACGGGCTTCTAATTACCAAAGACACAGGCAGGTCGTCGCATCCAAGGCTGCGGACAGAGCGCTGCCCTGGTCACCTCCTACAGGGCGACTCGGCCCACCAGGACGGGGCCGACTACGACGGAATGTGTGTGCTAGCCGGATCGCAGTGCAACGATCTGAGCCCATCGGTACGGGGCGTACTGAGGGTCCGCGGGTTGGCCACGTCGCTGCCGCGCCATTCGACGCTGCCACGAGAGCAAGCCATCGGTCCCACCGTGGCGTCGCACTTCCTCGACGAGCGCCGCGTCCAGCCTGGCGGTGATCAAGTCATCGAGGACGGGTGCGGTCGTCGTGATCACCTCCGTGGCGCCCGCCCAGACAAGACCCGTGGCAAGCCCGGTCCACTCTGTGCCGGTCGCTGCTCCTGCGCCGTCGCATCCGAGGATCAGGCACTGGGGCGGGATCTCCAGGTCTGCAAAGTCAAGTACTCGCATGCGATCCACGCTGCTGTCCGCGCCCCGGAGTAGCAGCGCGGACGACGCTGGGTTGTCATCCGAGCCGGGCTCCACGTGAGCGTTTACTATCAGCATTGCGGGGCCTCGTCTGAGCGCCGCCTCAAGCGCGGCTCTCGTCGCCGGAGCTGGTGCGCCGTAGCCGAGTGTCTGCATGCCACGCGGCTGAAGCCGTCGCGCGAAGCCGAGATTACCGAGCGGATCGGCGATCACCAGACCTTCCGTTTTCGAGGCGGACCTCGTCCGCGACCGTGTTCGGAGTCCGCCGGCGAGCGTGGCGGGCAATCCCACCACGACGTCCGCAGCTTCTACGAGTTGGATCGGCGTGCCGCCAGAAGGATCACTGAGCGGCAGAGCCGCCCATGGAATCCTCCCGAGGAGCGCTGGCGGGGCAACAACCATGTGCGAACGTGACTCGCCAGACTCGCGCAAGTCATCGAGCCAATGCGCGGCGAACAGCTGCGTAGTGAGACGCCAGAGCAGCTCGTCAGCGCTCATCGCGAGGCACTCGGCAATGGTGGGGTCGCTGCGAACATGGGCTCGCACCGACCGAGGTAGCACCGATTCCAACGCCTCCGCCGCGGCAGCGTCGTCGAGCAGTGGTCCGCGCGTGGCGCGCCACGTGGCCAAAAGCTGCGCCCTCTGTTCGTCGCCCCCGGCGGCTGCCAGATCCAGAGGCAGCACGACGGGAAGGGCCCCGGCAAAGAGGTCGAGCGTGCGTTGTTCGAGGTCGCGTACGTCTACGTCGACACGGTCGGATTGGGAGCGGCACTGCACGACGCGGGCCCCGTCGCTCCACCAACCGTGCCAGGCACCCAGGCGCCTTCCGCCATCGTCCGCCAGGTCGGACAGCACGATTGGCGTTCCCGAATCCCCCACCGGCTTGATACCCGGTCGAGCTGCCAGCGGAGCCGGTTCGACGAACCCACCGCCCTCGTCGGTCAGCACCGGCTGAATACGTGACTTCTCAACGAGCGAAGCAACCTCGTCCCAACGTTCGACCCGCACGCACGCGTCGATAGCCACAGCGAAGATGTGCGGATAGACCTGGCCTTGGAGCGCCCGCCGATCTGCAGCTTCGGGAAGCGAGTGCCGAAAAGCGTCGAGGCGGACGATGGCACGAAGCGCGTGGTCGGCAGCCTGGTTCCGCATGTCGCGTCTCTGGTCGTCGTCGGCCGTCCGTCGGGCGAGGTCTGCGAGCAGCAACGCGGCGTTGTTGTCGGTATTGGCTGATTCTCGAAGCAGCCCGGCATCCTCGAATCTCGCTGCGGCCGATCGATTCGCCCGCCAAGCGCCGTCGAGGTCGCCGACTTCACGAAGAGCCACGGCGTACGCGCTCTCACAGCGCGCGAGGTCAACGGGACGCTGTAGCTCCCGAGCCTTTTGAGCGAGTCTCTGATAGAGGCGATCAGCCCTGGCGGCGTCCTGCTGGCGGTGCGCTATGTTCGCAACATTGAGGCCGAGCGCCAAAGACTCTGCTGGGGGCAAGCTGAACGCCAGTGTTTCGTACCGCTCAAGATCCTCTTCAGTCCACCGCTGGCCGAGGCTGCTGAGCGTTGCCAAGAGGCCTGCGGTCGTCTGGTCCATCTCAAGACTCAGTTGTCGCCTACTGAACGTCTCCAGGGCTCGCTCGTACAGCTCCAGCGCCTCGCCGTACCTGCCGGAACGAGCCAACGTGGCGGCTTCCGAACGATCTACATAAGCCTGACCAACTTCGTCTGCTCCCAGATGGAAAGCAGAACGCGATAGCGCGTAGGCGCTACGCGCTTTGCCGATCTGGTTCACGGCTGCCTGCGCGAGACCCTCGTTGAATTCAATGTTGCCGATCACCTCGTACGCGTCTGCCGGCACAGCTCCTCGTGCGTCAACCAGGACAGTGAGGGCGTCCGCGAAGTGCTCAGCCCTGATGAGTGCTGAGGCCAAGCTGGACAACGCCTGGGAATGGATGACTGCGCTCGACTCCGAGGGTGGTAGAGCAGCGGCTCGGGCCACCGCGACGCGGGCCAATCTGACGCCATTTTCAGTCAACCCGGTCGCCGTGAAGCAAGCCGCCAACTCGTTGGCTCCCTGGAAGTACTCCGAGGGATCGACGACTCGCTCCAGGGCAACGAGCACAACGTCGCCCGCTTCGCGGCAGATAGACGGATGGAACGTGCTGGCGATGTACGCGGCGGCACCAGCCAGACCCGTGGCCTCGATGTTCTCGCCGCTGGCCATCGCGCGCCGGCAGGCAAGTAAGAGCAGCTGTGCCGCTACTGCCCGGTCAGACGGAGCGACCTGATGGGCGAGTTCCTCTATCTCCTGCCACGACCCCGGCGTTTCAACGCCGCGAAGGATCGACCGAGCCCGGGCAGTGGCTACTTTGCTCACGTCACATCCTGACCTGATCGCAGCTCGACGTGCTCCCCTAGGAACTTGATGTGCTCCCCGGGGTAGAGCCGCCTCAGATCCCACTCGTTTATCCATCGTCTGACGTAGAGTCGCATCGGCAGTCGGTCTGCCGCACCTGCGATTCCACGATCTGAGACACACCGGCAACACCCTCGCTGTTGGAACTGGCGCTTCAACGCGTGAGCTGATGAACCGCCTCGGTCATGCGTCACCAGAGGCAGCCCTCCGCTACCAGCACGCGACGCCCGACCGAGACTTCAAGATCGCCGCCTCCCTATCCGAGCTCGCTCAGAGTCGATCGCTCGAATCGCTACGGACGATGGCGAACCCGGATGGCGAACCCGGACGGATGTGCTTCATGGACTGAAGTGACCTTACGTGTGCCTGACGTCCTCCTTCGAAGCCTCGAGGAAGACGCCCGACACCTTGGGGTAGATCTCGATACGCTCGTCGCTCTCATCGTCTCCCGCTGGCAAGGCACGGCTTCCCGGTGATGGCCCGGAAGCTAGATCTGCAGCGATGCAACCAAGTGGCACGCGCCCGCCTCCTCAAGCTGCAGAGCCATCCCGTCGATAACAGAGTTGGACTAGGGGGCAGACACATGAGCGGACCGAGAGACGATGACCCGCGCCCGGGTGTCATTTTGGCACCTCGTCGTGGACCTGCCTTGGGGGAAAGGCCGCCCGGAGCCAACGACGCAGGTCGCTCCGCACGAAGTGAGTACCGGCGCAGGCGCGAACAGGACAGGCAGAACATCCGTCGCTATTTGCACTGGACCCTCCCGCTTGCCGTCGTCGGCCCGGTCGGTGTGTACCTGGCAGCCCGTTTCGCTGTTACGGCTTTCAACCACTGGTTCGAACACGGCTTCGGGTTGCGGACGTCCGCTGCGACGCAGGTCGTCTCGAGGGCGCCGGTCGGCGGGCACGAGGCCAACGTGCTCGCGCTCTTGGTCGCATGCTTCGTCGCAATCGCCCTCGCAAGGGCATTCTGGGGCCCACGCGAGGAGACCGGGGCATGGCGCAAGGGAGCCGAGGGCGAGGAGAGGCTCGGCCGGCGGCTCCAGAAGCTTGAACAGCACGGCTTCCGCGTCCTCCACGACAGGCTTGTGCCGGGATCACAGGCGAACGTCGACCACCTCGTGATCGGGCCCACGGGCGTCTTCGCTGTGGACGCTAAGAACTACTCGGGCAAGCTGACCTTGTCGAAGGGGACGCTTTGGCACGGCCGTCATCCCCTCACCAAGACGTTGGCGGTGACACGGTGGGAAGCCGAGCGGGTGTCTCAGTCCTTGTCCGGTCCGTTAGTTGGGGAATCGCCCGACGTGAAGCCGGTGATGTGCGTTCTCGGCGCCGAGCTCCCGCGGCACAGGTTCGAGATCGACGGCGTGCGTGTCATCTCCGGCGGTCGCCGCCTTGTGCGGGACATCGAGAACAGACGAGCCGTGCTGTCGTCAGAAGCCGTGAATGGGCTCATGGAACTCGCCGCCCATTCCCTGCCGCCAGCCGCGCCGTGAAGGTCGGCTTGCAAGCGGCCCGAGGTTACGAAGAGTGGCTGGCTTCTCGGGAGCGAAAGGCCCCGTCGTAGACGCCATCAGGCTGAAGGGCACCAGAATGTCGATCGCGCCGTGCGCGGTCAGTTGATCGTCGCTGCCGGCGGCGAAGAGGAGCAGTGATCGGCTCATCTGCTCGAAGCGATCAGGGAGCAGGACCCCGCCTTGACAAGTTCAAGACTGCGGCCATGCGCGCCAGGGCGGACGACTGGTGTCCGCGAGACCGATCGATCACGCAGCCGCCGGGTAGTACTCGTGGATGAGGCCGCCGAGCACGTCCTGGCGCTGGACGTCAAGGATCGGTACTGAGGGTTCGGCCGAGCCGGCGGGCACGCCGAGATCGATGCCTAGATGAGGCCGTTGCTCGTTGTGAAGCACCCCCTCGAGATGGCGCTCGCCCAGGATGAGGATGTGGTCGAGGCACTCGGTCCGCGCCGTCCTTAGAAATCTCTCCGCGTAGGCGTTTGCCCGAGGGGAGCGGACCGGCGTCTTGATCACGCGGATGGCTTCAGAGGAAAGCACCTCGTCGAAGCTGGCAGTGAACTTGGTGTCCCGGTCGCGGACGAGGAACCTGACGGACCGACGGCGGTCGGACAGTTCGGCGACGAGGTTGCGCGCCAGTTGGGTGACGAAGGCCCCGGTGGGATGCTCGCTGATCCCGAGGATGTGCACCTCGCGCGTCGAGAGCTCGACGACGAAGAGCACATAGAGCCTTGTCAACCTCACGGTGCCGACGGTGAAGAAGTCCGTCGCGAGCACGCTCTTCGCCTGCGTGCGGAGGAACTCCGACCAAGTAGGCGTTCGTCGTGGAACCGGACCGAGCCCGTGGCGGCCAAGCACACGGCGGATCGAGCTCGCCGACAGGCACACGCCGAGCTTTCGAAGCTCTCCTGGATGCGCACGCACCCCCAGGAGCGGTTCTCCCGGCCGAGACGGACGACGAGGTCGACAAGATCGTCGCTCAAGGGCGGTCTGCCAGGACCACGTTGGCGGCCCCATCTGCGCCACTTGATGTTGGCTGCTTCGCGGTGCCAAGGGAGCAAGGTCTCGGGCGTGACGAGGAACGACCGCCAACGTGCTCGCGGGAGCAACCGGCTGAGCGCCGCGAGGATCGCCCGATCTGCCGGTCGGTAGCGAAGGCACCCGTGCAGCTGACGTTCCAGGATGCGGACCTCGTGACGGAGCACCATGAGCTCGACGTCCTTGTCCGACACGGATCGTCGAGATGACCGAATCAGTCCGAAGAGCCGGCAGAGTCCGAGGTAGAGGAGGGAGAAAAACACAGCCGATGATGGCCTGTGGCGGGCGCGGCGGTCCAGCTCAAGGGTCTGATCGGGGTTCTGGTGCCCTTCACCTTAGTGACTGATCACCTCAGGGCTCCGTCTCGAGGCTCAGAAGATTGTCGAAGACGCTGGCGTGCAACCGACGGCCGCAGTCAAGCCGTGGCCGACCGGATCGCTCGTCTGATCCTCGCGAGCGCCTTCATGAAGTCCTGAAGGGTGCCATCTGAATATCGATGGGACGGGTCCGATTATTTCGACCTTCAGGCGCTTCCGCCTGCCGGAGCATTGACGCCCGGCAACCACACCCCGATTACATGGCAACGACGTCGCCGTCGCGTAGATCCGTAATTGGACCCTTCAGGTCGCCTCGGCTGTTGCACGCTTCGAGTCACCTCAACCGGCATCGACAAGCGCCGATTCACAATTGGCGCCCTTCACGTCGATCGCGGTCTTCGACCTGGCCGGGCCGTTGCGAACCTGGCGCAAGCCAGGTGCTGGGGCTCCATCACCGCAGCAACCCGTCGTCCGACAGGACACGTTTCGCGATGTAGTTCTTCAGAATCTCGAGAGATCCACCGGCCACACGGTAGACCTTCATGTCGTGCAGCAACTGTCCATAGTCTGTGTCCGTATAGAGACCGTGCGAGCCGATGAGCGAGTAGCACTCGTTGACGGTGTACTCGCCGGCCTCAATCGCAAGTCGCTTCGCCAGCGTTGTCGGCAGCGCAACATCCTCACCAGCGTCGGCCAGGTTCGCTGCTCGGTCGCGAGCAAGCGATGCAGCGTAAATCTTGCTATAAGCCTCCGCCACTATCCATTGGTTGCCTTGAAAGTCTGTGACGACGCTGCTGCCGACCGGCCGCGCTTTCGCGTAGTCGATGGCGTTGCGCAGCGCTCGTTCGGAGAATCCGATGATCTCCGACGCGTTCCCTAGTCGACTCACGTTGAAGGTCGTCACGAACGTCTCGAATCCACCTCCGACCCTACCCAGCACTGAATCCTCGGCGACACGAACATTGTCAAAGGTGATCTCGGAGGTGGGCAGCAGCCGCAAACCGATGGGGTCGGTCTGCCTCCGAGTCATCCCGACAGCGTTCGCAGGTACGAGGAAGGCCGTGAGGCCAGCTTCTGGAACTATGGCGTAGGTCAGCAGCACGTCCGCCTCGACACCCAGGTTCACGTGTGTCTTCCGCCCGTTGATGACGAACTCCGAGCCCGACTGTTCTGCTCTACATGTCAGCGCCTTCAGCGAGGATGCGGCGTCTGGCTCAGATATCGCTTCAGCGAAGATCAGTGTTCCCTGGGCGATCCCTGGCAGGTACCTTGCCTGTTGCTGAGGCGTTCCCCATCGGTTCAGCCATTGCTGACCTTGCACGGAGATTTGCGGAGAAATGAGTGAGTGCCGAGCCACCTGCTCGCAGATCGCGCAGTACTCGGCTACGCCCCCTCCCAGTCCGCCCTGTGCAGTCGCCGTGGTGGGACCGACCCAGCCCCGTTGTCCCATCTCGACGTAGATGTCCCGAGGAAACATACCTTCCTTCGTGAAGGCATCTAGCTGTTGGCGGTACTTGTTGCCAAATAGCCTCATCTCGTCCGTAAGCGCCTGCAGCCATTCACTGCCGAACCGTGACTCCAGCACTTCATACATCTCTCATACTCCTTCTCCCATGCGTTAGATGAACCTCTCCGGTATCGGGACTCGGCCTGCCGCGAAACGCCGGATAGAGAACGCGCCGATGTCCAGCGGAGGGGTGGCACCGAGCACGGCCGCCGCGACGACTCCCCCGACTGCGGGAGCGATACCGAGGCCGTGGCCACTGAATCCTGCGGCTAGTTGCAAACCTGCAGGTCTGTCCAGAGACTCGATCACCGGGAGCCCGTCGAGTGTGTGATCGACGAGACCGATCCAGTACCGATCGATCACGATCTCGGGCGAGCCCGCGAGCACCGATGACAGCCCTCGAGCAGCTCGATCGATGAGCGCCTGGTTCGGCCCGGGATATGCCAGCTCCCCGCTTCTCCCTTCGACACCGCCTCTGACATACTGCCAACCTCTGGGCCAGAGATCGAAGCTCAGCCTGATGTTGCGCCGGTGAACCCAGTATCTCGGTAGCCATTCGACAAGGCGAGTGAAGTCGGACAAGGAGACGAATTGGTCGGCGCGGGTCTCGAGGCCGGCGCCGAGCACGAGCCTTCCGTCCGGACGCTGGCGAGCGCTGAACCTCATCGCCCTCAGCGTTGGACGGAATGTGACCGACACCGCTCGCGACTCGGCCTGAGTAACGCCGACTGCTTTGATTGGAAGCTCTAGCCCGAGCGTGCGGATCAGCCGGGGTGTGCCGACGCCGCAGGCGACGACGACGTGCGAGCACATGATCGAGCCGTGCGCAGCGGTAGCGACTCCGCGAACCTTCTCACCCCGGACGAGCACTTCTGTCACCCGTTCACCAAGCAAAAAGCGTGCCCCTACTTGCTCCGCCAGTCGGGCGACCTCGGCGACGGCCCGCTGCGGATCGCATTGCGCGTCGTATGGGCTGTAGAGACCGCCCTTACTCGCCCCGTCACGGAGCGGAACGAGTCTCTCTACGCCTCGGGAGTCAAGCAGGCGGACGTCTTCGAGCCCCCCGCTCACGGCCTGCTCGTGCAGTGACCTGAGAACGTCGAGTTCCCGATCGTGCTCCGCCAGATAGAGGTTGCCGCCTTCCACGAACTCGAATTCGGCCTTGCTCGCCAGCTCACGCCACCTTCGCAGCGCCTCGACCGCCAGCGGGATCTCCGCCGGCTCGCGGCCCTGAATTCGGAGGCTGCCCATGCTTCGCGAAGAAGCTTCCCAGCCAACGGACAGTCCCTTCTCGATCACCAGGGTGTCCACGCCGGCTCGGGCGAGCTCCAATGCACAGCATGAGCCAACGATGCCCGCTCCCACGACAATCACGGAAGGCGCCTTCATGATCGCGTCGCGAACGAACCTGGACAGCGGGCGCCGAGGAGCATGACGACGGCACCAGCGGCACTGATGGCACCGACCGTCGCCCAGGCCGCACCGTAGGACGTGGCAGCACACACCTCACCGAAGACGAGCGGTCCAACGCCAGTACCCACCCCACTCGCAAGCTGCATCGCGGATGTCGCGCGTGCTTCTCTGCCCGAGAAGCGCTCGATAACAGCCAGGTAGAAGATGCCTACCCATCCCCACCCGGCTCCTATGGCTACGATGGCGCCGGGTAGGAACAGTTGCGGGACGTGATCCTGCGACGCGACATAGAGCACCACGCATCCAATCGAGCCGAGCGCGAGCAGCCCCGAGACCTGAACCAGATGATTGCTCCGCCGCCGATCGGCAAGTGCCCCGGCGGAGACTCTCGTCAGGAGGGCCGCCAGACTGGCGATTGCCAACAGAGTCCCGGCCCACGTCTCTGAGAGCCCGTCGGCCACTGCAGAGCTCACCAAGAAGGTCGTGATGGCGCTCGAGCTCATCGAACCGACTCCGACACCGGCGGCGAGGAGTAGCCCTTCGAGCCCGAGCAGCCTGCCGCCTTGCAGGACAGTGGGGGGGGCGGCATACGAGCTGCGATCTCCCCGCCCGGTCAGGAGAACGTGGACAAGCACTAACACCGACAAGATCGCCGCACTGGCGAACGCCCACCGCCAACCAACCGTGACGGCAATTGTCGGCACCGCCAAGCCGCCGAGCAGCCCAGCAGCCGTCGGTACGGCCTGTTTCACCCCAAAGGCGAGCCCGACGTGGGCCGAATGCGCCCGTCTTGCAAGGAAGCTGTTGGCAGCCGGCTGCGACGTGCTAGCAGCTACCCCGCAGCCGAAGACAAGAATCGCCAGCAGCGTACGGTCGAGGGCAGATACCGCGATCCAGGCGAGCAGGATCACGGACAGTCCGACGGCGAGGGCCATCAACGCGACGTCACCGAAGCGCTGCGCGGCGTTTCCCGCCGCCATCGAGACGATCGACCAGCCCAGGTAGTAGAGTGCCACGAGGGTGCCGAGGAAGGTCGGACCGAAGCCAAAGCTGTGCTCCATCTGAACGGCAAGCCCTCCGAGCAGTGAGATCCCAAGCGACACGCTCAGCGTGACCAGGGCAGGGGAAGTCCAGCCGGCGGCCCAGTAGAACCGGCCCGGAGCAACAAGCGATGGGGTCTGTAGCGTCACCGGATTGTGCAGTTGCTACATCGGGCGTTCGACTCGGCCTAGCTGCTGGGCCACACTCGGCGCATCGCCTCGAGAGCTCCTTCCAGAATTGTCTGGCTGTTGGCGAAAGACATTCGGACGTGTCCCGCGCCGCCTGGACCAAAGGCACACCCCGGCGTGACCGCGACGCCTGCGCTCTCCAACAGCCAGTTCGTGAAGGCGGTGTCGTCCCCGAACATCGATGCCTCTACCTGCGGGAAGACGTAGAACGCCCCGTCGGGCTTCGGGCAGCGAACTCCTGGGAGCTCGTCCAGTGCCTCGGCGATGAAGTTCCTGCGAGTCGCGTACTCGGCAACCATCTCTGCGACGCAGTCCTGTGAGCCCGTGAGCGCCGCCAGCCCACCAGCCTGCACGAACGATCCGGCACATCCAACGGTGTGCTGCTGCGCCTTCAGTACCTCGGCGATGATCTCCTGAGGGCCCGCCACGTAGCCGAGCCGCCATCCAGTCATCGCGTACGCTTTCGAGAACCCGTTGATCGTCAGTGTGCGCTCTAGACAACCGGGCATCGTCCCGAGGCTGATGGCCTCTCGATCGTCATAGAGAATCTTCTCGTAGATCTCGTCGGAGATGATCAGAAGGTCCGCCTCCTCTGCGACCTCTGCCACAGCGGTGACCTCTTCGCGAGTCAACGCACGACCGGTAGGATTGTTCGGGCTGTTTACCAAGATCATTCGCGTCCGGGGAGTGAGGGCACTTCGCAATCGTTCGGCTGTGAGCACGAATCCCTGTTCACTCTCGAGGGGCACGAATGCCGGAACGCCGCCCACGAAGCGGATGATCGCCTCATAGCTCACCCATGAAGGAGAGGGCAGCAGCACCTCGTCGCCCGGATTCACTGTGGTGAGCAATGCTATGAAGAGGGCGTGCTTTGCTGAGGGCGTGACTATGATCTGCTCCAGCGGGTCATAGTCGAGACCATTGTCCTCTTCGAACTTCTTCGATATTGCCGTCCGCAGCTCCGGAAGGCCGCGACTCGCAACGTAATGCGTGTTGCCCTGTTCCATCGACTCGATCGCCGCCCCGTTCACATGATCGGGCGTCGCAAAGTCTGGATCGCCGCCTCCGAGGTCCCAGACCTCCCGCCCCTCGGCTCGCAGCTTCTTGACCTGGTCGGCGACGGCAAAGGTGGCAGATTCCTCAATCAATCCCATCCGGTCCGCTACGCGCTCTGTTATAGACATGTCGCTCCACTCACCTTTCTCCGATGCTCTGCTGTGTTCACGTGATCCCTCGTTGATGCCATGGCGTTGAGAGCGCTGCTTCTCTAGCCAAGGGCAGCGGCGAGCACTTCGGCATAGGCCGCCAGAACCTCTTCGTAGTCGTATGACGCCTTGCCAAGGAAGCGCTCCCTCAAGCCGAAGGACGCTGAGGTTTGCAACCTCGCCGCAGTTGCCTGCGACATGACGGGATCAACTCCGAGCGAGATCAGTTCCTCCGCAATCTCGCGCATCTCCACCTCGCGTCGACCAGAGTGGAGTACATCGGTCTTGATGCACATCCTCGCGAAGTCGCTGAACGTCGTCGCGTCCATCGGGCCACAGATCCCCTCGAAGGCCGCGGGCACGATCCCGAGCAGCTGGGCCGCTGTCAGGGCTTCGACCAGCAGGGCTTCCATCCCCTTCGTCACCACGCTTCTCAGCATCTTGACGCCGGCGGCCGCGACAGGGTCGTTCTCCAACACGTCGATGCGGAACCCGTAGGGCTCGAACTCCTTAACAAAGCGATGGGCACCCGATCCCGATGCCAGTATCTGAACCGTAACCCCGTAGATGCTGACCGCTCCCATGATGCTGGCGTCGGAATACGGAACGTCACGTGCCAACGCCGCCTCCGAGAGTCGACGCTTGACCGAAGGGGTCGACGCATTGATGTCGACAACCAGCTGATCTGCTCGAGCCTTCTCGATGACCTCCATACCGACCGCCTCGGCAGTGTCGACAGTGACCGCCGACACGACCACCTCTGTCTCGGCCAGCAAGGACTCGATGGCGGAATATGCCTTGGCCCCACAGGCTTCGACGTCGGAGAGAAACACAGTGGAGTATGGAGGACGGTTGCTTCGCCCGTTGCAGAATATGCCAACAGCAGTGTCCGTATTCGAGAACGCTCCTGCAAAGCAACGAGCGGCCTCACCGAACCCGACGAATCCGACGGACTTCATCTTGGAACGCCCTTTCGGCAGTTATCAGCTCTCAACAGGGTTTGCCTCCCGATCCCATGCATCGATCACTCCCATCTCGCGAAGCTTGTATCGCTGAACCTTCTCGGATGCTGTCCGCGGGAGAGCTCCGCAAATCCTCACGAAGCGAGGCGCCATGGTTTTGCCCAGCCTCTCGTCGACGAAGGAGACGATTTGCTCGGGACTCAACTGGGCGCCATCCACCGGGACGACACAGGCAACGAGCTCCTGTCCGACAATCGGAGCGGGAGTCCCGACGACGGCAACCTCGGCGACTCCCGGAAAGCGGGCGATCTCAAACTCGATCGTCTCGGTGGGGAGGTTCTCGCCGGAACGGCGGATGCCGTCGCCTTGCCTGCCGAGATACTGGAGGCTGCCGTCCGAGTAGAGACGTCCGTGGTCCCCGGTGTGAAACCACAGATTGAGAAGGCGCTCCAGAGTTCGGTCAGGCTCGCCGTAGTAGCCCGTGAACATCACATGAGGAGAGCGGGGTCGGACAACGATCTCGCCGACCTCACCCACAGATAGGTGATGATCCGCATCGTCCACGACGGCCACCTCGAAGGCACGTCGCGCAAGCCCATGCTGACCGAGGAGGCCGTCGGCGTAAGAAGCCGTGGTGTTGCAGCCGATCTCGATCATCCCCCAGCCGTCGAGCATCCGGCATTGGAATCGTTCGGCGAACTCCGCCACTGCTGTCGCTGGGGCACCCCCGAAAGCCAGTCGCAAACTGTTATCCGGATCTGACTCAGACGGCTCGCGCTTCAACAGAACCTCGATCACTCCCCCGATATGAGTGAAGACCGTTGCCCCGAAGCGGGCGACGTCATCCCAGAATCTCGACGCAGAGAACCCTCTAGCGATCGCGAGGCTCCCACCTCGTGCAAGGGTGGGCATCACGCTCATCACTTGGGGGTTTCCGTGATAGAGGGGGAGACAGACGTAGGTGCAGTCCGCTTCCGTCATCTCCATGATCTCCGCCAGCTCGAAAGCTGCTTGCACGTAGGCGTAGTGAGGTATGACGGCGGCTTTCGGCCGACCGGTCGTCCCGGAGGTGTACATGATGACGTGCGGGTCGCCCTCGCGAACCGTCGCTGCTTCCTGAAGCGGCGACTCTCCTGCTTCTCGCAGTAGGTCGCCCAGCTCACCTGCGCCGGATCCTGGATCGTGCAAGAAGACTGGAATCTTGCGAAACCTGGCCCGTTCCTCGTCGGACAGTGTTGCGAAGAGCTCGTCTTCCATCAGTATGCACGAGGGCTCCGTGAACGTTAGTTGATGCATGAGCGCCTCGCCGCGCAACCGTGTGTTCACTGCCACGAGGATGGCGCCCAGCTTCGCCGCTCCGAACCATACGAAGAGGTACTCCCGGCAATTGGAAATCGCCACTGCGACACGGTCACCCTGCCGCACTCCCTGTGCGGCGAGTACCGCGGCTGCTCGGTCCGCCCAACGAGCGAGCTCGGCGTATGTCAGCTCGCCGCGGTCATCGATCACCGCCCGCTGGGCGGCCCATCTGCTCGTGCTCGTCGCGAAGAGGTCGGTCACGGTGTGAATCTGGGTGGTCATGAGATGGCGTCTCGTGCCCGGAGGATCGTGCTCTCCTTCTCGAGACCGAGCAGTTCGCTCGGATTGAACGCTGAGGCTCGCCACCACTCGTCCTCGGTCAGCCCGCGGCTAGCGAGCTCGTTATGGAAAGCGAGCAACCCGTCAGTCGGAAGCGGATTGTGAACTTGCCCGAGATCCGTCGCGAAGACGGTCGATTCGATGCCGCATGCTCGTGCTTCTGACAGCATTTCTTCGGCCGGATAGCCAGCGCGCAACGAGTAGTAGCAGCGCTCGAGCATGGCCCCCTGCCCAGCGAGATCGCACTGGATCTCCCTCGGCATCGCTATCTGGGGCGCCTCGGGATGCGTGATCAAGACCCTGCTAACTCCCCGGCGAAATGCTTGTGTCACCATGACGCACGACTCGAGGGCCGACAGGTGTCCAGTGGCCAGCACGGCATCCGCCTCGGCGATGAGGTCGAGTATCTCGAGCACGTCGTCGCCTAAGGTGTCTTTGTTACGCAGAGGAGTCAGCCCTTCGGACTGGAGACCGTGTCCGAGGGAGACGACATGTCGGTCATCTGGATGCTGGCGCATGTACTCGATGTGGTTGGCCGCAGACACGGTCGGCATCCAGACGACCTTGCCGCCTAGCTTGAGAGAGACCCGCACCGCGTCGGCATTGAACCCGCCGCAGGCGGAGTTGTTGAGCACCAAGCCGCCAAGGACCCTCACGTTGTCGCAGACCACCTGCGCCAACGTCGCCCGAGCTGCGGTGCAGCCATGGTGGTTCTTCAGGACGATCGCACGCAGACCCGCGTCAGCCGCCATTGCCGTCACGCCGCGGTCGTCCAGGCGTCGCGGGACCACGTCGGGTGACGAGTGCACATGGGTGTCGACGGCGCCGACCAGAAGGGCGTTCAAAGGACAGCACCTCGGTCGGCCGCTGCCCGCATCGTGCTCGATGGCTCGCGATCCGCAGCCGGACGGCTGGCAGAGCCGAGAGCTCGCACGGCCTCCTGGTGCTCCAGCCCGTTCTGCAAGATTGCCTGATAGGCAGCGCTCAACTCAGACAGCACTGGACCCGTCTCCGCCGACGCAAGTCGCAGCAGCCGCTTGGTCAATCGCGTAGCCTGTCGCGGGCGCATCCCGATCGCGCCGGCTACTTCTAGCGCTCGATCCAAGAGCTTGCCGTCGCTCAGCACCTCGGCGACCAGCCCCGCATCGCGGGCCTCCGCGGCTGTCAGTCTCTTGCCGGCAAACAACAACTCTGCTGATCGCTGACGACCGAGAGATCGGATCAGGAGCGGGATGCCGCCGTCGCCGGCAACCAGCCCCAATGTGATAAAGGGGGCGGAAAAGACCGCCCGGGCGGAGCAATAGACAAGATCGCAGGCAAGCGCGAGGTCCATTCCGGCTCCTACGGCGGCGCCGTTCACCGCAGCGACGGTGACGAGATCGACGTGCTGAAGCGTCGTTTGTAGGTGTTGGATGCCGTGGCGATATCGCTCGATGATCTCCAGCGTGTCTGCATCTTGGAAGAGTCCTGTCCTAGACACCATGTGCTTCACATCTCCACCGGCGCTGAAAGATTTGCCTTCGCCGGTGATCACGAGGGCCGCGGTGTGGGAGCTGTCACAGAACGCTACCGCCGCGGCGATCTCCAAGATCATCTCCTGACCACTGAGGGCGTTACGCACCTCGGGCCGCTTGAACGTCATGAGGGCGACGCCCTCTACAGGCCTGGTGAGAGAGATGTGGCGGTATCTCTCTTGGCTCGTTCCTGGCGAAGCCGCAGTTGACAGCTCTCCCGTGGACACCGATGCTCCTTCCGCACCTAAATATGGGCACGAATAAGTCGACCGCCGCTTCGGCGTCGCTCCGGACAACCTTCTCAACCCATCATTCGCTTGGCGACAACTGTATTTTCGTACAGAACGCCTGTCAAGTAAGAGCAAACTCTTCAGCTCCCTCGCGGTGCTCGCCACCCGCGCAGAGTCTCACCGAACCGCTATTCCTCAAGGCGCCGACATGCCGCCAGTTCGACCACGCCTAGGGCACCGGCCAGTTGGTTGGCTGATCGACCCTGAGCCGCCTCTTCTTCTCCGGTGCCAATGCCTTTCTGGGGAGGCAGAGAACTTGAACAATGACGGCCATGCGGCGCCCTATGAACGGGTCGGACCTGTTAACCTTGAGCAGGTGTCCAGCGGCTCACGGGTCAATAAGAAGCCAGCAGCAGTGCCGCGAACCGAGGCCCCCGCCCCCGCCCCCATCACCATGGCTGCCCTCGGGAGTCGGCTACGGTCGACCCGCGAGGCGCGCGGATGGAGCGTGCGGGAACTCGCGAGGAGGCTCGGTTGCTCACCTGGACACGTCTCCCAAGTCGAGCGCGGACTCGTAGAACCTTCGGTGAGTCTTCTCATCGCGATCGTCACCCATCTCGAGCTGTCAATGGAGGCCGTGTTTGGTCCCGATGTTCCACTGGAAGATGGTCAGCACGCCACCGAGACCCCGCCTCGTACTCGCTTGTTAATCGGACGCGAAGAGCGCCGCCGTATCTACATGCGATCCGGCGTGACCGCTGAGCTGCTCCTTCCGGCTCCCGAGGACGGCTTCGACTTCTGCGAGTACATTTACGCACCGAGTTCTGCCTCTGCAGAAGACGGTGCTCTCATCCGGCACCCTGGGCGAGAGTACGGGGTGGTGCTTGAGGGTATCCTCCGCATCCAGATCGTATTCGAAGAATTCGCCCTCAAGACCGGAGACTCCATAGCATTTGACTCTGGCTTGCCCCATCGGTTCTGGAATGACAGTCCCAAGCCAACTCGGGCAATCTGGGCGACGCTACGTCATTGACGGCATTGCCCAAAGACCTTCAGCTGTTCAGAGACGCATGGCTGCCGCGAAGCCGTCGACAGTAGCCATCTCAAGGTTACGAGGAGCGACAAGATCACCAATACGCGTTGGCGGTATGCGAGTCGAAGCTGCCGGCGCCTCATTTGCCTTCCGTAGCGGCACGAGGATGATCGAGTCGTTCTTGTGAACGGTCTCGTCTCCATTGACTCTCGACGACAGGATCGCGGTGTGCTCGTCCTCGACGCGGACGAGCTCCTGAAGTGGCAGAACGTTGACCGCGCAGCCTTGCAAACGCTCGAGAGCCGGAGCCAAGCCAAAGGGGTCGAGGCTCGAGCCGACGGCCTGCATCGGTGTTACCCAGGTAACACCGATGCGCCTCTCTGCCAGCCACTCGACGACGGAGAGGCCCTCGCGTGAGCTCTCCTCGTCATAGACGAGTACTCGCTCCCCTAACATGGTCGCAGGAACACGGCCGGCTAAGAGGTCCCATCCGACCGCCGCATGCTCGCGTCCGATGACGCGGCCGACGTCAGGCAGAGCGCCCGTCGCGAGGACCACGGTGTCCGCCGATACAGAGGAGAGGTACATCGCGTCCACATCAACTGCGCAACTGACTTCGACGCCTGCACGCAGACACGATTCCAACAGCCAATCGACGACTGTGGCGAGCTCGCTTCGGTGCGGGGCGCGCGATGCCAACCTGAGCTGTCCTCCGACGACGTCTTCACGCTCGACGAGACGAACGGAGTGTCCACGCAGCGCGGCAACGCGGGCACACTCGAGACCGGCCGGACCGGCACCGACGACAAGCACGCTGTGTGGCGTCGGGCTGAGGCCCAGATGCTCCTCGGACCATGTGTCCTCTCGTCCGACCGTCGGGTTGTACACGCAGCGCATGGGCCGACCACGGTAGACATTGCCCCAGCAGCCCTCGACGGCACCCACGCACGGCCGGATCTCCTCCACGCGTCCAGTTCGCGCCTTTAACGGCAGGTATGGGTCGGCGATCAGCGCTCGTGCCATCGCGACCAACTGGCACGCGCCGTCAGCCAAAAGGCGCTCAGCGACGGTTGGGTGATTGATCCTTCCAACGACTGCTACGGGGATGTCGATGGCGCGAGCGACATCCGCTAGTTGTGCAGCCCAGGCGGCGGGCGGGTACGACATGTCAGGGATGTTCCGTGCCGTCGCCAAGGCGTCGGAGTAGTGGCCCACCGAGAGCGAGAGGTAGTCCACAAGTTCTGTCTCAGCGATCGTGCCTGCGATCTGAAGCCTGTCGGAGTCCAGCCTGAGAGCGCGGTTTCTCTCTGAACCGTCGAAGTCGAATCCCGTGAGTCGTACTCCGAGCACGCAGTGCTCTCCGATAGCTTGCCGCACCGCATCGATGATGAGAAGCGGCAAGCGGAGCCGCGAATCAAGATCACCGCCCCAACTGTCGTCGCGTTGGTTCGTGACCGGGCTCAAGAACTGGTCGATGAGATTCCCGTGAGCGAAGTGAAGTTCGACGCCATCCAGTTGCCCCGCGATGGACCGTGCTGCAGACCGGGAAAATTGCTCGACCACTTGCTCGATGTCGCGAGTCGTCATCTCTCGGGGAACTCGCCACTCCACGCCGAACTTCCGCACCGGGACCGCTGACGGTGCCAAGTAGCTGGCGGAGTAACCGCCCGTATAGACACCCTGACCTCCAGGATGGGACAACTGTGCCAAGACAAGGCTGCCGTGCGGTTGGATGACCTTCGCCAGCCGCTGGAACTCCTCGACGATCGCATCGTCGTCCGCTTTGACCGCGCCGTATTCGGGAGTCACGTAGCACGGTTGCGTCACGATGATCCCGGCTCCGCCGGCGGCTCGTGCTTCGTAGTACTGCAGCAGCTTCGGCGGGAAAGTGCTGTCCCGCGTGTAGCCAGTGGTGTGGCCCGGACAGATGATCCGGTTCGGTGCTGTGCGACCGCGGAACTCGAGTGGCTCGAACAACCGCGGGAACCGCGACGTCGTCAGCGCGCTATCTATCATGGGGCTGCCTGCTCTCCATTAGGACTGGTCAACTGAGGCTGTGACTGATGAACCGCTTGGTACGTTCCTGCGCATCTCCGCCGAAGATCTGTTCCGGAGTGCCGGTCTCGACGACCTCCCCGTCATGCATGTAGACGACCTGTTGGGCAACGTGTCTCGCAAAGCCCATCTCATGGGTGACGACGACCATCGTCATGCCGTCCGCGGCCAACTCTCGCATTGTCGCCAGCACTTCGCGGACAAGCTCTGGGTCAAGAGCAGAAGTGACTTCATCGAAGAGCAGGACACGTCGATCCATTGCCAGCTCGCGCGCTATCGCGGCGCGTTGCTGCTGACCGCCGGACAGATGTCCCGGATACGCGGCGGCCTTCTCCAAGAGACCGACGCGGTCCAGAACGACCCGCGCACGAGCTTCAGCCGCTGCCTTCGAGAGCGACAGGACTTTCCGTGGGGCGAGCATGACGTTCTGCAGGACCGTCAGCTGCGGGAAGAGCGTGAAGTGCTGAAACACCATGCCTATCTTGCGACGCTCGCTGTGAAAGTCCGGAGCACGCTTGACCTTGCCGTGCACATAGGACATCAAGGGAGCTTCGTCGAGACGAATCTCTCCGTCTTCGGCGCTCTCGAGCCCGATCATGACCCGCAGCAAAGTGCTCTTGCCTGACCCGCTCGCTCCGATGATCGCCGTCGTGTGTCCTGACTCGACGGTCACGCTGACGCCGCGCAGCACTTCAGTGTTGCCGTACTTCTTCCTGATTCCTGATGCCACCATCGATACTGGCGAGTGACCTACCACGGGAAGTCTGTCCTTTTCGCCCAACATGGCTAATCCCCTTCCATCATGAGGGCATCGCGGAGCGACGCAAGTCGCTTCACTGCGCCGGACACGGTATCGGGCGACCCAAACGTGGTCACGTCCTCCTTCAGCCTGCGCCATCCCGAGTCGTCTAGCAGAGGCTTCACGAGTTGGTCGAACTTCTTGTCGAGCATCTCGGTGCTCATAGGACGCGATGGATCGCCGGTGGCCGACGTCCAGATGGCGCTCGAGATGTTTCCGTACCGATCTTCGATCTCAAGGCGCGCCGGGCGGTGCGACGGAAAAAGCTGGTCCATCTCCTTGTCCTGCTCTACGTGCACTCGGGACGCGAAGTCCAGTATCTGCTCGTCTCGAAGGTGACGCTCACTAAGTTCGTGGTGCGTGACTCCTCCCTGCACGGCATGACAGGCGAGGGCGAACGGAAAGCTGTATTGCGCCTCTTCAAGAGACCGCGGCTGCTGTTCTGTCAGGCTTGCAGCACACGAAGGCACGAAGACCCGAAGCGCTCCAATCTCATCTTCGCTCAGACCTCCCTGACGCATCTGTTCATCGAGAGCATCAATGGCCGAATGGATGTACCGGCAGCAGGCGTAGGGCTTGAAGTACAACGTGTCGATCTCGAAGTGCTCTCCGAACGGACACGAGCTCCACAAGTTCTCTGCTCGGTCCCAGTCGAACGGAGTCGCCGACGGGAAGCCCGGCAGCCCTCGTTGGCCGCCGAATCCAGCTTCGGCGAGGCACGCCGAGACGAAGCCCGTATGCGCGCCCCACCCGACTGACTCCTTCACCTGCGACAGCTGCAGCGAAGCAACTGGCGCGTGTGCCCATGCGATTTCCATCGCGGCTACAAGCTGCGACTTCCCGAGCCCGAGCACCTTGCCAACAGCCGCTGCAGCTCCGATCGCACCCGCTGTTCCCGAGCAGTGCGTCTCCTCAGTCCCCCGGACGAAGAGAATCCTGCCCGCACGTAGGGCCAGCTCGTAGCCAAGCACTTGCGCAGTCAGGAACGCTTCAAGCTCTAGCTGTATCCCGGACTCGACTGCTGCCAGCAGCGCCGACACCACGACGGCGCCCGGATGGATGCCGGCGAGATTGTGGCCGTCGTCGTAGTCGAGGCTGCTTGCCGCGATGCCGTAGGCGAAGGCAGGCATAGCAGCTGGGATGAAAGGGCGCCTCTGCGCAGCTGCGCCACTGGGAGGACGAACGCCTACCATCGCAGCGATTCGCGATGACCGGACCGCGGAGCCGCCAACTGTTACGCCGACTATGTCCTTGTAGGCTCGCAGCGCAAGCCGTTGAACTCTCTCCGGCAAATCGCTCCAAGTGATGTCGTACACCGCCTCGGCGAGTTGCAAGCTCCTGCTACTCGGTGCCAACAGAGGTCTCCTCTCCAACAGGAGGCAGAGGTGAGGCGCTGCTTCTCCCCCTCCTCAGCCATGACGTACGTTGTGCTGCTGCGACGGACGCCACACCGATTGGGTTCAGGTGCCGCCGAAGCCTCACCTCCAGTCTCCGCATTAACAGGGTGAAGGGGAACGCCACAAGGAAGTAGATGACCGCCACGGTCGTCAGGATCTCGAGCGGCCGGTACGTCAGAGTCGCCGCATTGTTCCCGTTGTACATGAGGTCGGCGATTCCCAAGGTAGACACCAGCGAGGTGTCCTTGAAGAGGCTCACCACAAGCGAGATCAGCACCGGGAGGACATTGCGGAACGCCTGTGGAACGATGACGTAGCGGAGCCGCTGCACGCGGCGCAGCCCGAGGACCTCTGCGCTCTCCAACTGCTCGCGGGACAAGGCCTGGATGCCGGCACGAAACGCCTCGCCGGCAAAGGCCGACATGTTCAAGGTCAGCGCGAGCGTCGCGGCGACGACAGCCGACATCGAGATTCCTACCAAAACAGGAAAAGCGTAATAGAACCAGACGAGTTGCACCAACACGGGCGTCCCGCGCCAGGCTTCGATGTACCCGGTCGTCAGCATTCGTACGGGCCAGACACGGGACATTCGGCCTACCGCAACGGGCACGCCGAGGAGAACGCCGCAGGCGCCGCTGATGACGGTGATGGCTAGAGAGAGCTCGAGACCACGAAGGAGGTAGGGCAGGAACTTGACTGCTACTCCCCAGTCCCAGTGGTAGGAGGCAGCGCCGCCGTTGCACCCGGCCAGCAGCAAACCGCCTCCTGCCACGAGCAATGCGATCCAAGTGCCGTTGCGCTTCACGCTCATGACTGCCCTGCACCTCCTCGGCGAGGGGCGAGGCGCCCGACACGTGCATTGACCCCGTACCTCCGTTCAGTAAATCCGTTCACCTACGAGTAAAGTGCCCGCGACCTGCGAGCGTCCAGTCACTTCTTTCCGTAGTTTTCGGCCTTGTATACGTACTCGGGGACCGGCTGGATAGCAACCGAGGTTGGCACAACGACCTTGTAGCGCTTTGAGATACTCACCCACTCGCCTTCGTTGATGAGCTTCTGCAAGTGTGAATTGATCGTCTGGAGGGCGCTCTTCGGAGTGTCCTTGGGAAGACCGTACGCAACAGGTCCAGTGTCGATCGGACTCGGCGGGAAGATGAGCTTGTAGCCCGGGTGCGCCTCCGCGAAGCCCGCGTTGGCATAGACGCCGCTGTCGTGAGAATCCGTGCGGCCTGCGATCAGCGCCAGGTTGCAGTCGTCCTCGCTCGAGAGCGGAGTGATGGTCGCGGCCAGATGGAGCTTCGTGATCGTCAGGGCAGGAGAGGCGCCCTGGTCGACACAGATGGTCTTTCCCTTGCCAGTCGCCTCGGCCCAGCTGCGGATGCCGGTTCTGGCAGGATCCACCATCAGGGCGTCCAGGTCGGTGTACACCGGCACGGTGAAGTCGATCGCCTGCTCCCGAGCAGGCGTCTCAGTGAGATCGATGGCGAACTCGTACTTTCCGGCCTGGAGTCCGGCGACCATGTTCGCCCACGAGGTGTTTACGAACTGCGCCTTGGCGCCGAACGACTTGGCCAGCAAATTGGCCATCGCGATTACCGTGCCCGTCCACTGGCCGTTAGGCAGTTGATAATTGTCGGGCTCGTAGCTGGCGGCGCCGAAGGTCATGACGTGCGACGATTCGATCGTCGATATGAGGCCACTGCCTGAGCCGCTACCGCTCGGCGACCCAGCGGCGCTCGAGCAGGCCGCCAGAAGTAGCGGACTACAGGCGATTGCAAGCATGCCGACAACTTTCGGGATCCTGCCTTTCCGTGACATCGGCTTCAGCAATCTTGCTCTCCCTCTAGACACGAGATACATGACTGGTTGCTCTCCCTCACGGCTTCTGGCCCCGCCACACAACGCTCAATGAGGCGCAGCAGGGGTTTCTCCGGATTTGACATTGAAAATGTATGCTGAGACAGAACAAGCTGTCAAGCAAATGTTCTGTCGTGCCATTCAGCCACGAGCCCTGAGGCTAGGAAAGTCGTGACGAGCCCAGCGTCGACAGTCGCACCGTGCTCACCGATCTCGGTGCCCGGCGAACCTGGTCGCGGTGCCATCCCGTCAGCTCGACGAGCTCGTCAAGGAGACCGAACCCACGAGGCTTGCCCGATCCGTGCCCCTGACTGACACGCTTGGGGAAAACGTGCGGCGCCAGCTATTGACCACTACCGGATCCGGGCACTGCCATGCGCTTCGAGCCACGCACGCGGGCCTACGTCGCCCATCCCGCTGGGTGGCGCCTCCTTCACTATGGCGTGCTTGCCGACGGGGCGGATGTGCCAGGCGCGACTCAAACCCGCCCCCGGCGAAAAGCGACGACGTAGCCTTGCCGATTGTGGTGTCGACTGCGAGGAGGCTCGAGCTTCTCAACGGCGTGATTGCTGAGGCGGACGCTGCAGGTGCTTCGAGCAAGGCAACGCGGGAGTGGTGCGAGAAGGTGCTCGCCGTCCTCCGGGCGACGATGGGTCACGATCATCCGACCATCGCTAGCGTGAAGAAAGCGACGTTCTCGCCCATTCTGATCACCTCGACCACCACCGACCAGGACTTCGACAACGCCAGAAGGTCCGGGGTCGGCAAGGTCGTAGCAGTTTTGAAAGGAGCGGTCGCCGAGGTGGAGGCAACGCAGGAGGAGCTGTCTGTGCCAATGTCCGATACGTCATCGGGAGAGTCGAGCATCTTCCTCGTGCATGGTCACGCCGATGGGAGGAAGTTCGAGGTCGCTCGCTTTATACAGCAAGAAACGGGCGAATGGCCGGTCATCCTGCACGAACAGGCTGACCAGAGCCAAACGATCATCGAGAAGCTCGAGCACCACGGCTCGGCCGCCGGCTTCGCTGTGGTGCTGCTGACTGCCGACGACGAGGGTAAGGCACAAGATACCGCGGCCCTGAGTGCACGAGCCCGACAGAACGTCGTCTTCGAGCACGGCTACTTCATCGGCAAGCTGGGGCGGAAACGAGTCGTCGCGCTTTACGAGGACGGCATCGAGCTACCCTCCGACTTATCCGGCGTCCTCTACAAGAAGCTCTCCGGGAACTGGAAGAGTGACCTCCTGGCAGAGCTGAGAGCCGCTCGTCTCGCACCAACAGGAACTGCAGCTCCGCCCGCTGCAAGACAAGCCGACCCGGCCATGGCGGGTAGTGATAACGAGCCGGTCTCGCTGGCGGACGTCAAGACCGGTTCGGCGCATGGCGGTCCGGCGTACACGGCCACATGGCGGCACACGTCGGAAGGCATGGTCGCCGCCGGTGCGATGAACAGCCTGCAGAAGCGACTCAATCATCCCGGTTACGGGGCACGGGTATCCGGGACGGAACCGCCGATCGTGCGCTTCGGACTGCTCGTTGCGTGCGATCCGCTCGGCGAGAAGCCCTCGGCGTCCGCGCTACGGGCGGCGTTCCTCGCGTTCCTCGAAGGGTCGCCGGTACGGAGCCTCGTGGGGCAGCTGACAGCGATACCAAGCGACGTGTCGTGGTCCAACTACGACGGCAACGGCCGATTGATGCTCGGTGCCGTTCTCGGCGACGTCAATGACGAGAAGAGTGCGCCTATCGCTTCGGCGATCCTCAACCTGCATGACAACCAAGCGACGCGTGAGCTCGAGAACCGCCGGTGCGCCGAGCTAATCCTGGTCGTCGAGCCGCGCGATGCAACAGGCGCCCCGGCATCACCCGTCACGCTGGCGCGATGGCATGAGCGGCTCGTCACGGCACTTGAGCTTCCGGCCGCCTTCGCGGACTTTCTGAGTGAGGAAGTCGAGGTCGAGACCTACGATCACCCGACGGTCCAGATCGGAGTGTGCCTCGAAGCCCAGCCCAGCGGCGGCGCGCTTGTTGACACGACCTCGTTCGACCAGGTCCGTGGCTCGATGGCCAAGCCGCATTTCCCGAGCTACTTCGTCGCAGAGCGAGGCGGCCAGCAGCCGGCACAGGCGGCCATCGACATGCTCAAGACCTGGTGCGATCACGCGCTCCACCTCGACGGCTACGAAGGAGCATTGGCTGGCCTGGGCTGAACTACCGGGCAGTGGCCCGCCGGCCACGAAGTCCGCCGACGCCGGCGCACGAAGAAGAGAGCGGGGAAGGCCCCTCAACCAGCGCTCTTGGCACGTTCGTTGGAGTCACGCTCACGACGAGCGGACAAGCGAGGCGACCTTCCCAGCGTCAAGCTTCCTCTTCTGCGATGGTGCCGTTAACGGCGTAGTGGCGCCGGTACTCGACCCTCGAGGTGATCGACGACCCGAGATGTCAGATGCTTGACTTGCGGCCGTGAAGCCGCTGGATCGCGCGGTACTNNTCGTCGCCTCGGTCGCAGTCTGCGTGGTTCTCGGGCTGGGTGCGATGGCCTACCTCGACCACGAATTCTCCTCGGTCTGCACCGGATCCGCCGGGAGCGTATGCGGTTCCTCGCATCCGATCTGGCTAAGCCACTTTGAAGCCTCTGAAAAGTACGTATACCTGCTTGACTACCATCGGGTGGTGTCTTTCTGTATTAGAAACCAAGCCTACTCGCTGTAGATTTGACGGCTGAGTCCTGTTCGATTTTCACGAAAGTGCCGCTGCCGCCATCGCTCGCCTCCGAGCGAGTCGCCGTAGCGCGGCCCGCTCGGATCCGAACTGGGTGCCCCTCCTCACGTCGAGGGGGAGCCGGCCGGCACGTCCAACCGGTTCCGGATTCATCTGCCACATCAGCAAGGAGACTGCGCAGGTGCGTGCGTACGGCTCGTCGGCTAGGTCGAGGAGCGATGCGGGCTCCTCTGGGCTCCCGTCGGGTGACTGCGACGCCTACGCTTGGTGAAGTGCCAGTTACAGGAGAGAGTTCCGAGCTTGAACGCCTTCTCGATGAGAGTGTCGGGCGTCGCGTCAGCCTGCTCTCCCTACTCCAGGCGGTCGGCACTCGCAGACGGAGCGCTTCCACGGTGCGGGCGATCGAGGAGGCCCTGGCGAAGCGCAACTTGGAGGCATGGCCTCCGATAACAGTCGCGCCAATCGATGGAGAACTGGAGCTACGTTCCTCCTCCCACGACGCCTCGCGAGCGACTACGACGGCTCCGCCAACTGACATCGGCGTTCCTCCGGGATTGGAGAGCGGACCTGACATTCGTGCTGCTCTTCCTCCAGAAGCGGACTTGCACGCGTATCCCCGCCGCTTGGGACTTTACGTGGGAAACGTCTTGGTTTCAGGGAGGGAGACGGAGTCCGTACTGATGACCGAGTCTCCCCGCAACGTCATGACTCGACTCGTAATGCGGAGCGACCAGCCAGTGCTGGTCTTCCGCGACAAGGCATCTCGCGTACTTGAGGGCCTCGTCACCTGGGAGTCCATCGTGCGTCATCAGCTGAGTCACGGCTTTGACGAACCAGAGCGACTATCCGACCTCATCTCAAAGGTACGAGTGGTGCGCGAGGATGAGGAGCTTCTTCCACTCGTTCCACACATAATGCTTGAGGGCCACGTAGCCGTTATGGACAGAGCACGCGTTGTAGTTGGGCTGCTGAGTGTGGCCGACGTAGCGCAACACTTCATAGAGCGTACTCGGCCATACCTCATGGTAGGCGACATAGAGGACATACTACGTCTGATAGTTGCCGCTCGCTTATTAGATCAATGGGAGGAAATCGCTGACCTTGAGGCGGAAGCATATGGCGACAACCGACGGCCGACATCACCCGAAGATCTCAGCTTCTCTACCTATTTGAGGGCGCTGCAATCCCCATCTCTCTTCGATCGCTTGGGTTGGCGCGTGGACCGAAAGATATTTGTAAGGGAGCTTGATATTGTCCGGGACATTCGTAACGATATCATGCACTTCAGCCCTGATCCGTCGGCTGACGCTGAGCCCCAGCTGCAACGGTTCTTGGAACTACTCCGGGTAGTGGAGCCTCAGCTTGTTGCGTCGGTTGCACCTGTGGCGGATCTGAGCTCAGCAGACTCTTTAAGCAGCTGACGCACGCTCTGCAATACGCTTGTGGGCACTGACCACCTGCCTCTTTCGTAGTTGCTGATCGTTGGTTGGTTGGTACCGAGCCGCTCTCCGAGAGCCCGTTGAGACAATCGAAGGGTCTTACGTGCGGCGAGAATTTCGGCTGCAAGGGCAGGGTCCGCCGGTTGCCCTGACTCTGCGCCCGCCCGCCCTTCATGCTCAGGCAGGTTTCCCTGTCGTAGAGTCCATTGATTTCTGCCAACGCGCATCAGAATTGGTGAGAACTCTATTGCCTGTGATGCCGAGGCCGCAGTTAGGCCGGCGTTGACGAAAGTCCGCCGGATCTGTCCGTAAGTAACTATGTGGTCGGGAGCGATGCCAATGATATGAGCGAGAAGTCGAGCCTGCCGTAGCAGCTTTCTTGCGGGCATGCCGTCTGGGAGACGTGCCCATCCGTCTGGTTCAGCTAGCAATCCCAGCAGTTCGAGGAACGTCTTGAACGGTGCCAATTCTGGATACGAGAGGTTCTGTCTTCTCGCGCTGCGGATGATGCCTTTCCAGAGGGTTTCGGCTGGCATAGGACCGCAGACGCTCAACGTTGTGAGCACTACTGAGCCGGTTGCAGGTAGCTTGCGCAGGCCAGAGAGGGATCCACTGGAAGTACGCAGATACCAACCGGCCCCTAAGGGCTTGACGTCTGTACTGCCGTCAAGAGCCTTGCGGACTTCGGTTGCGGTCGCATCGACGACTTGCTTGCGCACCTGTCGTTCGAGTTGTGTCACGTGTCTTAGGTCGAAATCTCGCCAGCCTCGGATCACTGCGCTATGAAGTGCGTGATGGCGCTCCGCCTCGGAACCCACCATGCCAAGCGTGCCATTCACAACTTGAGGAACATCGCCGATTCCGACAACTCGGCACACGCGTAGGAACCGCACAACGTCTATGGATGTACCAGCACGGTCCAGAGCCGATCGCACGTCGTTGACGTCGGCAGGCGTCATGGACGCTATCTCGTCCAGGATTCGCTCGAGCACGTCATATGGTGGATCGCTAGAGGGGAGGCGCTGCAACAGCGCAGACTCGACTTGTCGAATGCGTTCCCGCGTTACGCCACATGAGGCTCCAGCCTGTTCGAGTGTCCATGCCTCGATCGTTCCGAACCCAAGGCGTCTTGACAAGGGCACGGCGTACTTACGCCGCTTCGACCCGAGAGATCGTGCAACCCAGCTCTCGAGTGCATTGCTAGCCGTCTGACCGCCGGACACCGGAGTGCTCACGAACTCGAGTTCTGCCAGTAGACCGCGGAGGGGATCAACGAGCCCTTGCGGGTTTGCCGCGAACGTCTTTGATCGCGCCGAAAGCTCTTGCGCGCTGCCAGCGAGGTCATCGAGTCCGAGTGCGCTAAAGATTTGCGCGATTGCTACGAATAAAGCGTCAAGGTCCCGCTCCTGCACCGGCACAGCGTGCCACACGCACGATGGATCCGTTCCTGGGAGCCGCGGGCTCGACGATGAGCTTGCAACAGGTCATGCGACCCTCGGAAGCGCCAGGGTTTCCAGGCGTGGTCGCTGGTTTGACGGACACGATC
>PLDN01000112.1 GCA_003136185.1 Acidimicrobiaceae bacterium | reverse complement strand
GGCGAAGCCTGGCCTTCAGGCGTCCGTGGTCAGCTTCGACCCGATTGTTGGCATATTGAGTGGTGTCGTGAAGTGCGGCCGGCAGGAGTTCCGCAATGACTCGGACCAAGGCGTGGGCTCGATCGGTGGTGATTTCAGCCGGCTCGCCGTCGGAGGTGATCGCACCGGCAAAGAACGCTGCCGCAGCCTTCAGGTCACGCTTCTTGGACAAGAACACGTCGATGACCTGTCCGTACTGGTCGACTGCTTGGTAGACGTACCGCCAAGACCCGGAGCCGTCCTCGGCTTCGAGACGACGGACCTCGACGACGTCATGGCACAAGACGAGTCGATCGCCGAACCGCTGGATGCCGATCGCGCCGCTTACATCGACTCCGTGCTGGCTGACGGCACCTGAGCGAGCTCGAGCGCTGCTGAATTGATGCAGTAGCGCATGCCGGTAGGCCGCGGGCCGTCCTCGAAGACGTGTCCGAGGTGGCCGCCACAGCGACGGCAGCAGACTTCGGTGCGCGCCATGAACATGGCCGTGTCACGGTGGAGAGTGACCGCCTCACTTACGGTCGGCTCGGTAAAAGAGGGCCAGCCGGTGCCGGACTCGAACTTGGTGTCCGAAGAGAACAGCGGTGCCTGACATCCCGCACAGCGGTAGACCCCGTCGTCGTGGCAGTCCCAGTACTTGCCGGTGAAGGCTGGCTCGGTGCCGGCTCGCCGCAGCACGCGGAATTGCTCAGGGCTCAGCTCCTCTCGCCACTCCTCTTCGCTCCTGTCGATCTCTGGCGCTGGTGCTTGTTCGGTCTCACGGCGACGCAATCTCATGTCAGGTAGTCCTTCGCGAAGCGTCCGCGTTTCACGTTTCAGGCACTGTCGTAGCCAGGATGGGCGACGTCGAGCTTCGCCTTCACGCTCCAGCGGATCGCCCCGAGCACGTCGGGGTCGTCGTAGGCGAGTCGCCCTGAGGAGATCGCGGCTGCAAGATCGGACTCCGAGGAGGCTCCAAGCGACTCAAGTAGCTCTTGGTGCACCACCGCTTGGGATGGGCCGAGCTCGATCTCTCGCTGGATCGTCGCGAGAACGTTGCCCGCCACGCGGGTGTGGAAGCCCAAGGTCGTGTCAACCGCTGGCTTCACCGACGTCTCGAGCCAACCGCGGACGGCTGCCACGAGGTCTTCGAGGGAAGGCGGGCCGTGTAGGTTCGCTTGTTCGGTGGCCGCCGCAGCAGCGGCTGAACCCTCCGGGGCCGGGGCGCTCAAGCCGGCGCGCTCAAGACAAACAAGGACGTCCCACTCGTTCTCGCAGGTTCGCCGGCCGATTGCAGCCACCTCGACCGACATTTTCCCAAAGGTCCGTGCTGCGGCGGCCATACCGGCGCAGATGACGCCCCAGCGCCACGTCCCGAACAGCTCCCACCACTTCAGTGCCTCGAGGTCGACCGGGGTCCCGCCGGCTGCCTCGTATGCCCCTCGGAGCTCGTCGTAGTCGCCCAGCCCGAGTGCCGGTTGCGACGACCCGAAACGCCACGCCCTTACGCACATCCATCCGAGGTCCTCGAGGGGGTCTCCCGTGTGGCAAAGCTCCCAGTCGAGTACCGAGCACAGGCCTTCGGCGTCGACCATGAGGTTGCCCATCCGGAAGTCGCCGTGCACGAGCACCTGGGCTCCGGCCCGCGCCGGCGGGCGATGATCCTCGAGCCACTTGAGGCCGAGCTCGAGGGCTGGATAGCCGTCGGGAAGCTCGCGGAGCCTGCGCGCCCAGAAGGCCAGCTGGTCCGAGTCGTCGAGGCCGGCGACGGTCCCGGGGTCGATGCGGTGGATTGCCGCCAGAGCGGCCGCGGCCTGTGACACGAGGCGCGGTCGAGCCTTTGCGAAGCCCTCGTCCCGGAGGATGCGGCGCGGGATCGTCTCACCGGAGATCCTCTCGAGGACCATGTACGCAGAGCCGAGCGTTGCTGGGTCGTCGCTCACGGCGACGACGCTGGGGACAGGCACACCGGCAGTGGCTGCCGCCCTTATGCATCTTGCCTCCAGCTCCATCGAGTGATCCACCGCCATCGGCGGGTCGAGCCGCAGGATGAGCGGGCGAGTTGGTGTGCTGAACGCCCAGGTCGTCCGTGAGGCGCCACCCGTCAGGAGCACCAGCGAATCGACGGGCTCGCCGACCAGCAGCGAGAGGCGCTCCGCAAGGCCCTCAGTCTCGGGCAGCGGTCTCTGCTTGTGCTCGCGCCGGCGCGTGGCGCACGTCGGACTCGGTGAGTGGCCGCGTCCATGCAGCGAACTCGAGCAGGATCCCATCTGGGTCGAAGAAGTAGACCGACCGGACGAAGGTGCCGTCGTACGGTCGTTTCGTGACGCCAAGCTCGCTGTCGTCATGATTGAGGATGCCGCTGCACTCGACGCCGCGGTTTTGTAGGTGCTCGACGTACTCGTCGAATCGCTCCGTGTCGACGTTGAACGCCAGGTGGTTCATCGAACCGATCGCGCTCGTCCATTCGGGCGCCCCTGGCATCCCGCCGGCGGAGGCGACGCCGGGCGCGGCTATCGGAGCGTCAGGAAACCAGAAGAAGGCCAGGCAGTCACCGTTGCCGATGTCGAAGAAGAAGTGCTGGCCCCCGCCGAAGGGAAGCTCGATCGTTTTCACGAGCGGCATGCCGAGCACACCCGAGTAGAAGGCGACAGTCCGCTCCATGTCGCGACAGACGAGTGCGACGTGGTTGACACCCTTCAAGTCGAACTGCTCGTTGCGAGCTGACATCGTCACCTCCTCGGGCGTGATTATCTCACTCAGGCTCTATCACGTTGCTCGTCGCTGGGTAAGGCCCGAACGCTTCGACCATTCGCTCGGGGATGTCGTCCAGCTCGAGGCGCAGTGCCCTCGTCATGATTGCGTGCATGATGTACATCGCCGTGATGTAGGTGAGCTCGAGGATCTCCTCGTCGCTGAGGAAGTGCCTCAACGTCTCGAATACGCCGTCAGCGACTCTGCCGCCCTGGACGAGCCCGTCGGTATAGGCGAGCACAGCTCGCTCGGTCTCGTCGAAACAGTCGGCGACCTGCCAGGCGGCGATGCCGGCGAGCTTCTCCTCGCTCAGTCCGATACCCCTGCCGGACTTGAGGTGCTGGGAGTAGACGAACTGGCACTCGCTCGACCAGCCAGCTCTCGCTTGGGCGAGCTCTCGCAGCGCGGGTGAGATCACCCGCTCGGGCGAGCGATACAGCGCAAAGCCCCGCACGCAGTGCTTCAGCACATCCGGCACGAGGGCGAAGGTGGTCCACCAGTCGCCCGGAGTACCGGTGCTTGTCCCCGGGTCGCTGACCGGGTCCCGGTCGTCGAAGAGGAAGTCGTACATGGAGAGGACGAACGCGTCGTCGGTCTCCGAGCGGGGGACTTGGCGGAGTCGTGGCATGAGGATTGTTGTAGCCGATCCCGGTACCGTCGGACCATGAAAGCTGCTGTGTACTACGAGACGGGCGCGCCGGAGGTCTTCCGATACGAGACGGTGCCGGACCCGGCTGTGACGGCTCACCGGAGCCAATTTCGCAGCCTGAGAGAATTTACAGTTTCGCTGTTCAGGCGCCATGTTTAGTGACCGCTCACGACCCCTCGTGACGATCCGTTAGGTCACGTTCGGGTCACGCCGGGGAAGGATTGGCGCGGCCTTTCGCCCCACCCAACCGGTCATCTGGCGACGTTTCGAGAGCGGCCCGGCACTGATTCAGCTCCAGCCCCTCGACGTTGCTACCTGACGAGCGCGGGGTCTGTTGCTGACCGCGGTCGTGTGCCTGGCAAGGAGCTCGACCATCTCCGCCCACTCACTACCCACTCGCGGCTTGAACGATGCGGCCAGGTACGCTTGTCAGGTGACCGAGCTACGGGTGACGGTCCCTGACGAGATCGCCGAGCGTCTAGCTTCTGAAGCCACTGAACAGGGGACCTCCGTCGAGGACGTCGCCGCCGACGTGCTTCGCCTGCACATCTGGACAGCACTCGGAGATGGACTGGACTTCATCGACCTCGCACGATCCAAGCCCGGCTTCTCGGCCAGGCGAGCCCAAGCGCAGCTGGAAGCCGAGGGGTTCGCCTGAACCCAACCATGGTCGACACCGGGCCGCTCGTCGCAGCAGCCCTCATCGACGATCCCGATCATGAAGCCTGCGTGGCTTGCTTCCGAGCTGTGCAGGGTCCGCTCGTCGTGCCCGATCTCGTGATCCCCGAGGTCTGTTACCTACTCGCCCGTGGCGCCCAAGCACGGGTCNNGACATCGAGAGGACGGCTGAGCTGGTCGAGACGTATGCGGACCTCGGTCTCGGCACGGTGGACGCCTCCGTCATCGCCGTCGCCGAAGCTCGGTAGTGATGAAGTCCGCTCCACTATCGACTGCCGCCTGCTCAAGTAGGAGTACCGAACGTTCAGTCGTTTCCTCGGTCTTCTTGCGTGCCGTCGACGCTCGCAACAGCGCCGAAGCGTGCCGGAGAATCTCGGAGTCGTAGCGCGCCCGAAGGAGACCGACGAGGTGCTCGTCGTCGGCGATCGTTTCCGAAAGCAGCCCGGCGTGCTCAGACGCGCGCTCGGCTGAGATCTGCAGGTCGAACACTGCTTGTTGAGCCTGCGACGGTATGGCCACAGGATTGCTGGTTATGGCGGCGTCGAGGATACGATGCACCCTGTCGTAGCGCCAGAACGTCGTCCGGTCGTCGTCTCGCGCAGATGATCCGTCCCACTGGTAGTGACGACCGGCCAGGGTCTTCTTGAGTCCACGCAGCACCAGTGTGTCGTCGTGGGCGAGTTCGTGGATCGTGGCTAAGGCGTCCTCGTCGCTCACGCCGTGATCCAAAGCGACGAGGTACTGCTTGAGCTTGACCCTGTCGCTCCGTTCAAGCTTGAGACGGGCAACACGAGCGGCGAGTTCCGGTGGCAAAGCTGGCAAGGGAGGAGTCGCGGCCCAAATCAGCGCCCAGAGAATGAACTCGTCCTCTGGCGCGAGTGATGAGATGAGTCCCGCCGCCGTCCGAAGCGCTTTCCCGTCGCATAAAGCGACAGGCCTCCGTTTGACGGAAGTCCGGTCCCGCTCGCCTCGTAGGTGGCCTCGGTCGACAGCATCACTCGACCGACGCGATAGATCTCGTGGCGGAACAGGCGAGCCTTCGAGGGACACCGTTCATGGGAGTGGCGCAAATCGACTCCGCCCTCCGTGCAGCACGAGGCCGTGGTAGCGGACGCGCTGCACCACGAGGCGCTGAAAGACACCGGTCCAGACGAGCGAGCCTCCGACATGAGCCGGTTCCCACCCAAGGACGGCCGTGATGATGCGGGCATCCCAGCCCTTTTGGTCGGGATAGCCGCTCACAAAGACAATGTTGCCCACCTTCCAGTCGAGGAGGGTGACTCTCAGGCGGTACATCGTGGCGGCCGAGACACGAGACGGCGGAGCCGGGATCTGGCCAAGGAGCTCGGGGCCAAGAAGGGCGCTCACCGATGAGAGCGGCCCTTCTGTCGATCCGAGGCCGCTCGCGTCGACCTGCCGCCAGGCGTACCCGTTCGTGTCGTCGTAGTGAAGGCCGGATACGGCTTGCCAGACGAGAGGTGCTCCCCTGTCGATGAAGTCCGGCGGTGACACGATCGTCACGGTGCCGAGCGGAGTTCTTGTCAGTGGGCCGCTCAAGAAGACCTCGGGTACGGTGACGGCCTCCGCCGCTTCGTGCCAGTTCCCCCCGAGGAGCGGGAAACCCAACACGAGTGCGCCCAGCAGCGGGCCGAGAACGACCTGTGCGTAGGCGCTGCGCGTAAGCGGCCGCCGCCGGGACCATTTCGTGAAGGAATCGAGGCATGCCGCAACCGCCATGGCCACGAAGAGGTCGGTGAAGTCCGCGAACCGATACTCCTGCAGATTCCGCAGGAACGAGACGTTCAACAACCAGTAGTCGGGGCCTTTCACATGAGTGAACCCCGAGCTCGACACACGCAGGAACGGTCCCCAAGTGAGGATGTAGGTCACCACCGCGCCGAGCAGGGCGTAAGGCATGAATCGGTACCGCTTCCAGAGGAAACAGGCCGCGATGAGCAGCAGGCACGCCACCGGGCCGATGAAGCCCGAGTCGATCCGCCCGAGAAACGACGGCCTCGACCCGAACACACTCGGCGCCGACGGCCAGAGCGCCGAGTTGACGGCGTTGTCGACCGTGGACACGGACGTGTTGAAGATGGACACGTGTTGCGGGCCATACATGGCATACCAGAGCGGGTAGGCAAGGACGACGCCTGCGCTGGCAAGAGCGACGGCGGTCGCCAGCGCCGCGTGCCGGAGATGGCTCACCACCGCGCGCGGGTGCGTTGCGGCGACGACCGCCAGCAGGAAGACGCCAACGAGGGCCGAGTCGAGCAGGATCTCGAGCGAGTTGAAGAACTGGGCGATGCAGAGCGCTCCGAGAGCGAGACCGCTCTTTACGAACTGCCTCTGCTGCCGGACGAAGATCTCGTCGAGGAGGTAGACGAGCAGCGGCGGGAAGAACATCCACGACAGGTTGAAGTGACCAAGGCTCACTTCGTGCATCAGGTACGGCGAGTAGGCATAGAAGAGGGACGCGATGAGGGCGGCGGGAACGACCATGTCGTACCTCCGGAGCACCCAGTACAAGGCATAGCCGGAGACAACCGGCGCGAGGATCACGCCGATATCGAAAGCTGCCACTGGGCCCGACCAGACCGTGATGGGAGCCAGCATGAACGCCGGGAGGAAGAACGACGTGTTCGACAACATGTTGATGCCCTGCGATGCGAACATCATGCGGCTGAAGAACGGGTTCATTCCGTGCGCCAGCGCGAACGGTAGCCACTTCATGAACAGGACGCCCTGACCGACGTCGCCCACGTTGGCGTACGAGGGCGCATGGTTCACGATTCCGGCTGCGATGATCGAACGCCACGACCAGAGCGAGAGCAGGCTGAGGACCGCCAGCACCGCGACCGTCTTGACGAGCCGGTTGCCTGCCGCCCGCGCCAGGATGCCTGAGTCGGACGGCGCCGTCGTGCTGGTCACACTCGATGGATGATCAGATCTCGGCGTCAGCTGCGCCCACGGAGGAAGTCTCGCCCATCGGCGTCAGGAGTAATCGTCGCGCTCGCTGATCCGTATCCAGCATGTACCCGAAGACGACAGTTCGGCGTCGAAGTCCGTCTCGACCGGACAAGCTGTACCTCAGGCACGGCTATAACGGACCCCTATCTCTCCGCTCCGCAAGTTGCGGCGCGGAGTCTGTCGGTCAACGCGCCTCAGTTGCGATGCTCGTGCTGCGATGCGAGCCGCAGTTTAACAACCTCCATCTCGGCGGGGCGAGGCGCCGCCAGTTCGTCAAGCTCGACTGGAGAGGTCGGGCTCGTCGGTTGGGAGTTGTCCTCGATACGGCGCAGCCGACAAGGGGAGCGGGCGACGGGGATCGAACCCGCATAGCCAGCGTGGAAGGCCAGCAGCGTGCTCGTGAAGGTCGAGGCCATCAGCATCGAGGGCGGGGAGACGCTCAGTCGTCTCGGAGGCGAGCTGTCGAGTGTTCCTCACATCGTCGGCTATCAGTGCGGGGGCACTGTTGTCGCCGTCGAGGATGGCGTGACGAGGTTCGAGATCGGTGATCGCGTGGTGACGACTGGGCTCGACGGGTCCCACGCCGAGTTGCGGGTGACGCCCGAGGGTCGCTGTTGGAAGATCCCTGAGGCTCTCTCGACCGTAGAAGGCGCCTGCGTGCCGGTGGCGTACGGCACGGCACATGACTGTGTCAACGAGTTCGGCGCCCTGAAGGCCGCTGAGACCGTGCTCATCCAGGCGGGCGCGAGTGCGGTTGGTATTGCCGCCATTCAGATGGCGAGCCAGATCGGCGCCCGCGTGCTGGCGACTGCCTCACGCGACGACAAGCTCGAGCGACTCGCAGAGTTCGGGCTCGACGTGGGCATCAACTATGTGGAAAAGGATCTCGTCTCCGAGGCGCGGCGCCTGACCGACGGGCGGGGAGTGGACCTTGTGGTCGATACGGTCGGCGGGGTCACGCTGCAGGCCAGCCTTGTCTGCTTGGCGTACCGAGGAAGGTGCGTGTCGGTTGGCGACGCCGGCCGAAGCGGCGGGCATGGGCTCGACACGTCCGTCATGCGGATGAGCAACCTGACTTTGCGCTGGTACTTCCTAGGGGCCGAGCTGTTCATGGGGACGCGGGCCTACGCGATGATCTCAGAGCTGCTGGAGGAGATTGCGGCCGGTCGGTTGCAGGTAGTCATCGACCGGCGGTTCGGGCTTGCCGAGGCGGCTGAGGCTCATGCCTACATCGAGAGCCGTCGGGCCTTCGGGCGGGTCGTGCTCGTGCCGAAGGGGTTGGCGCTGGACGCCAATCGCGCTCGGTATATGAGCACCAGCAGCGTCAACCACTCCCGATCCACGGATGCGTCGTACGCTCGTCAGGCGCGGGCGTATCAACCAAAACGGAGGTCGGCATCGATGGGAACCGAGAACAGACCGATAGCGCCGGGCGCCGAGCACCTTACTAAGACCGACATTGAGTTCGACCAGCGAATCACCGAGTCCGCCCACATCGCCGGTCTCCGGAGGATCTTTGCTCCGCCGTGGATCCGCGACTTCGACAACCTCTCGCATGAGTGGCGACGGTGGTTCTCCGAGTTCCTCGGGACCTTCATGCTGGTGCTGGTCGCCGCGGGCGGCGGCGTCGTAGCCGCCAGAATTCCTGGAGGGCTTAGTCGTCCAGAGCTCGTGGTGGCGCCCGCTCTGATGGTGATGGCGATAATCCTCTTCATGGGCGCCGTTGGCGGCGCACACCTCAATCCGGTCGTGAGCATCGCTTTCGCGCTTCGCAAGGATTTCCCCTGGCGGCGCGTTCCGGGCTACTTGATCTCACAGATCCTCGGCTCGGTCCTGGCATGCCTCGTACTCTGGGCAATGTTCGGCAAGGTGGGCCATCTGGGTGCGACGCTGCCAGGTCCCGGGTTCGGCGACGTCCGAGCGATGATCATGGAAGCTCTCCTAACTCTCGGCCTTGTCAGCACCATCCTCGGCACCGCCTCGGGTGCGCAGAACGTCGGGTCTCTTTCGGCTCTAGCAGTGGCGGGCTACATAGCGCTCGCCGGCCTGTGGGGAAGCCCGGTGAGCGGCGCATCGATGAACCCGGTTCGCTCCTTTGGGCCAGCCCTTGTTAGTGGCCAGTTTCAGCACTTCTGGGTGTACCTGGTAGGACCAGTCCTCGGGATGCTCGTTGCCGTGGGCGCGGCAGTCGTGCTCCGGGGCTCAGGAGCCGACGCCGCAGCCATCAGGGCAGCACAGGGCACTCTCGACCCGCCGTTTGCGGCGGCTCCCGTCGGCATTCCTACAGAAGGGGACACGAATGGCTAGTGAACACTGGAAGAAAGCTCCAGACGCACACGACTTCCCCGCAGCACAAGAGTTTCTGAGTCTGGTCATCACTCCGAAGTCGGCGAAATCGCTCGCTAAAGCACTTCAGGGTGCGGACACGGAGGTCCGCAAGGCGAAGGACCTGCTCCGTGCGAGCGGGCTTCCGCTCCTACGCCCCGACAACGCGCACGTGGCGGAAGATTTGGACAAGGTGAAGAAAGGCGAGCTCCTCTCGCCTGTGCTTCTCGTCCGTGGCGATCTTCGCAGGGGATGGCCACTGACCGTGGCCGACGGCTACCACCGGATCTGCGCCAGCTACTCCTTGGACGAGAACGCCGACATTCCTTGCCGGGTGGTCGAGCTCGAGACCTGAGGCGCTGACGAGTGGCGGGGAGTCGAGGGCCATACAAGGACTCCCTGGATGCTTGCCTTAACATCGACCCCCTATGGCGACAGCGGCTCCCGATTCGACGCCGCCTCTGGAGGCGCGTCGAGCTTCGCTTTGGCTGGCGGCGGTGCCCGCCGCGGTCGGGCTCGCCATCTGTCTTTGGCAGCTCCATCTCCCGCATTGGTGGGCTGGGAGCGCCTCGTACGACGACGGCGTCTACGTCGGCTCGTCGATCGAACTTGCTCGCGGACTGCTCCCGTATCGCGACTACACCTTCGTACAACCCCCCGGCATCACCATCCTGTTGGCTCCCGCAGCCGTGCTCTGCCGGGCGCTCGGCTTCGGCACGCAGGACGTCGTCTTTCTCTCACGCCTTATAACTTTGGTCGTGACCGCTCTCGACGCGGCCCTCGTCGCGCTCACGATCCGGCACCGCGGCGCCGTCGCGATGATCGTCGGCGGCCTGGCTTTCGCCTTCTTCCCAGGGGCGAACCAGGCCGACAGCGTGGCATTGCTCGAGCCCTACGTCGATCTCTTCTGCTTGGCAGGGATCCTTCTGCTCTTTTCCAATGGAAGGGTCGTGAGCGGGTGGCGGGTGTACTTGGCTGGGATGAGTTTCGGGCTGGCTTGCAGCTTCAAGGTGTGGGCCGTGCTGCCGGCCGGCATCGTCTTGTGCTTCGCGGCCTGGGTAGGCCGCGATCGCATCCTGCGATTTGCGGCTGGCAGTGTCACAGGGATCGCCCTCACGTACGGGGTGTTCTTCGCTGCCGCACCCCGAGCTCTTTTTCGCGATGTTTTCACCGCCCAGGTGAACCGGCTTACCGCTCAAGGGCTTCATCAACTGGCAGGCAGGCTCGATTCGATATTCGGGTTCAACCAGCTTCGGCTCCCGGCGTGGGCTGTCGTACTCAGCGCCATAGGCTTTGTGGCGGTAGTCTTTATGGCTCACGCCGCCACCCCGCCGTCCGAGCGTCCGACAGTGCTCGAGCAATATCTCGCAACCTTCACGATCATCGGTCTCGTGGTTCTCGTCTCCGCCAGCCCCTTCTACGGCCACTACCCGTACCTACTCGTGCCCGGGATGGCGATCCTGATGGGCTCGGTCACCGCCAGAGCCGTCCGCAACTCGGCCCGCCTCCTCGCCACCAGGCAAGGGGGAGACCAGGTTCGGTGGGGCAAGCTTGCGGCGGTGACCGCTATGAGCTTGACGGCGGTACTGGGTGCTTTCGCGGCTGTTCGCGCCTACCAGTCGTTCGAGCAATCGGATTTCGCAGGGGACAACTCCCCCAACGTGGCTCTCGTCTCAAGCCTGCCGGCCTCGAGTTGCATCCTCTCCGACCAGGCCAGCATTGCCATCTCTGCCAACCGTCTGTCGTACGGGGAGCGAGGTTGTCCGGTTCTGCTCGACTCGGAGGGAATTCAGCTCGTCCAGACCGCGACTGCCGGCGACGGCCCCAAGTCTTCCGGGGTGCTCGCCTACGAGTGGAAGCATTGGTTTGAGCACGCCAACTACGTCTACCTGACGGCCCGGTTCACTCGCATCCCGTGGCCCAATTGGCTCAACAACTGGTTCCACGATCACTTCACACCCATGCCGGTGAAGTACGGGCTCGGGACGCTCTACCGGCGGGGCTGAGCTCGGCCGCGAATTCGCCGTGCTGCTTTTCGACGCGCACGAGGCAGCCCTCCCAGGCCCACGCGAGAGCTTCGGCCGTCGCCTCACGCCCAGTCTCGAATTCGTAGGCAGCCATCAACGCCCGCCGCCGGCGAGGCTCCGTCAGCTGGAAGAACAGGTCGAAGTCCCGGTCTGCCTCGATACTGAGATTGTCCTCCTCGGTGGACCTCACATCGGCTTAGACCGCTTTGCGCCCTGCTTTTACGACATCGAGTCTCACAGCAACCTCGTCTCGTGCCCGGCCCAGTACTGGTCCCGGAGCAGGCGCTTGTAGAGCTTGCCAGTAGGCAACCGGGGGAGTTCCTCCACGAAATCGACGGACCGCGGGCACTTGAAGTGCGCGAGATGCTGTCGGCAGAACGCGATGAGCTCCCGCTCGAGCTCGGGAGCCGGCTCAATCCCCGGCGCTGGCTGGACTACCGCCTTGACAACCTCGCCCAGGTCCTCGTCCGGCACCCCGAGGACGGCCGCGTCCATCACCTTCGGATGTGTCACGAGGAGGTTCTCGGTCTCCTGGGGATAGATGTTCACCCCGCCCGAGATGATCATGTAGCTCTTCCGGTCCGTCAGGAATAGGTAGCCCTCTTCGTCCAGGTAGCCGACGTCGCCGACCGTGCTCGTGTCTCCAGCTTCGTTGCGTGATTCCGCAGTCTTTGCCGGATCATTGAAATATTCGAAGTTTGTCGACCCTTTGAACCAGACCGTGCCCGTCTCGTTTCTCGGGCACTCGTTCCCAAGGTCGTCCAGGATCAGCAGCTCACCTACCACCGCCCGGCCGACCGTACCTTTGTGGGCCATCCACTCGTCGGAATCGCAGAACGTGAATCCGTTCGCCTCGGTGGCGGCGTAGTACTCGATGAGCACGGGTCCCCACCACCCGATCATCTGCTGCTTGACGGGGACGGGACAGGGCGCAGCGGCATGGATGATCACTTCGAGCGAGGACAGGTCGGCGGCCGACTTGATCTCGTCGGGCAGTTTCAAGAGCCGCGAGAACATCGTTGGGACCAGCTGGGAGTGGGTGACTCGGTACCGACCGACGAGCTCGAGGAAGTGGGCGGGGTCGAAGTGCTCCATCACGACCACCGTCGCACCCATGCGGAGCGAGCCCGCCACGCTCGCTTGCGGTGCTGAGTGATAGAGAGGCGCGGGGGAGAGGTAGGTCATCCCCTCCCGGAACCGCCATAAGAACTTGAGGCCCTCGAGCACTGCCAGGTTCTCTCCGGGGTGCAGCTCGGGTAGCGCCCGGAAGATCCCTTTTGGTCGTCCGGTGGTACCCGACGAGTAGAGCATCGCAGTACCGAGCTGTTCGTCAAGGATCGGATGGGTCGGGTAGCCGCTGACTGCCGTATCCCAGTCCTCGAATGGCCCTTCTGGAGCCGACCCGGCATCCAGCATTAGCCAGCGTTCGACATTCGGGCAGAGCGCCGGGAGCTGGGAGGCCACGTCGGCCTTGGCAGCGGAGGTCATCACGACTCGGGACTGTGAGTCGTTGATGACATAGGCGACTTCCTCGGCCGAGAGATACGAGTTCACACATGTGAAGTAGAGCCCGCATCGCTCTGCGCCGCCTTCCGAAAGCAACATCCGGAAGTCGTTGTTCATGAAGATCGCCAGATGGTCGGTGCGACGAAGCTTGGTATCGCGAAGAAGGTGTGCGACCTGGTTGGCCCCTGTTTCGTACTCTGCGTACGTCACGACATGGCCACTCGAGGCCATCACGATCGCCGGCTTGTCGGGGGTCTCTTGCGCGTGTCTAGCGGCGTACATAGGTGAACGGTAGCTAGTCCCCGGAGAACGCGCGGGCCATGTCCGGGTCCACGAACCTCGCGGTCGACGTGCCGACGATGCCCGCCGCACTCAGGAGGACAGCCAGCCGGCGGGCCAGTCGTCTCTTCGGATCAAGAAAGTACCGAAGCGACCATCGAGTGGTCGCTTCGGAAACTCTTTGGCCTCAGAGGGCCGGCGTGGATGACCATCGGCTAGAAGGGGAGCACGTCTCCGTTCCCGCGTGCGACGTTGACCGCAATATTATATAACGGACCTGGTCGGGGTTATTTCTTGTCGCATCCTGCGACGGTAAGCCGCCTGCTTACGGGCGGGGGAGCAGTAGGTGGCCCGCACATCCATCCTTGCCCGCTCGGAGCATTCAGGGCACATTCGCCAGGTCAGCTGCGTACCAGACCGTCCCATGTCTCGACACCATAGCGTTACGGTTGGTGTTACGGGTGTTACGTGTCGCACCGTTAGAAGTCGCCCTGATTCAAGGGGAGGGCACAAGGCACCTGACCTGCACCTGCACAGTTAGAGCGCCGGGATAAA
>PLDN01000182.1 GCA_003136185.1 Acidimicrobiaceae bacterium | reverse complement strand
CAAGGAGAACCGGGTCACCGATCACCGGATCAACCTGACCTTGTACAAGCTCGACAAGATCTTGATGGGCGACCTCGACGAGCTCGTCGACGCCTTGGTGGCAGATGAGCGGATCCGTCAGCTCGGCGCCGCGTGAGGAGCGCCGCCGGAAAGGCGAGCTCCAGCGCGAGCTGACAGACGAGATCGCTCAAATCGTCGGGTCCGCCCGCGAAGCGCGCTGGATAGTCGAACAGGTCTGGCCGGACCCCGACGCGCCCGTCCGTGCTCGGGCCCTTGCCCAACGCCGAGCCGAGGGCGAGCCGCTGCAGCACGTCCTCGGCCACTGGGGCTTCCGCTACCTAGACGTACTTGTCGACGGGAGGGCGCTCGTCCCCCGGCCGGAGACGGAGGTCGTAGTGGGATTCGCGCTCGACGAGCTGAGCGCGCTCGGCCCGTCGCCAACACGAGAACTGAACATCGCAGACCTCGGCACGGGCTCAGGGGTGATCGCTTGTGCTCTCGCCTGCGAGCTCGCGAGCCGGTCAGTCGCGGCCGTGATCTACGCCACCGACGCTTCGAGTGAGGCGCTCGAGCTCGCAACCAAGAACGTCCACCGGACGATCGGTGACACGGGGCACATTCGGCTACTCACTGGATCTTGGTTCGCCGCGCTGCCCCGGGACCTCGCCGGGCACCTCGACCTGGTCGTCTCGAACCCCCCGTACCTCCGAACTGACGAGTGGTCGACGCTCGATACGGTCGTGCGCGACCACGATCCCTACGCCGCGCTGGTGGCAGGGCCGACAGGCCTCGAGGCCATCAACCATCTGGTCGACGAGTCTCCGAGATGGCTCTCGGCAAAAGGAGCGCTCGTGATCGAGATAGCGCCCGGTCAACAAGCAGCGGTCGTCGAGCGGGCGAGACGAGCCGGCTTCTCGCACGCCGAGGTCCGTGCAGACCTGGCAGAGCGACCCCGAGTTCTCGTCGCGCGACGATGAACCCGCCGCATCTTTCAGATCCGGAGTCGGCGGCACAGCTCGAGGCGGCTGTGGCAGCGATTGCGGATGGCCATATCATCGGCCTGCCGACGGACACGGTCTACGGGATCGGAGTCGATCCGTTCCGTCCCGACGCGACAAGCCGGATCTTTGCTGCCAAGCACAGACCTGAGCACGCTGCTCTCCCGCTACTGATCGCGCAACCCGCCGAGGTCGAAACGTTCGCTCAGCTCAACTCACGCGCGGCTGCCCTCATCGATCGCTACTGGCCCGGACCACTCACTCTTATCCTGCCGCGCCGTGCAGACGACCGAGCACTCCATCTCGGCGGCGACCCGACGACGGTCGGCATCCGCTGCCCGAACCAGCCGACGGCCCGCCAGTTGCTCGGCAGGACGGGAGCGCTCGCTGTGACAAGCGCGAATCGGCATGGCGATCGGCCAGCCCAGACGGCGGAAGAGCTGCGACTCAGTCTCGGCGACGCAGTCGAGATCGTGATCGACGGCGGAAGGTGTGACGGCGCACCCTCGACCGTCGTGTCGCTCGTGGGAGTAGGCGGCGTGCCCGAGATCCTGCGCGAGGGAGCCATCTCGGCGGCCGAGATCCTGCGCGGCGAGCCTCAGTCCTGATGTGGCGGCGGCTGCTCCCCGGCAGCCCGCATGTCCGATTCGAGCTTCGCGACTGCCTGATCGGCGTCGGCCAAGGCGGCCGACTCCTCTGCCAGCAGGGCCTGGGCGGCAGCCGCGGCAGCGTGGGCCGAAGCCGAATCGTGTTCGCGCTGGCCCTGACGAGCTTCCGCGCTATCGGCGTTCAGCTCGATGGAATCCCGCATCGCAGCGTCGAGATCCTTGTCGATCTCGTCAGCGGCGCTACTCGATTCCTTGTCGAGGCCGGCCTGACTCCCCGCAGCGGCGACAAACGCGGCGTCGGCCTTTGCCTCTTCGGAATCCTTCAGCAACGCAGCCTCTTCGCCCTGACCTACACGCTCCGCCAGCTGAGCCTCCCCTGCAGGGATGTCGGCGTCGACCGATTGTATGTGCTCGCGCTATTTGCGATCCGGGCCGGTGTACATGCCGCCAAGTAGGTGGGCCTCCTTCTCGCCGAGGTGTTCAAGGGGAGCCTCGTCTGTCTGCTCCTGGCGATCCAGCTCCGCTTGCGCCTCAGCGAGGGCAGCCTCCCGTTTGCCAGCTGTGTCATCACCACCTTCGGTGCTCATGACCCGCATGGTGGGTCGCTGCCCAAGTCCCGTCTTGCCATCACAACTAGACTCTGACCAATGACCACGGCTTCGTCCGCCGAGTCCTCCCTCGCGCACTTCGTCTCGGGAGTCCTCGCCTCCGATCCAGAGATCCGCGATCTCCTCGAACTGGAGGTCGAGCGTCAGCGTTCAACTCTCCAGCTCATCGCGTCGGAGAACTTCACTTCGCCCTCTGTGATGGCTGCCTCGGCGTCGATGCTCACGAACAAGTATTCCGAGGGATATCCCGGGAGGCGCTACTACGGAGGCAACGTCGTCGCCGACGAGGTGGAGAACCTCGCGCGGGAACGGGCGAAGTCCCTCTTCGGCGCTGCCCACGCGAACGTCCAACCTCACGCCGGTGCCTCGGCGAACCTGGCGACCTACCTCGCGCTCGTCGAGCCGGGCGACACGATCCTCGCGATGCGCCTCGACCAGGGTGGCCACCTGACCCATGGCTCTCCGGTCAGCATCACGGGCAAGATTTACCGCTTCGTCGCTTACGGCGTTACCCCGGCGGCCGCCGACGGCTCGGGTGAGCGGATCGACCTCGATCAGGTTCGTGACCTGGCCAAACGTGAGCGCCCGCGACTCATAGTCGCCGGCACCACGGCCTACTCGCGCACGATCGATCCGGCCCCGTACCGGGAGATCGCCGACGACATCGGGGCGAAGTTCATGTTCGACGCCGCCCACCCTGCTGGTCTGATCGCAGCGGGGGAGCACCCGAGTCCGGTCGGAGTGGCGGACGTCGTGACGTTCACCACGCACAAGACTCTCCGCGGTCCGCGAGGCGGCGCGATCCTAACGAGCGAAGACCTCGGTAGGTCGATCGACTCGGCCGTCTTCCCAGGGTTGCAGGGCGGGCCGCTCGAGCACGTCATCGCCGCCAAGGCAGTCGCGTTCGCCGAGGCTGCCCGGCCTGAGTTCAAGCAGTACGCAGCGCAGGTGCGAGCAAACGCAGTTGCATTCGCGGCAGCTCTCGCGGAGGAGGGGTTCCGTCTGGTAGCAGGTGGCACGGACAATCACCTCTGCCTGGTCGACCTACGCGACTTCGACGCCGAGTTGACGGGCAAGATCGCGCAAGAGGTCCTCGACCGAGCCGGCATCACATGTAACCGCAACCAGATCCCCGACGACCCGCGCCCGCCGTTCGTGACGAGCGGTCTCCGGCTCGGGACCGCCGCCGAGACGACCGCCGGCATGAAAGAGCCGCAAATGGTGGTGGTCGCCTCGCTGATCGCCCGAACCCTTCGCCACCGTGACGACGAGAGCGAGTTGCAAGCAATCCGGGCCGAGGTCAGCGAGCTCTGCGCCATGTTCGACCCCTATCCAGACGGCCTCGCCGTCTCCTGATCGGCCTGGCAGGTGAGCCCAGAGGTCGGCTCGGTCGTAGTCGTGGCCATCGCGGCAGCATCGACTTTCATACTCACCTTTCCGGTCCGAAAAGTGGCGATCAACCGGGGCCTGGTGGTGATGCCGGACCCCGAACGGGTCCACACTCGGCCGACTCCGACAGCCGGCGGCGGCGCGATCGCCCTCGGATTCGCGATCGCGATCCTCGCCGCAGGCCAGCTCGGAGTGTTTCATGCCGACTTCGCCGACTCGACCGCTCCGGCAGGCGTGCTAGCCGCCGTCGGCGTGATGTGCCTTCTCGGCCTCGTCGACGACATCCGGTCCGTCTCACCGCCTGCCAAGGTGGCCGGCCAGGTCCTCGCGGCGATGACGCTCGTCTTCTTCGGCGTCACGATGACCCAGTTCAAGGTGCCGTTCCTGCCCGGTTACATCGAGCTGACGTCGACGGTCCTCCCCCTCGTCACAGCGCTGTGGGTCATAGGGATCGCGAACGCCGTCAACCTCATCGACGGCCTCGACGGCCTCGCGGCGGGCGTGATCGCCATCGGCTCAGGGGCGTTGTGCATCTACGGGCTGCGCTTGATGCACCTGCAGGTGCTCAGTGCCAACAACATCGGGCCGTTACTGGCCGCGGCGTGTTGTGGGGTGTGCCTTGGGTTTCTTCCGCATAACTTCCACAGAGCGAAGATATTCATGGGCGATACCGGCGCGATGGTGCTCGGGATCGTGATGGCGGCCGCCACGATGGAGATCGGCGGTCAGGCGACGACCGTCTACTCCGGCACCACCTACTTCTTCTTCGCCCCGCTCCTCGTGCCGATCGTCATCTTGGGCGTGCCCATAGTCGATACGGCGCTTGCCGTGGGCCGCCGCGCCATCCGGCGCACGGGGGTGACCGAGCGGGATCTCGAGCACCTGCACTACCGCCTGATGCGGCTCGGACACGGGCACCGCCGGGCTGTCGTACTGCTATGGATCTGGACTTTCGTGCTCTCCGCCCTCGTGCTGTACCCGACCTTCTATCCCACCTGGGACGGAGCTCTCCCGTTCGCGGCGGTGATCCTCGCCATAGCGCTCGTGACGGTCTTCCGGCCGGTCGGCAGGCACCGGGCTAGCCGCTCGGCCAACGGCGCGCTGGCGAAGGCGGGTGCCGTGGCAGATGACAGCGACCCCGGCGCACATCAGTTATCGGCGCCCAAGGCCGGCGCCGTCGTATCGCGCGCCCGGGGAGGTGGCGACGGGGCCGACGGGGGCGGTGAGGGGCATAGCCGCGCGCACCGCCGCCGTTTTGCCCGGCACCACCCTCCGATGCGAGGATAGATGGACAAAGTGAGCAGCAAGCCCTCGCCGAGCCCGTTCGAGCTACTCGGGTTGGGCGTCTCGATCGCAGCCTGCCTCGTAGTGGGCATGGGCCTTGGCTACTGGCTCGGCGAGAGAGTCGGTGCGAGCGTGCTGCTCACCTTCGCCGGACTGGCTGTCGGCATCGCAGCTGCGGTGCTGACAGTTCGAGCGCAACTCAAAAAATACATGTGAGAGCCAGCAGGGTGGCCGGCCCGGTCGACGGACTCGGACTGACTTCGCTGCGAGGAAGATGACGACCGGGACATGAATTCACTGGGACCCCTACTCGAGCAGTTCTCGTTGCCCGAGATATCGAGCGTGCTCAAGCGCACGATCTTCGCCGCGCTCGGGATCGGCGTCGTGGCCGTGATCGCGACCTTGTTCGCGTCCCAGCCGCTGTTCGGGCTCGGTGTGTGCATCGGCCTCGGCCTCGGCCTGATGAACATCCGCATGATCACGAACCAGACCGCACGGGTGACCCAGCTTCAGCCCGAGAAACCAGTCCGTGCGCTGGCGGCGATGACGCTCGCAAGGCTCGGCCTGACCACGGTCGTGGTCGTCATTCTCTTCGTCGCGTCGAAATGGCTCGGTTTTGGCACGGCCAGCGGCCTCTGCCTCTTCTACCTGATCTTCGTGGGCAATATCATCGGGATGATGGTCCGACACAAGGTGCCCACGTGACCCACGGCATCCTCGCGGCCAACATCGCCGTCGGCGACCACGTCTACTCGAAACTGTTCGGGTTCACATACAACGTCGACGATGTCGCCTGCTGCGTGCTGGCAGGAGTCATCTTCGTCGGGCTCGGGCTCTTCATGCGGTCAAGGATCACCTCCGGCGTTCCCGGCAAGATGCAGCTCGCCTACGAGACCATCGTGGGCGCAGTGACCAAGCAGGTCGAGACGACGATGGGCGATCAGGGCGTGTTCATCGTGCCCCTCGCGTGCACGCTGTTCATGTTCATCCTGTTGTGCAACTGGTTCGAGATGATCCCCAGCAACCTGGCGGGTCACCACACGGTCCTCGTCTCGCCGACCGGCGACATCAACTTGCCGCTCGCCATGGCAATCACGGTGATCCTCATCGTGCACTTCACCTGGATCCGTTTGCACGGCTTCAAGAGCTACGTCGGGCATTACTTCAAGCCGTACTGGATTCTCGCCCCGATCAACTTCATCGAGGAGCTCGTGAAGCCCATCACCTTGGCGCTCCGGCTCTTCGGCAACATCTTCGCCGGCGGCATCCTCATCACCTTGATCGCGGCCTTCCCTCCGCAGTGGATCCTGCCGACTCCGCTCCTCGACGTGGTATGGAAGAGCTTCGACGCCTTTTTCGTCGCACCGGTGCAGGCGTTCATCTTCGCTCTCCTCACGATCATCTACATGCAGTCCGCCGTCACGGGCGGTCACTAGGCCCAGGTCGCCAATTTCCAGACTTACGTCGTCCAATCCCTCCAATCCCCCCTACAAACAGGAGAAAGACAACCCAAATGGCACAGACCACCCAGCAAGCGATCCAGCTGGCCGGCGCCATGATCGGCGGTGGCCTCGCCCTCGGCGGTGGCGCCATCGGTGCGGCCATCGGTGACGGCCTCGCAGGCAGCCAGACCATCGCGGGGATCGCCCGCCAGCCCGAGGCTCAGAGCCGCCTGTACACGACGATGTTCCTCGTCGTTGGGCTCTGCGAGGCCATGTACGTCATCAACCTTGCGTTCATGGCGTTCTTCGTCTTCGTCGAGGCCTCGAAGTAGGGATCGTCACTCCGATGCTTGCTGCGAAGGCGCAACCTATCTTCCTGATCCCGAACTTCACGTTCGTCCTGGAGCTCATAGCGTTCTTGATAGTGCTGTGGATCTTCGTCCACTTCATCCTGCCGTACCTGAGCAAGGCGATGAACGAGCGCGAAGCCCAGATCCGCAACTCGATCGACGCGGCAGAGCAAGCGCGCCGTGAGGCTGGAAAGTTGGCGAAGGAGCGCCGCGAAGCGCTCGAGGCCGCTCGCGCCGAGGCGCGCCAGATTGTCGACCAGGCAAACGAGTCAGCTGACCAGCTGCGTGAGGAAGGGCGGCAGCGGGGCCAGGCCGAGTACGAGCGCCTCGTTACTGCTGCGCAATCCGAGATCGAGCTCGAGCGCCAGCGCGCGCGGGACGAAGTGATGAGCGAGGTCGGCGACCTCGTCCTGCGCGCTGCCGAGCGCGTCATCGGCGGCGGTCTCGACGACGAGCGGCACCGAGCCCTCGTTGAGGAAGCGATCGCTGCAGCACAGCCGGGCGGGACCGATAGCTGATGCTCGAGCTCGTGCGCGGCTACGCCGCCGCCGTCCTCGACGAAGTCGAGGCGTCTGGGACGCTCGCCGAGGTCGTCTCCGGCCTCACGGCGTTCCGCGGCTTGCTCGTCGCGTCCGAGCCCCTACGTCTCGCGTTGACCGACGGGTCCATCCCGAGTTCTGACCGTTCTGCGGTGCTGTCGGACCTGCTCGAAGGGAAGGTCCCCTCAGAGGTCGTGGCTCTCGTCACGTTCCCTGTCGTCTACGAGCGCGCAGCAGAGATCCCGAAGACATGTGAGCGACTCTTCGAGATCGCCGAGATAAGGGCCGCGCGAGTGGCGATCGACGGGGTAGTCGAAGCCGAGTCCCCGATGGGGCGGGCTGGCGCACTCGAGCGACTCCGGGGATTCGCCGAGCGGGTGTTCGAGCGCATCTCCGACCCGCGGGTGGTCGACACGATGGAGGACGAGTTCTTCCGTGTCGCCCGGATTACCGAGCAGAGTCCGGAATTGAAGTCGGCGCTGGCCTCGGCGGAGATGGGTCTCTCCGTGAGGTTGGCAGTGCTGCACGATCTGCTGGCGGAAAAGGTTCGGCCCGAGACGCTCGAGCTGCTCGGTTACGTGCTCCGCTGCGGCAGATCTCGTGATCTCGTGGGAGCCGTGAACTACCTCGTCGAGCTAGCCGCCGCCGAGCGGGGCCGGCGGGTCGCCGACATCCGGGCGGCCGTCGAGCTCGACGCCGACGAGCGGACTCGGCTCGCAGACGCACTCGGTCGCCGGACTCGGCGCACCGTCGAGCTGCGAGTGGTGATCGACCCGTCGGTCATCGGAGGCCTCGGCGTCTCGGTCGGCGACACCATCATCGACGGGACCATCCGCCACCGTCTCGACCTTCTCCGCGAGACGATCCTGCAACCAAGCTGAGCTGATCCTGCCCGTGCCGACCGACCTCGGCCGCCGACCGACCCCGACCTTTCATATGAAGAGGACAAGGACCTAACGCCAATGTCAGAACTCCTGATCTCCCCCGAGGATATCGAGGCAGCGCTAAAGCGCCACATCTCCGACTTCAATCCCGACGTCAAGGCCGAGCAGGTCGGGCGGATCTCCGAAGTCGGAGACGGCATCGCTCGGGTGACCGGGCTTCCAACCGCGCAGGTGAACGAGCTGCTCGAGTTCTCCGACGGCACGGTGGGGCTGGCGCTTAACCTCGACGAAGAGACGATCGGTGCCGTCGTCCTCGGTTCTGTCGACGCCCTCGAGGAGGGTGACGTGGTACGGGCGACCGGGCGGATCCTCTCGGTCCCCGTCGGCGACGGCCTGCTCGGGCGAGTCGTCGACCCGCTCGGCAACCCGATCGACGGCAAGGGGCCGCTCACCAACGTCGAAGACCGCCGGGTCGAGATCCAGGCGCCAGGCATCGTCAAGCGCCAACCGGTGAGAGAGCCCCTCCAGACCGGCATCAAGGCCATCGACGCCATGACGCCCATCGGTCGCGGTCAGCGCGAGCTCATCATTGGTG
>PLDN01000045.1 GCA_003136185.1 Acidimicrobiaceae bacterium | reverse complement strand
GCACGTCGAAGTGGCGCTGGCCCAGCACCCGCCAGGCCGCCTCACGCACGACCGCATAGGACTCGATGAGCAGGTCATCGAGGGATTCTCCCTGGTCCAGGCGCTCCTTGAACTCCACTGTCTTGTGCGCGAGAGCTTCGTCGCTCAAGCCCTGTATCTCTGGCTCGAGGGCGCTGATCAGAGGGACGAGCTCGGCCAGTCTCCTGACCTTCTTGCCCTCGCCGGCGCGCAGGACCTTCGTAAACACGCTCATGAGGGCACGATCCTACCGGCCGGGGACGGCCTGGAGCCGCCGCCGGNNCCTCGGGCGTCACCGGCGTCGTTCTGGCAAGTGGACTGCGTGCGGCTGACCTGGTCTTTGACCCCACACTCGCCTGCCGCGAGGGTGACGCGCCGGTCCCGGCGGCGGAGCGGCGAGCCGCCACACCCAACGGCACCGTCTTGGCGCGCATCGCCTCGTCTCCGCCCGCCCCCGACAGCCGGGGACGCAGCGGGCAGGGCTTACCTCTAAGCCGCACCATGCTCAGCGACCACAAGTCGCCTTACGTGGGTCGTTTTGCCTGCGACTGGCATCGACTCGCAACCACAGACCCGCACGCACTCATCGCTGGTGAGTCTAGTGACGAGGTCACGTGCCGAGTCCCCAGGTCGCCAGATAGGTCTTCTGGCCTCCCGTGAGCTCGTCGATCGCGACGCCCATGGCAGCGATCTTGAGCCGGGCGATCTCCTCGTCGATCGCCGGGGGGAGATCGTGGACCGACGGCGAGAGAGAATCGGCGTGGGTTATCAGCCACTCGCACGCCAGCGCCTGCACGGTGAACGAGAGGTCCATGACCTGGGGCGGATGCCCGTCAGCGGCGCCCAGGTTGACCAGCCGGCCTTCAGCGAGCAACAGCAGGCGCCGGCCGGGCGAGCCGACGAGGTACTCCTCGACCATGGGGCGAAGGCGCCGGAACCGATCCTCGCTTGCGGCCTTCAGCGCGCCGACGTCGATCTCGACGTCGAACTGCCCGGCATTCGCCATGATGGCACCGTCTCGCATCTGCTCGAAATGCTCACGACAAATGACGTCACGGTTCCCAGTCGCCGTCACGAAGATCTCACCGACGGAGGCCGCCTCCGACATCGGCATGACGCGGAAGCCGTCCGTAAGGGCCTCGAATGCCCGCAACGGATCGACCTCGGTAACGATCACGATGGCCCCGAGCCCGCGCGCCCTGTTGGCGACTCCCCTCCCGCAGTTGCCGTACCCCGCAACAACGACCGTGGCGCCGGCCAGCAGGACGTTGGTCGAGCGGATGATCCCGTCAATCGTGGATTGCCCTGTCCCGAGCCGGTTGTCGGCGAGGGCGCGGATCGCTGCGCTGCTCAAGGCCAGGACCGGATAGGAAAGGCCGCCTGCTGCCGCGAGCGCCCGCAAGCGGACTGCTCCTGTGCTCGTGTCCTCGGTCCCGGCGATGACCTCCCTGATCTGGGCCTGCCAGACCCCGTGCAGCCTCGCCACGAGGTCACAGCCGTCGTCGACGGTGAACTGGGGCCTGCGCTGGAGAACGGCGTCCACGTGCCCTAGATAACTGGCCTGATCCTCTCCCCGGCGAGCGAAGGTGGCGACTCCCTCTTCGGCCACGAGGAACGCCGCCACCTCGTCGTTCGTGGAGAGCGGGTTCGACGCGCACACCGACAGCTCCGCACCTCCGGCAGCGAGCGCGCCGAGGAGAACGGCGGTCTCGGCCGTCACATGAAGGCTGGCGCCGATACGCACGCCGGCGAAGAGTTTCTCCTTCTCGAAGCGGTCGCGGACCGTCGCGAGAACTGGCATCTGGCGACTGGCCCACTCGACCCTGCCCCGCCCATGCGTAGCGAGCTCGAGATCGCTCACGTCGTGTGGAGGTAGCTCTGTCATCGTCAGGCCTCTCCGGCGGCCCGGAGGCGCTCTTTGATCTCGGTCAGGACCGGCACCGGGCCGGGATCGACCCCTTCGCGTCCGGCGAGATGGAGCGACATGAAGTCTCCAATCGCAACAAGGTCGAAGAAGCCCGCCAGCTCCCCCTCACCTTCCCCCTGCACACTCACGATGTCGCCGACGGCCTCGGCCACCGTCTCGGCGACGAGCTCGAAGCGGCGCGCGACTTGTGGGTGCTCGCCGAGCAGGTGAAGCTCCACGAGCNNGTCTTGTGACGTCGCCGTACTGACCAAAACCGCAGACCTCGTTGTGACACACCTCGGGTTGGGATCCGTAGAACGCCGGCGCCTTGGCGTTCTCGTTCACCTGCGTCTTCCAGCGGCGGGCGGCGACGGCCGCGAGGCCCGTGGCGCCGTGGATCAGAGGGATGGTCCGCCCGATCCGCCGGGCGACCTCGACGGCTCCCCCGCCGCCGTCTACTAGCGCCGGGAGCCGCCGCCTCAGCTGGGCGACGGAACGCTCGAGGTCGGACCGAGCTCCGGGGACGATTCCGGCTTGCTGGCACGCGAGCAGCAGGGGGGCCACCATCGCCCCGACCCCGGCTCTCGGCTGTGGGATGCCGGGAGGGATGACGAGAACGGGACCGCCGCCGCCCGCGACGAGCTGGCCGAGCGATCCCCCCTGCGTCAGCGCCACCACGAAGGCACCGGCTTTCATCGCCGCTGCGGTTGCCTCGAGAGTCTCTTCGGTCTCGCCTGAGAACGAGACGGCGAACACGAGGGTGTTCGGGCCGACGAAGGCCGGGCACTCGTAGCCGCTCGCGAGGATGACAGGCAGAGTGGATCGAGGAGCGGCTAGCGCCTGAAGGACTGCCCCGGCGACGGCGCTGCCACCCATACCGAGCACCAGCACCGCCGATGTAGGGTCAGGCGGGCCACCGATTCCGTCGAAACTCTCGAGCGCCGCCTCGATGTGGTCGGGCATGGCAGCCGTTGCAGCGAGCATTTGCTCGCTGTCGTGTTCCAGCCACGAGGCGGGAGCCCCGGGCAGGTTCACGATCCTTCGGTGAACGTAGGGTGGATGCCCTCGCTTGCCGCCTTCTCCGTGAGCCGCTCGTGCTCGGCGTCGCTGACGGTCTCGGACTCCTCGACGAGGAGCACCGGAATTCCGTCGTTGATCCGGTACCGGCGCTTCAGCCGGGGGTTGTAGAGCGTCTGCTCGTCGTCGAAATACAAGAGCGGTCCCTTGTCCTCGGGGCACGCCAATATCTCGAGTAGCCGTTCGTCAAGCGCCATCAGTGCCCTCCCAAGCCATCGTCGTGTCCCTCACTATCCAACTCTGTTATCAACCGGATCACCTCGTCCACATGTTGGGCGCACGACGGTCCGGTCGAGGCCTCGAGGTTGAGCCTGAGCAGCGGCTCGGTGTTGGACGGTCGCAAGTTGAACCACCAATCGCCCAGATCGATCGTTATGCCGTCCAGGTGGTCGATCGTCGCCCCGCGCTCACTGTAGAGGTGCTCCACACCTGCGAGCACGGCGGCGGCGTCGTGCACCTCGGTATTGATCTCGCCTGAGTCCAGGTACCGCTCGAAAGGCTTGCGCAGCTCTGACAAGGGCAGATCGGCCTTCGACATCAGCGACAGCACGACGAGCGCCGCGATGATCCCGGAGTCGGCACGGTAGTTGTCGCGGAAGTAGTAGTGGCCCGAATGCTCTCCGCCGAAGATCGCTCCGGTTTCGGCCATGACGCCTTTGATGAACGAGTGACCGACGCGGGTGCGCACCGGCTTGCCTCCCCGCTCGGAGATGATCTCGGGGACCGCCTTCGAGCAGATGAGGTTGTAGAGGATCGTCGAGCCCGGATGGGCTTCGAGCATCGCAGCCGCGACGATGGCCGTCGTGAGCGACCCCGAGAGGGGCGACGTCTTCTCGTCGACGAGGAACACGCGATCGGCGTCGCCGTCGAAGGCGAGTCCTACGTCTGCGCCGGTTTCCACGATCCGACGCTGCAGGTCGACGAGGTTCTCGGCCTGGATGGGGTCAGCCGGATGATTCGGGAAGTTGCCATCGAGCTCGCCGAAGAGGATCTCGACCTCGAACGGCAGGCCGCCGAGCACCGCTGGCGCAACGAGCCCGCCCATGCCGTTTGCGGTGTCGGCGACGATCTTGAGCGGCCGAAGGCTGGCGACGTCCACGAACGAGTGCACATGCCGAGCGAACTCGTCCAGCAGGTCGACGCGTTCGAGTCGGGGATCGGACGCCGAAAGCTCCGGAGCGTGGTTCGGGGAAAGGCTCGCCAGGACCGTTTCAGCCCGCTCGCGGATCTGTTTGAGACCTGTGTCCTCACCGATCGGGCGTGCACCTGGAAGGCACATCTTTATGCCGTTGTAACTCGCCGGATTGTGAGAGGCCGTGAGCATCGCCCCCGGCAATCCGAGGCTCCCGGACGCGAAGTAGAGCATGTCTGTCGAGATCATCCCAGCGTCGACGACACCTAGGCCCTCCGACAGCGCACCGGCCGAGAACGCCTTCACCAAAGCGACCCCGGACTCGCGCATGTCGCGCCCGATGACGACTTTCTCTGCGCCGGTCTCGTCGCGGCTGAAGGAAGCGAAGCCTTTACCGATCGAGAAGACCATGTCCTCGTTCAGCTGGTCGGGAACCGTGCCGCGAACGTCGTAAGCCTTGAACACGAGCGAGAAGACTGAGTCAGTGGCCATGCCGACGTTTAAGTCTACTCGGCTGGGTTCGGGCCGCTTCTCGGAACCCGCGGGATCAGTGCGTGATCACGTATGCGATGACCGTCGTGGCGTTGAACGCCATGTGGGCGACGATGGACGCCCCAAGGCGCCCCGAGCGCCACGCGAGCAGGCAGAGGACCATCCCGAAGCCGGCGAGCCCGAGGAACTGCAACGCCTCGAAGTGCACGAGGCCAAAGAAGAGACCCGTCACGACGATGGACAGGATGGGCCCGAGGCGGCGGCCGAGAGGGCGCAGGCGCCACAAGAGGGCCCTCAGCACGAGTCCCCGGAAGAAGAGCTCTTCGACGATCGGGCTCCCGACGCAGATGAGCACGGCGACGAGCACAAGACCGCCGGTGCCGCTCGATGTGGCAGGACTGAGCAGCTGGTTGGCCGGACCGCCCAGGCGTTGGCTGAGGTGGGGTACGAAGGGTTGGAGCGGGAGCTCGAGGAGTGGGACGAGCAGGAACTGGGACAAGACACCGACGACGATCCCGAGAGGGATGTCCGGCCATGGGCGCAACCGGAATCCGTAGTCCGCGATGACCGAACCCGTTCCACGCCGGACGGCGGCGTCGCTCTCAGCCGCCGCCGGCGGGACCCGGAGCCGCGAGGCAGCGATGGCCGACCCCGCAAAACCGACCCAGAGAGCGATCAGACTCACAGCGGTCTGGCCGTAGGTGACCGAAGTGCCATGGAGGTGCTCGAGCGAGTCGTAAGCCGAGACGGCCGCGGTTGCCAGCAAGAACCCGCCGAGGAGGCCGAGAAGCGCCTCGACGAGCCCGAACGGATTACCTTGCTGAGGGGTTCCGAGCACCCGGTCGGTGGCAACGGCGAGACGATTACGCACGACGTGAGCGTGGTGCCCCGCGACGGCCGAGGTCAACCTGAGAGTCGGCTGAGTCGCGGCCGGGGTTCCCGGACGGGCCCGATGACTGGTCGAGTCTCTGACACGCCTACCATATCTGCGTGAATCGCAACCCCCAAGACCTGCGGCCGAGCGGCTCTGGGAAACCTTCGAGCGGGAGCGCATCCGACCAGCCGTGGCGTTGGTTGATAGCGGTCGCTCTCGTGATCGCGCTCGTGCTCATTCTGACGCACGCTTTCGCCCGCACGGACGTCAAGCCGCTCGGCTACAGCCAGTTCGTCACCGAGGTCACGTCGAAGCAGGTCACCAGCGCGACCTACAACAACCAGACCGGCATAATCACCGGCACTCTCAAGAACGGGGCGAGCTACTCGACGACTGCCGGCATACCCCTCCCGACCGATAAGCAGAACCTCCTTTTGAAAGACGGCATCAAGCTCAACTTCGCTACACCGCCGAGCAACCTTCTGACCGATTTCATCATCTACTTCGTGCCGGTACTCCTGCTCATCGGGATCTTCGTCTGGCTGAATCGGCGCGCACAGGGACAGATGTCCGGGATCATGTCGATCGGGCGTTCGCGAGCCAAGCTCTACAGCAGTGAGAGGCCCCACACCACCTTCAACGACGTGGCCGGTTATCAGGGCGTCAAACAGGAGATCAGCGAAGTCGTCGACTTCTTGAAGAACTCTGGGCGATTCCGCGACATCGGCGCCCGAGTGCCTAAGGGCGTGCTGCTAGTGGGCCCTCCTGGCACGGGCAAGACGCTCCTCGCCCGCGCGGTGGCCGGCGAGGCAGGGGTGCCGTTTCTCTCGGTGAGCGGCTCGGACTTCATGGAGATGTTCGTCGGGGTAGGTGCGAGCCGGGTGCGCGACCTCTTCCAGACCGCCCGCAAGCAGGCGCCGGCGATCATCTTTGTCGACGAGATCGACTCGATCGGCCGCAAGCGCGGGGCCGGGCTCGGCGGTGGTCACGACGAGCGTGAGCAGACGCTGAACCAGATGTTGTCGGAGATGGACGGGTTTGATCCCGCAGAAGGCATCGTCATCATGGCGGCGACGAACCGGCC
>PLDN01000018.1 GCA_003136185.1 Acidimicrobiaceae bacterium | reverse complement strand
CCAACGAGGGTTCTCGCGAGGCTTAACCGGCCAATGTGGGCTCAGCTGTGGATAAAGGTGGGAGCCGAGGCTTCAGCTGTTCGTGCGGTCTCTGCGCTCGAGAAGGCGGATTCGTTCTTCTTGGCGGCGGACCTTGGCAGCGACGGCTTCCAGGCTGCGGCGAAGCTGGTCGATCTGCACGGTGATGCCGGTGAGCGTGTTCGCCCCACGGCCTCTCGCCCGGTGCTCTTCTACAAGGGCTCGAAGGTCGGCATGGCGGTAAAGGGTGGTCCGGCTCGTCCCCGCCCGGTCGGCAACCTCCTTGAAGCTGATCGGCTGGCCTGATGCGGCGAGTTCCTCACAGGCGCGCTCGACGGCCGCTATGTCGTCGGGCTCAGCCGGCATCGGCGTCGGCGATCAGGGTGTCGATGCGCTCTATGAGACGGCGGTGACGGGCGGCCTCCACTCCCCATCCCCGCTCTTCGGCGTCGGCGAGGAGCGCATCGGCGTCGACGCGCTGAAGGCGAAGGATCGGCAGGAAGGTCTTATCGGAGCGGAGGTTCGGGCAGTGCTCGCAGATGTTCGCGTAAGCGCATGGTCCCTGGGCGAGGCTGCGCAGGCAGTAGCCGCCCGCGAGACGGGCCTTGACCAACGGCGCTCGCCGCCAGTCGGTCGTGAGATGCACCGGGATCGCCTCAGGCAGTACCGGGCCGAGGCTCGCCTTGGCCTGGGCGAGGGCGCGCTCGTAGTTCTCGCGCACCGTCTGGTCGAACAGCCGCCCATAGCGAAGGCTCATCTCGGCCGAGGCATGGCCCAAGAGTGCCATCAGTGCCTGCAGCGAGCAACCGGCGTTTACTAAAGCTGTGGCATAGGTATGACGAAGCTGATGGGGGTGTGCGTGGTCGAGACCGGCCTCGGTGGCCGCCTCGGAGAGCTCACTTCGGAGCCACTGCTGTGACACTCGCCTACCGCGATGGGTGAAGAGGAACTCGACGAGTCGCCCAGAACGCGGGTGGCGAAGCGGCAGCCCGGGAGAGCGGTGGAGGACGATCCGATCGATCAGCGCCACCGTCTCGATGTCGAGCGGCACCATCCGTTCGGTCATGAGCTTGCCGAGGGGCACCTTCAGCCAATGGCCGTTCCCGGGGATCTCGTGCACGCAGTCGAGCTCCAGATCGAGAAGTTCGCCGATGCGAAGGCCACAGGCCCTTTGGAGCAAGAGGGCGTCTGCGACGATGCGTTGGGGCCGGGCCTCGAGCACCTCGGCCAGGCGCCGGTCCGCCTCGGGGGGCAGGTAACGGGGAAGCGGGCGCGGGATCCGGGGGAGATCGCTGGCAAAGATGAGCCGGCGGTAAGGGACATCGGGCCAACCCCACTCGGCGACGTCCTCCAGCATGCGGCGCACCGCAAGGATGCGGTGCTTCTGCTCCGCGACGACGATGGGCTCGCCGGTACGGTGATGGCGCGCCGTCGAGACCGCCGACAGCCACGGCTCGATGTGGCGGCACCGGTCCAGGTCTGCCAGGCTCGAAAGGTCCGGGTCCACCTCGGCCAGGAAGCGGCCGAACTGCGCGAGGTGACTGGCCCGGGCGGTCACGGTCTGGGGTGCGTGAATTCCGGCGAGGCGCTCGAGGTAGGCGACAAAGCTTGCCTTCAGCTCGTCTGGGACCCCTGCCATTCGCTGGATCCAGCTCTGGCGGGCGGTCCCGAGGCGGCTCGGGGGTTCTGACAGGACGCCGAGGTGGTAGAGGACGACCCGGGTGTAAGAGATGCAGGCCGTGTAGGTGTGAAGGCGCTGGCCGATGCGCACCCTCGCGGATTCCACGGCTGCTTCGAAGCAGGCGACGTCGTCCTCGCAGAGCTCATCGAGGCGCCGGCCGGTCTCAATCAGCAAGCGGGCGGCTGCCTGTGAGGCCATGTAGGCACGCGTCCTCGGGGCGAAACCGAGCGCTTCGGCGGCTTCGTCAAAGCGCTCCACGTCTCTTGCTAGGTCGGTTCCCGCCATCTCTTGGCGCAGGAGCTTGAAGCGCCGGGCGATCAGGTAGTCGTATCCGGGCCGAAGATGACCCCGTGTCATCAAGAACGTGATGAAGGCGCCCATCTTTGGTGGGACCGAGAGGCGCTGCTCGAGTCGCTCGAGGGCGAACGCCCCCGGGTCGGGCCAGCGCGAAAGGAACTGCCGGGCGGCGGCGAGGGCATCGGTCCCGCTCCGCCCGCCTCTTTCCGTATGGGCTGCGAAGGCGGCGAGCAGCTCCGCCGGGTCAGGGCTGCTGGGAGCGTTGGCGCGCGCGGGCAGCATCGTAGGAGGCACGGAGGTGGACGGGGGCGAGATGGATATAGGCCGCCGAAGAGTCGACGTGGTCGTGTCCCATGAGCGCCTGTATCACCGAGAGGTCGACGCCCGCCTCGGCGAGGGCGGTGCCGAAGCTGTGCCGAAGGGCGTGAGGGTGCCCGGCTGGCACGCCGGCGCGCTCCCGGTGATAGCGAAAGACGCGGCGCAGTCCCGCTGGGGTGAGCGGCTGGCCCCGGTGCGGGCCCTTCGCCACGACGAACAACGCCTTCGAAGCCGTCTCGGGGCGCTCGGCGAGGAGATAGGACTGGATGAGGCTGCCGACATCAGGATCGAGTGGGACGGAGCGCTCCTTGTTGCCCTTGCCGACGACGCGTACCCAGCCACGCCCGACGTCGACGTCGGGCACCTCGAGACCGAGAACTTCGGCCGAACGCAGGCCGGAGAACAACATGAGCCCGGCGATAGAACGGTCCCGCTCGCTGCGAAAGCTGGCGAACAGCGCCGCAGTCTCGGCTCGGTCGAGCCCGCGTGGCAGGCGTCGTGGCTCTCGCACCGAGAGCCGAGAACGCGCCTTCGGCTTGGCGAGATGGCCGAGCAGCCCGCTGCGCGCGCTGGCGGCGCTGCGCCGAGCAGCCGGGCCCTTCGGAACCGGGCTCCTCGCATCCGGATCGCGCATCTCGAGAAAGCTGAACAGCCCCGAGATCGCCGCGAGGCGGCGGTTCATGGTGCTCGGTGCGAACCCGAGGGCACGTCCGCTCGCCAACGGGATCACATTGTCGTGCTGGCCGCTGCGTCGCGTCGTGCGGCATGCCGCGAGGTAG
>PLDN01000133.1 GCA_003136185.1 Acidimicrobiaceae bacterium | reverse complement strand
CGATGACGCGGGTCGCCGAGTCCGGCTGGAGGAAGACCGGGGTCGTGCCGTGGCCACCATGGCCGTGCCCGTCATCGGCTTCGCCTTCGTCCACCAGCTCGTCCGCCGTGACGCCGAACATGATCTGCCGCAGGGTCACGCGCAAGGCGGCGCGCTCGTCGTCGTGTGCCAGCACGAAGGCATGCGCGGCGGTTCCCGTCGTAGGGATGCCGTAGGTGCGCCCCGCCTCGAGGTTGGAGGTGGAGGCGAAGCCGGCGAGGTACGCCGCCCGTGCCGCCGCCACCGCAGCGAGCTCGCTCGTGCGCCGGGAGCCCATCTCGATCACCGGCCTGCCGGCGGCCGCCCCGACCATGCGGGAAGCGGCGCCCGCGACGGCGGAGTCGAAGTTGCAGATCGAGAGCACGAGGGTCTCGAGGATCACAGCCTCGCCGAATGTTGCCTCGATCGTGAGGACCGGGCTGCCGGGGAAGTAACACTCACCCTCGGCGTAGGCGTCGATCGACCCCTCGAAACGGTAATCCTCCAACCACTCGATCGTCCTCTCGTCGACGATCTCCTCCCGCTCGAGGAAATCGAGCTCGTCTGGGCCGAAGCGGAACTGACCGATGCTCGTGAGGAGACGCCCGAGACCTGCGAAGACGCCATAACGACGGCCTGGGGGAAGGGAGCGGGCAAAGACCTCGAAGACCGCACGGCGGTCGGCAACGCCCGACCTGATGGCCGCGTCAAGCATGGTGAGCTCGTAACGATCGGTGAGCAGGGCCGTCGATGCCATCGCAGGCGTGACGATAGCCGGAGCGCGCTGCGGCGGCGCTAGGGACTTTCGGCCGGACCGGCTCTCCCACCTAAGTAGCGCGCCAACTGCCGGCTCTCGGCCACGAGCACGCCCGAGGTGTCCCAGAGCTCGCCGTTCTCGTCCACGTACCCGCCCGCGAGCGTCCGCGTCTCGAACCGCCCGTAGCACCAGTCCGACGACGGCTTGTTGCGCCAATGCACCGTGTACTCGATAGTCGGCGCCCCGATCGGGTCCATTTGCATCGTGCGGTTGAACACCGCTGGCGGCCAGCAGTCCAAGAACAACGCCACCGTCAACGCATCGGTCCCCCGCCCGTCGGCCAGCCGGGTCCATCCGCCCGTCATGGCCTCGCCGGCCTTCGTCCTCAGAAAGAACAGATCGTCGCCTTTGGCAGCACGGGTCTCCAACCGCTCCCACAGCGTCGGAGCCTCCCCGATCCGCCGCACTGCAATGCTCTCGCCTGGCTCGGGCACGACAGGAGCTGGCGGCTGAAAGTCGAACGGGCCTGCATCGCGGAGCCTGCCGACCGTCACGAGCGACGCGCAACGCACTTCGCCCTCTTGCACCAGCTCGGCTCGGAAGTTGGCGTGCCCGCGCCCCACGCGCAAGGTGGTGACGGTCACCTCGCAAGGCCCCTCGAGCGGACGGGCCAAGTAGTGGACGGTCATCGTTACCGGATCGGGGAGCGGGCTCTCGGCGAGCACGGCACGTAGGATGATGGCGGCGAGGTACCCACCCATCGGTCCCATTCCGACCATCCACCGGCCGGTGATCGTCCCGGCGTACACACCGGGCGACCGAGCCTCGAGAGCGGTGTCCTCGTCCAGCTCGAAGCTCACTTAAGTCCTCCCCGACAGTTCGTCGCGGGCCCAATCAACCCACTCGACCAGCCCGCGTTCGTAGCGAATACCCGCCTCGAGCATGATCCGCTGAGAATTGAGCTCCGGACTCTTCCGCCAGCCCAAGATTTCACCGGCCTCGGCGTAACGCTCGTAGCGAGCCAGCTCACGTTTGTGGAACTGCTGCTCCCGGTCGAGGAGTGCCAACACTTCGTCTTGTGGGAGCAACCACCAGAAGAAACCCTGCAACATCACCTCCACCCGCAACTCCCGCCCCGGATCGTCTTTCCGCAGCCAGGCGACGACTTCCTCGCGCCCCGCCTCGGTCGCGGCGTAGACCTTGCGGCCGCGGGGCCCTGAGCCGACCTGTTCGATCAGTCCGTCCGCGACCAAGCGGGCCAGCTCGGGATAGATCTGCGAGTGCTTGGCGGACCAGACGTTGGCGAGAGTGAGGTCGAACTCGCGCGTCAGGTCGTAGCCGGACAACTCCCGACCGCACAGTACCTCCGGAATGGCCCCAACCCCATCTCGCCCGACCCGCGGGCCTACCACTGGTTCACTGGCGCCGGAATGTTGCACGGCATCGAGCTCGCAGATGGCAAGGCGCGCTCGTACAAGAACCGTTGGGTTCGCACCGACCAGACCGCCGCCGCGCTCGGTGAGACGGCGATAGCCGGGCAGGTTGAGGACACGATCATGAGCGAGCTCGCCGGGAACGTCGCCAACACGAACATCGTCGCTCATGCCGGCAAGCTGCTCGCCCTTGTCGAGGTGAACCTCCCGACCGAGGTCGACTGCAACCTCGACACCGTCGGGCGCTTCGACTTCGGCGGCCGGTTGCGTTCGTCGATGACGGCCCACCCGCACACCGATCCTGGGACGGGAGAGATGAGTTTCTTCGGGTATGAGGTCGTAGGGCCGCCGTATCTCCGCTACCACGTCGTCGACGGGGACGGGACTCTCGTTCACTCGGCGGAGATCACGGTCCCGAAGCCGACGATGATGCACGACTTCGCCATTACCGAGACAAGGGCGATCTTCATGGACCTGCCCGTCGTGTTCGACCTCGATCTGCTTGGCAAGCGGCCCTTCCCAGCGGCTTGGGCACCGGACAACGGTGCACGCGTCGGCGTCATGCCTCGGCGCGGCACCGATGCCGACGTCGTCTGGTGCGACATCGAGCCCTGCTACGTGTTCCACGTGCTCAACGCGTTCGACTCCGGTGACGACGTCGTTCTCGACGTCTGCCGCTACGAGACGATGTTCGACGAGGACCTGCACGGTGTCGGCGGCGGCCCAGCGCGCCTCGAGCGGTGGACGGTCAGCCCGACCTCGCGCAAGGTCTCGGTCGACGTCGTCTCAGAATTGCCGGTGGAGTTTCCGAGGCCTGATGAGCGTTACTTCGCGCGAGAGCACCGGTTCGGGTTCTTCTCCTCACCGAGGATGACCGACGGGTCGCTCGGTTCGGCTTCTGGCATGGCGCTCGCCAAGGTCGACCTCTCCTCCGGCGGTGTCGAGGTGCACGACTTCGGTCCTGGGGCGATCTCCGGCGAGGGTGTCTTCGTGCCGGCCTCGGCTGACGCTGCCGAAGGCGAGGGATACGTGATCTCGATCGTCGCCGACGCGGACGCCAAGCGCCCGAGCGATCTCGTCGTGCTCGACGCGACCGACTTCACCGCGGCACCGCTCGCCACCGTCCACCTGCCGGCCCGGGTGCCTCTCGGCTTCCACGGCAACTTCGTGCCTCGCGGAGCGCTGGCTCGGTAAGTCAAACCTCGCTGCAAGCCACAGGCCTCTTCGTGCGTCTTAGAGAGGCGGGTGAGATCC
>PLDN01000101.1 GCA_003136185.1 Acidimicrobiaceae bacterium | reverse complement strand
CTCGACCGCTGTGCTCGTCTCGGCTAGCCGGTCTGCCTCGGCGGCTGTGTCGCCCTCGGCGAGCGGAGAAACGCTCGCCGGCTCCGACACACCCGCCGCTGGATACGCGAGCGGGCCGGCGGAGGTCGCCGTGTCAGCGGCGGCACGAGGGCCAGCAGTAGTAGCAGCGGCAACAACGGGCCTGACCCGCTCGACTACGACCCTTCCGCGGGCGGCGCAGCTGAAGCTCGTCTGGGTGGCTTTCCCGTCGCCGTCGTCCGCCATGGTGTCGGTGGGGGCGCTGTCGCCATCGCTTGTTCGTGAGGTTGAGACCTCGTGCCCGGTGCTCTCGTCGTCAGCGAAGCGGGGAGGGCGGAACATCGGCCGTGAGAGTCCGAGCGTCGGCTCGCCCGGCGGGCAGACGTCGTCCTCGTCATCGTCGTTCACGAGCTCTTGGTCAGGTCGTATGTTCACCCACTGCCAGGCACCTGGGCGACCTATGAGGCGCCAGTGGCGGTGAGTCTTTAAGTAGTGGTGGCGCCGGCATTATGCGTACTGCCGGATTATGCGGACTGAGCTGTCGGCAGGTGCGCATCCTCCCTCGTCACAGGCGAGTCGGCTGCTGAGTCGATCTGCATAATCCAAGCGGTCAGTCTCTTCTCGAGTTCATCGAGAGGAGACGATCAATGCGGCACATCTCTGGGGTGTCGGTCTGCGGACCGCTCGCCCGATACGTCGAAGGCTTCTGGGAGGAGTTGGCCGAGCAGGGCTACACGCCGTTGTCTGCTGCGAACCAGCTGCGGCTCATGGCCCACCTGAGCCGCTGGCTCGAAGCTGAGGGTCTCGACGCCGGTGCGCTCAGCACTGAGGTGATGGAGCAATTCCTCGTGGTGCGGCGCTCGGCTGGCTACACCTGTTGGCTGAGCGAGCGGGGAATGGGGCCGCTGCTCGTCCACCTGCGCCGCCTCGGTGTGTCACCTGCGCCGGTCTCGGTCGTCACCGCCGACCCCGTTCAGGTGCTCGTGAGCGAGTTTGTCGCCTATCTGCGCGCTGAACGAGGGCTCGCTCCCTCGACGATCGGCCACTACGAGATGGTCGCCCGGCGGTTCCTCTCGACAAGGACAACCGAAGGCAGGCTCGATCTCGCCGGACTGAAGACGAGGGACGTCACGGCCTTTGTCACCTCTGAGTGCACGGGCCGCAGCGTCGGGGTCGCGAAGAACCTCGTGTCCGACCTTCGAGCTCTTTTGAGGTTCCTTCACCTGACTGGCCGTACCGAGTTCTCCTTGGCACCGGCCGTGCCCGCCGTCGCCGGTTGGCGAGGCAGTGCTCTGCCACGGGCACTCGGCCGCGACGAGGTCACGGCTCTGCTGAAAAGCTGTGATCGCCGACGGCGGATCGGGCGGCGGGACTACGCCGTTCTCACCCTGCTCGTGCGTCTCGGGCTTCGCGCCGGCGAGGTGGCACGCCTTCGGCTCGAGGACCTCGACTGGGACCAGGGAGAGATCCTCGTGCGGGGCAAAGGAGGCCGTCTCGAACGTCTCCCGCTTCCAGTCGACGTGGGTGAGGCCGTCGTGGCCTATCTCCGGCGTGGGCGAGGTGACAGCAGGTGCCGTGAGCTGTTCCTGCGTGCCCGGGCACCCGAAGGCGCCCTCAGCCCGGGCGCCGTCACCGCCATCGTCCACCAGGCGTGCCTGCGTGCCGGCGTGAGCCCGGTCGGCGCGCACGCTCTCCGCCACAGCGCGGCAACCGAGATGCTCCGCAACGGGGTCCCGATCGCCGAGATCGCCCAGGTGCTGCGCCACGCCAGCACTTCGACCACCGCCATCTACGCCAAGGTCGACCGCAATGCCCTCCGTCTCCTCACCGAGCCGTGGCCAGGGGAGGCGTCATGAGCGATCTCCGTCTTGAGCTCGTCCACTACCTGGCACTTCGCCGCAGCCTCGGCTTCAAGCTCGAGCGGACCGGCCAGCTCCTCGATCTCTTCGTCGGCTACCTCGAGGCCGAAGGTGCCGAGAAGATCACGACCGAGCTCGCCCTCGCCTGGGCGACGCTTCCCACCGACTGTGATCCTTCCTGGCACGGTGCACGACTCCTCGCCCTGCGGGGGTTCGCCAAGTACCTCGCCACGATCGACCCGGAAAGTGAGGTGCCGCCCCCAGACCTGCTGCCGGCAAGAAGCCGGCGTGCGGTCCCGTTCCTCTACTCAAAGGCCGACGTCACAGCCCTCATGACAAGGGCCCGCTCGCTGCGGTCTCCACTCCGGGCCGCCACCTACGAGACGCTCATCGGGCTGTTGTGGGCGACGGGGATGCGCGTGGGCGAGGCCATCTCCCTCGAGCGCTGCGACGTCGAGCTCGACGAGGCGCTTCTCGTCGTTAGGCACGCCAAGTTCGACAAGTCACGAGAGGTCCCGGTCCACCACAGCACGGCGGCGGCACTTCGCAGCTATGCGAAGCTCCGGGACCGTCATTGCCCGAGGCCGTCCTCACCGAGCTTCTTCGTCTCGACAAGAGGGACGCGCCTTATCTACAAGAACGTCCACTTCGTCTTCCACGAGCTCGTGAAAGACGTCGGCCTCGTCTCCACCTCGCCTCGCTGCCGAGCCCGCGTTCATGACCTGAGGCACAGCTTTGCCATTCGAGCCATGACCGCGATCGAGGGTGGGGACGACGCCGAGCTGGCCCGCACGAGGCTGTCGGCCTACCTGGGTCACTTCGACGTCGCCTCGACGTATTGGTACCTCGAGGCGACACCCGAGCTGCTCGGGACGGCGGCGGCTCGCCTCCAGGCATGGATTCGGAGCAGCTCATGAGCTCGCTCTCGCCACTCCTACAGTCCTTTTTCGTCGAACGGCTCGCGAAGCAGCGCCGAGCGAGCCCGCAGACCGTGGCCGCATACCGCGACTGTCTCAAGCTGCTTGTGGCCTTCGCGGTCGAACATACCGGGACGCCGGCGGAGCGTCTCGAACTCGAGCAGCTCGACGCTGTCCTCATCGGGGTCTTCCTCGAGCACCTCGAGCACGTGAGGGGCAACAGCGTGCGCACCCGCAACGCCCGCCTCGCTGCGATCCATTCGCTCTATCGCTACGCGGCCCTCGGTTACCCCGAGCTCGCAGGCCTCATCTCCCGTGTGCTCGCCATCCCGCAGAAACGCTTCGAGAAGACGACGATCTGCTTTCTCGCCAATAGCGAGATCGAAGCGCTGCTCGCCACTCCCGATCCCAGCACTTGGATCGGCAGGCGGGATCGCGTGATGCTGCTCGTCGCCATCGAGAGTGGACTTCGCGTCTCCGAGCTCACTGCTCTTAAGGTCAGCGACGTCGTCCTTTCGAAGTCGGGATACCTGTGCTGTGAAGGAAAGGGGCGAAAGCAGCGGTCGACGCCCATCACCTCTTCGACCGCTTCGGTGCTAAAGACCTGGATGACCGAGCGCGGCGGTGGCGCTGATGACCCGCTCTTCCCGACGCGGACAGGCAGCTCGCTCGGGCGCAGCGCCGTCGAGCACCTCCTCGCCAAGTACACGGCCGCAGCCTCGCACGCTTGCCCATCGCTTCGCTCGAAGAACGTCACTCCACACGTGCTTAGGCACACGGCCGCCATGCGCCTGCTGCAGGCAGGGGTCAGTACTTCCGTGATCGCGCTCTGGCTCGGCCACGAAGGGATCGAGACGACACAGATCTACCTCCATGCCGACATGACGATGAAAGAGCATGCTCTCGACCGCACGACCCCGCTCGACTGTCCTCGCGGTCGCTATCGGCCTCCGGGCGACCTGATGGCCTTCCTCGACAGCCTCTGATTATGCGGACTGCGTTTGCGCGATACACCAGTGATTCCGGACCTTTCCCGATGTGAGTCCGCATAATCCGGCAGTACGCATAATGCAGATTATGCGGAATTCCGCATAACCGGCAGAGCCGCACGAGGTTGTCGAGCTCTGTCGGGCCACCTTCTTCGATCGGGATGATGTGGTCGCGTTCGAGCCCGTAGTCGATGCCGCAGCCAGGAACCTGGCAGACCGGGTCTCGTGCCCGCAGTGCGCTGTCGATGTGTCGCGGTATCCACCTACCGGCATGGGTGACAGAGAGCACGTCGACACCTTGTTCGATCATGATCTTCACGAAAGAGTTGCCGAAGAGGTACTCGACAGTCGAGAGCGACACCGGGCCGACGCCTTCGATCTCGCATCGCTCGCCTGGTTCGACTTGTCCCCTTCTGAGCGCCTCGGCGCTCACGTGAAGGACGATCTCGGCCCTCGGCGTGCCGGGGCGGGGCTGGGATGTGGTGGCGGGGCTGGGACAAGGCCCCGAGCTGGGACAAGGCCCCGAGCCAGAACCTGTGTCGGAGCCAGCAGCCTCACCGGATCCTGTGGCACCAGCAGCCCCACCGGGGCAAGAGAGCGAGACGAGCGCATCGGCCATGTAGGCCTCGTTCGACTCACGCCGCCCCTCGCGCCGTGCCTCTTCGAAGATGCGGCGCTTTTCGGCCTCGAGAGCGTTCTTCACGATCGCACCCTCGACCGGCGCGAGTTCGCCCCGGAAGCTGACGGCTCCCTCGTCGGTCACCCCGATGCGGAGATAACGCCTCGCCCGCAGGCGAGCCTCTCTCTCGGCCGCGTCCTCTTCGGCCGTCTTTGCCGCGATGACCGAGAGGCACTGCTCACGCAGCTCGGCAAGTGAGTCTGTCTTGGCTGTGGTGATCAACGCCTTTGCTGAGTCGGGGTCTGCTGAGACAGCCGGGGCGATGATGGCAGCCTGGGTAGGCGAGACCTCCCCGTTCCTGAGCGCCTCTTCGACCTCTGGCTGGTCGGCGATCTGTCTCGCGGTCTCGAGGTCACGCCGCGCCCGCCCGACAGAGTCACCGCTCGCACCTGCGAGCCATTTCGCAGGAGAGGTCTCACCATCCCGCTCACCGGCGAACAACAAAGACGCCCGCCTACCCATGAGCAACTTGGCAGAGCCGCAGAGCTTCTCGGCCCTCGCGAACTGCTGAATCATCGCCGGCACGTCTGAGGCTGCGTACTCATCGGGCTCGAGTCCTTTTACAAAGACCTCGAGCTCACCGAGGATCTCCCGAAAGGGCCGCCCTGCCGCTGGTACGAACATGTGTTCGAGTATACCCCGCCGTCACCCGATGTCAAGCAAAAACCGTAGAAAGTTATCCACACACATTGAAACGGTATGAGAGCGGTAAGCGTGCGCCATACAAGAGGTACGCAGGAGTATGACGAGCGGCGGGCCAACCGCCTCGTGTCGAGGAAGGTCGACGGCTCGCGTACTTCTTCCGCTGTGGGATCGTGCTTGTCGGGTATACCCGACAAGAGGGCGCCTACCCTGCCACGCCGCCCTCAGATCGTGAAGGCCAAAGCCTCCAACACCCGACGGCCGAGCTCGGCATCGCCGGAGATCAACACTTCGTTTACACGAGACGCCACCGGCACCCGCCCCCCGGCCAACCGAGCGAAGACATCCGACGACAAACTCAGGACAACAGTCGCCTCCCGATCAGGCTCGTCGACGACCGACGCACGACCGTCGACAGCCACGTGCACCGAACGCGTCACAGGCCCTGTCAACACAAGACTCACCAGCGAACCCGACGGAGCCCCGGCGCGCTTGCCGACGATGTACCCGAGCGCCCGCACGATCTCGTCCACCGACAGCTCGGCGCCCGGCCCACCACCGTGCCCGGGAATACCAACGGCGTCGCGCATATCCTGCTCGTGAATCCAGCAGTCGAAGACCCGGATCTCCATGAAGCGCCCGTAGGTCCCCTGTCCTGCCGGCGTCCAGGACGGAGCGTCGAACTCGGCTTGCGACATCGCCTCCAACGCAGCTGCCCGCAGCCCAGTCAGCTGGCGGAACCGCGCCAACACGTCGGCAGGCGCCGACGAGCGAAGTGACTGGACCCAGGCTTCGTTGAGGGCACCGATGTCGTTTCTAACGTGGTCCAGTGAACGAAGATCGACCTCCGACGCCGGGAGCGACTCCCCGGACAACGAGGCCTCTGTGCCGACGATGTGGGCGACGAGATCCCGTACGCTCCAACCCGGCAACGGCGAGGGCGAGTCCCACTGCGCGTCAGGCAACCCACCCAAGAACTCGCCGATCGCCGCCCACTCCTCGACGAGGGCTCCGACAACAAAGCCCTTGTCGATCGCCCGCTCGGTCACGGCCGAGCCGCAGCCCTCGGGTCGCCGGGAATCGAGACCCTCTTGCCGCGATTGATGCTCTGCCAGTCACGACCCTCGAGGTACGGCCGCAAGGACTCCGCGATCGCCTCGCCGTCAGCCTTCGACTTCGGCCGCTGAAGCTCATAGAAACGAGGGAACTCGAGCATCCCAGTAACCGCCTCCCACAAGCGGACCGCCTCGGCTCCAGTCGGGGGATCGATGACGACCGGACCGAAGAGGCACTGCCCGTCGGGGAAGAACAGCGTCGGCACGCCGAACCCGCCCGCCGCGACAACACGCTCGTGATCGGCCCGGACCTCGTCGTGCGTGGTCTCGTCGGCGATCGCCTCGTCGACGACCCCGGGGTCGATGCCGATCTCCGCCAACAGCTCGCGGGCGACGCTGGGATCGTGGGGCTTGAGGCCCTCCCGGTGGAGCGCCGACCCGGAACGGGCGTACCAGGCATCGACCTCGGCCATGTCACGGCGCCGGAGGAGCGCGGCAATCCGCAACAGCGACCAGCCATATGACCACTCGCGCTCCCACGGATGGCGCCTCCCCACCTCCCGGTTGATCTCCTCAAGACTGAAGAAACACCAATTCACCTCCAACCCAGTCTCCGCCCTCACCTCACGGATCCAGAGGGACGTCTGGTACGCGAAAGGGCACATCACGTCGAAGTGGAAATCGACACTGGCCGGGTGAGGTGTCATCGCTCCGGAGGCTACCGGGAGTCACTCAATACGAAGTGATCGTCGACGTCGTCCCGATGGCGATGGCCGGGCCGCCAGCCGGCAGCATCCAGTCGAGCACCTCGTCCAGATCGCCGAGGGGAATGCTGATGCAACCCGTGTTGGCAGTCCCGATGTCGGCATGCAGGAAGATAGCCGAACCCTTGCCCGGGATGTCGTGTGAGTTGTAGTCGAGAACGGCGAAGGAGGGATAGGCAACTGTCTCAGTCCAAAGCGCCTCCGACGCGCCGTTGTCGAAAGGTGGGTCGGTGTCGGAGCAAGGGACGACCACGAACTGGTTGTACTCGGGGGACGCCGAGTCTTCGTCCCACCAGTCGCCACAGCTGAGCGGTTGGTAGGCGAAGTGGACGCCGGGATTTGGAGCGTTGCCGTACATGGTCGACTCGAAGTTGTAGATACCTGCGGGCGTGGTGTCGTCACCCTCGTGCTTGTCAGTCGAGATGCCGGCACTACCGATCCGCGCCTCTAAGGGGCCCAACGCGACCACCCAGCACGAGCCGGAGTGCTTCCAGGCAGTAAGGGTGGCGTAACTCGACGCTGCGTAGGGCGCCACCACCGTGATGACCTGGCTGGCTCCATTGCGGCTCGCCATCTGTGCCGGCAGCGCGCTCGCACAGCCCGTGAGGACCGGTGCGGGACGCGATGTCGTCGTGGTCACATCTGACGTAGGTGGCGGCTGAGGTGGGGCGGTTGTCGTCGTGGGCGGGAGAGTGGTCGTGGTCGGCTCCGGCGCCTTGGTCGTCGAGAGAGCTTCCGTCGTCGTCACGAAAGTCGTGGTGGTCGAGCTCGTCGACGTCGTCGGTAGCGCTGACTTGGCGGAGCTTCCGCGCGAGAACATCAAGCCGGCGATGACGAGCGCGACGAGGAGCAAGGAAGCAGCGGCCGCTCTAAGCCGGTTCACCGCTCCAGTTGACTCCCTTTTCTCGCCAAGCACCAGGTCGCCATTAGTCTCTACAGGACCTAACCCCAGAAGAAAGACCCACGATGGCCTACGTCTACGACTTCGACCACTCGCACCCGCGCCCGCCGATGGAGCTGAAAGACCTCCTCGGTGGGAAGGGCGCCAACCTGGCCGAGATGACGTCGGTACTCGATCTGCCCGTGCCCCACGGGTTCACCATCTCTACGGACGCGTGCCGTGCCTACATGGAACGAGGGTGGCCCGAAGGCCTCTCGGGCGAGGTCGACCAGCACCTCCGTCGGCTGCAGGAGCAGATGGGCCGCGAACTCGGGGACGCGAACGATCCCCTGCTCGTCTCGGTCCGCTCCGGCGCCAAGTTCTCGATGCCCGGCATGATGGACACGGTCCTCAACCTCGGCCTCAACGACGAGTCAGTGGAGGGGTTGGCTAAGCAGACGAACGATGAGCGTTTTGCCTTTGACTCGTACCGGCGCTTCGTCCAGATGTACGGACGGATCGTGCTCGGGATAGCGGGCGAGGTGCTCGACGAGCCGCTCGAGCGCTTGAAGGTGGCCACCGGCGCCAAGACCGACGCCGATATCCCCGCCGGCGAGCTGCGCAAGCTGGTCGAGGAGCTGAAAGAGGTCGTCGCGCAGGCGACAGGGAGTCCCTTCCCGCAGAAGCCCGAGGACCAGCTGAGAGGCGCCATCGAGGCCGTTTTCGAGTCGTGGAACGGTGCCCGCGCCATCGCGTACCGGGTGCGCGAGCGCATACCGCACGATCTCGGAACCGCCGTGAACGTTCAGGCGATGGTCTTCGGCAACCGCGACGACAACTCCGGCACGGGTGTCGGCTTCACACGTGACCCGGCCACCGGCGCTCATGGAGCGTACGGCGACTTCCTCGTGAACGCCCAGGGCGAGGATGTGGTCGCGGGGATCCGCAACACAGAGCCCCTGTCGGCACTTAAGGATCGTTTCCCCACCATCTACGACGAGTTGATGGGCGTGTTCGCACGACTTGAGTCGCACTACCGGGACATGTGCGACACGGAGTTCACCATCGACCAGGGAAAGCTCTGGATGCTCCAGACCCGTGTGGGCAAGCGGACGGGGCGTGCGGCGCTCCGGATGGCCGTCGACATGGTCGACGACGAGGTGATCCACCTGTCCCACGCCGAGGCCGTCCAGCGGATCACCGCCGAGCACATCGACCAGGTCCTCCACCCGCAGTTCAAGGACAGCACCGCGCCGATCCTGACCAAAGGCCTCGGCGCCTCCCCAGGTGCCGCGGTCGGCGCGGTCGTCTTCACGGCCGACGATGCCGCCGCCGAAGCTGCAGCCGGCACCCAGGTGATCCTCGTGCGCAACGAGACGAGTCCCGAGGACGTGCACGGCATGTTGGCCGCCGAAGGAATCCTCACCGCACGAGGTGGCCTCGTCTCCCATGCAGCCGTCGTCGCCCGCGGCTGGGGCAAGCCAGCAGTCGTCGGCGCCGAGCAGGTCCGCATCAACTCCGCCGCCAAGACGTTCTCCGTCGGCGGTACCTCGGTCGCCGAAGGCGACATCATCTCCATCGACGGCACGACGGGGACCGTCGTCGCAGGAGCGGTCGAGCTCACTGTTGCCGAGCCACCGGCCGAGCTCGAGCAGCTTCTCGTGTGGGCTGACGCGATCCGGGGTGATCGCCTCGGTATCCGGGCGAACGCTGACAACGGCCCGGACTCCGAGAACGCCCGCCGTCTCGGAGCAGAGGGAATCGGCTTGTGCCGGACCGAGCACATGTTCCTCGGGGAAGACCGCCTGCCGATCGTGCGACGCATGATCCTGGCGGAAGGACCCGCCGAGGAAGATGCCGCTCTCGAAGAGCTACGGGTCGCCCAGAAGGCCGACTTCATCGAAATCCTCGAGGCGATGGATTCACTCCCTGTCGTCGTGCGCCTGCTCGACCCGCCGCTGCACGAGTTCCTGCCGGACGTCGAGACGCTGGCTGTCAAGGAGGCCAAAGAAGGCCTTAGTCCCGAAGAGGAACGCCTACTCGAAGCCGCTCGTCTCTGGCGAGAGGCGAACCCGATGCTCGGGACTCGAGGCGTCCGCCTCGGCGTGCTGAAGCCAGGTCTCTACGAGATGCAGGTTCGGGCGCTGATGGAAGCGGCCGTCGAGCGCACGAAGGCAGGCGGCCATCCCGTCCTCGAGGTCATGATCCCGCTGACCGTGTCACGGGAGGAGCTCGCGCTCGCCCGTTCCTGGGTCGAGAAGGCCATCAACGAGGCCGGAGAGGCAGACGCTGCCGGACGCATCGACGTGGCAATCGGGACGATGATCGAGACGCCGCGGGCAGCCCTCGTGGCCGACGAGATCGCCGAAGTCGCCGACTTCTTCTCCTTCGGGACAAACGACTTGACGCAGATGACGTTCGGATTCAGCCGCGACGACGTCGAGGGTCGCATGATGAGCGCCTACCTCGAAAAGGGTCTCATCCCGGCCAACCCGTTCGAGAACGTCGACCCGCAGGGCGTCGCCGAACTCGTCCGGATCGCGGTCCGGAAGGGCCGGGAGACGAAGCCGAACCTGAAGTGCGGAGTCTGTGGAGAGCATGGTGGCGACCCGCAATCGATCGATATCTTCTTCAAGGCGGGCCTCGATTACGTCAGCTGCTCACCGTTCCGGGTTCCGATCGCCCGGCTGGCGGCTGCGCAATCGGTGCTCGCAGCAGGCTGATCCCGCCGCTGCCAAGATGAGCGGCGATGCCGCTCTCATATGGAGTCTTCCTCCCGCCCTTCGCCGGCCTGGCGGAACCAAAGCGTCTCGTCGCCCTCGCACAATCAGCCGAGGAGGCCGGATGGGACGGCTTCTTCCTCTGGGACCATGTGCTGGCCGTTCCCGGGATGGCGGTCGCCGACGCGTGGGTCATGGCCTCGGCCGTCGCACAGGTCACGGATCGGATCCGGCTCGGGATGCTCGTCACTCCCCTCGCCCGGCGGCGCCCGTGGGTCTTCGCCCGCCAGACGGCGACGCTCGACCAGCTCTCGAACGGGCGCCTCGTCGTCGGCGTCGGGCTCGGTGACGACGGCTGGCAGGAGTTCAGCTCCTTCTCGGGAGAGATCGTCGACCCGAGCGAGCGGGCGGTCGTGCTCGACGCGTCGCTCGACATCGTGCGAGGGCTTTGGTCAGGCAAGGAGCTCGAGTACGTGGGCGGGCGGATGGAGGTGAAGAGTCGAGAGTTTCTCCCGATGCCCGTGCAGCAACCGCTCCCGGTCTGGGTGGCCTGCCGATGGCCCCACAAGCGCCCGCTGGCGCGGGCCGCGCGCCACCAGGGCTGCTTCCCCCTGCTCGACCAGGGCGGATGGGACGTCCCCGTTCTGCCCGAGCCCGAGCAGATAGAGACTTTGCGAGCGGAGCTGCTCGGACTGGGTGCGCCCGAACGGATCGACATCGTGTGCCGGGGCGTATCCGGCATCGGTCCTCCCGAGGATCTCCCGGGGCGGTTCGGCGACCTCGAGCAGGCTGGGATGACCTGGTGGCTCGAGTCCTTCGGCCCGGGCGAACCGTCGGTCGAGGAAGTGGAGGCCGCCGTGGCCGCGGGGCCGCCCCGCTGATCGCCGCCGCGCGCGACGCACCTAGGCGGTACCGTCGGCCCGGCATGGGTATTCCGGACGAAGACGTAGCGCTTGTCAGGTCATCGACCGACATCGTGGCCCTGATCGGCGAGTACACGCCGCTCAAGCGGGTTGGCCGGCGTTTCGTCGGGCTGTGCCCTTTCCACGCCGAGAAGTCGGGTTCGTTCAGCGTCAACGCCGAGGAGGGCCTGTACTACTGCTTCGGCTGCCAGGCCTCCGGCGACCCGATCACGTTCCTGCGGGCAATCGAGGCCTGCACGTTCGTCGAGGCTGTCGAGCGTCTGGCGGCAAAGGCCGGCGTCACGATCCGCAACGACTCCGAGGGCCCTGACCGGGAGGCCCGCGACCGTAGGCAGGCTCTATACGACGCGATGGAGAAGTCGGTCGCCTTCTACCACGACCGCCTGCTCAAGCACGAGGACGCAGCGAGAGCTCGCCAGTACCTACGCTCCCGTGGCTTGGAGAGCGAGATCGTCCGGCAGTTCCGGCTCGGATGGGCTCCCGAAGGCGGTAACAACCTGGTGCGAGCCGTCAAGGCGTTACCCAATTCGCTCGCCGGCGCCGGCCTCGTGGTGCAAGGGAACTACGGGCCAAGGGACTCGTTTCGGGGACGGGTCATCTTCCCCATCTTCCAAGCAGACGGGAAGGCCGTTGCCCTCGGCGGCCGCTTGGTGCCGGGCGTAGGTGACGGTCAGGGGCCGAAGTACCGCAACTCCCCTGAGACGCCCATCTATCAGAAACGCTCCACCCTTTACGCCCTCAACCTCTCCCGCCAGGCGATCGTGCAGACGGGAGAGGTCATCGTCTGTGAGGGGTACACCGACGTGATCGGCTTCTTCCGGGTTGGGCTCGGGCGGGCGGTGGCGACATGTGGGACGGCGCTCACAGAGGACCATTTCAAGTTGCTGGCCCGCTTCGGGCGGCGGATCATCCTCGCGTTCGATGCGGATGGGGCGGGACAGTCGGCCGCTGCTCGTGTCTATGAATGGGAGAAGCGGCACGAGATCGAGGTCTTGGTTGCCGACTTGCCGAAGGGCGAGGATCCCGGCGATCTCGCCTCGGATGACCCCGACAGGTTGCGGGCCGCGGTCGAAGGCGCCAAGACCTACCTCGAGTTCCGGGTGAAGCGGGCGCTCGACGCAGAGGACCTGCGCAATCCCGAGGCTAGGGCACGGGCAGCCGAGAGAGCGATCCAAGTAATCGCCGAGCACCCCAACGAGCTCGTGCGCGACCAGTACCTGATGCAGGTCGCCGACCTGACCCGGAGCGACCCCGGGCAGCTACGGCCCCAGTTGGCGGCGGCCGTCGCTCGACAGCGAGTGTCCAACAGCTCGGCGAGCAAGTCGGGTGGGAAAGGCGCCTCCGGCGGAAGCGCGAGCGGGACTCCAGGTGCGGTCGCCGGCACCGGCTCAGGCTCCGCCAACCTCGCAGGCCGGTCCGGTCGTCCCGAGGACGAGCCTCCGCCTCGGGACGAGGACGCTCCCCCTGACGAGGGCTACGGCTACCGGCCGGGCGGACCCGGATCGGGCTCGGCTGCGCCTCGCTCAACGACGCTGCGGGTATCGCCAGGCCTTCGTGCTGGGCGCGACGCACTCGCCCTCGCCATCCACGAGCCGGCCGACATGGCTAGCAGGCTCGACGAAGCGTTGTTCGCCGACCCGCTGCAACGGCGAGCCTTCAAAGCGCTCGCTTCCGCTGGCAGCTTGCACGACGCGATCAGCCACGCCGACGACGAGGTCGCGCGCTTGCTCGTCGAGCTGGCCAACTCGGATCCCGAGATCGGGGCCGATCAGGTCGTCGTGGCCCTAGTGAGAGCCACGACGCAGGACGCTCTGACGGAGCTCGAAGCCCAGGTGCGACAGGCACAAACCGCCGGGGACAACGCTCGGCTCGTGCGCATCGCCCCTCTCGTGCCGTGGCTGAAAGCCGAGCTCGAGGTGTTCGGCGAAGTCGGTGCTGGCAACCACCCTCCGCGCGCAGTGATCGAAGCGGCCGATCGATTGGTAGCGTGGTTAGCGTCACGCGGAGGGGAGGACGGGTGAGTGCAGCGGAAGTGACTTCTGAGCCCACTCGGCCGCTTCGCGCCGCGGCAGCGCGGCGCAAACCCCGGCTAGCGAGCGCGCTGTCTGCCGCCGCCGAGCACCACTCAACCGGTGTGTCGGGAACCGACCCCGTAAGGGCATACCTGCGGGAGATCGGCCGGGTGTCGCTACTCACGCCTGAGCTCGAAGTGCTCTGCGCGAAACAAATCGAGGCGGGCCTCGAGGCCTCCGCCATCTTGGCGTCGTGGACTGTCGAGTGCACGCTCGACAAGGTCCCCGTGCGCGAACGCCGTGAGATCGACCGGGCAATCGCGGACGGCCAGGAAGCCAAAGAGCTTCTCATCGAGGCCAACCTGCGCCTCGTGGTCTCGATCGCGAAGCGTTACCGCAATCGGGGGATGGCGTTTCTCGATCTGATCCAGGAGGGAAACCTCGGGTTGATGCGAGCGGTCGAGAAGTTCGACTACCAACGCGGGTTCAAGTTCTCGACGTACGCAACGTGGTGGATCCGCCAGGCGATCACCCGAGCGGTCGCAGACCAGGCCCGCACGATCCGCATCCCGGTCCACATGGTCGAGACCATCAACAAGGTCATGCGCGCGCACCGCCAGCTCTCCCAAGAGCTCGGGCGGGAGCCGACCGCGGAAGAGATCGCCAGCCGGCTTCAGCTCCCCGTCGAGCGCGTGCGCGAGCTACAGCGGATCGGGCAGGACACGATCTCGCTCGAGCAGCCGATCGGCGACGAGGAGGACTTCAGCCTCTCAGATCTGATCGAGGATCAGACGGCCGAAGTGCCGGCCGACGCCGCCACCCGCATGCTGCTGAACGAGGCAGTCAAGCGCGCGCTAGACGAGTTGACCGAGCGTGAGCAGGAGGTGGTACGGCTGCGTTTCGGACTCGACGACGGTCGCGTGCGGACGCTCGAAGAGGTAGGTCAGATCTTCGGGGTAACCCGCGAGCGCATCCGTCAGATCGAGATGAAGACGCTCGCGAAGCTTCGCCACCCGATGGTCTCACGACCGCTACGGGAGTACGTCGACGGCGACTGACTGACTGACAGCTCGATCTTGCCCTCGCCCTAGCGAGGCCAGCGGGCGTCCGTGTCGATAGTGCCGTTCGTGCTGCTTCCGTTGACCGAGCTGCCGCTCGACCGGCTATTGCTACTGAGAGAAGCGCCGATCAGATCAGCGATCCGTTCCCTCGCCATGGATCCGATAGGTCCTTCGACGAGATCGGAGAGGCGTTCTCTAGCGAGTCCGGAGATCGCGCGGAGTTTCTCCGCCGTCTCGTCGCTGCCGGTAGTGGTCGATCTCTTGGTTGCAGAGGGACGCCGACCGCGCCGCAACTCCGAGGCTTTGTTGACGGCCCACGCTCCCGCAGCGGCACCCAGCAAGAAACCAGTCTTGAACTTCACCCCCTCCTTCTAGCCCTCTTACGCCGCGCGCGCCACTGCGCACGTCTGGCGACTCGTTCAGCAGGGGCTTGTGGACTCGATAGGCTGACCCGGCAATTGATCCGGGGTAGCTCAATCGGCAGAGCAAGCGGCTGTTAACCGCTAGGTT
>PLDN01000017.1 GCA_003136185.1 Acidimicrobiaceae bacterium | reverse complement strand
GCGCGGTCTCGAACAGTGACTTGCGGGCCTTTTGCCAACGTATACAACTTCACTTAATGTTGACTAAACCAGTCAAGATTAGGCTGGTGGCGGCAAAGGAGGCCATGTGCACCATCGGATCGTCATCGTCGGAGGCGGAAGCGCGGGGATCAGCGTGGCGGCACGGCTGCGGCGGGCAGGTGAGGAGGACGTCGCCATAATCGAGCCGGCGCGCCTGCACTACTACCAGCCGCTGTGGACCCTGGTGGGAGGAGGGTACGCCTCCCTCGATCGCACACGACGCCTTGAAGCTTCCGTCATGCCGAAAGGAGTGCGCTGGATTCAGGACGCTGCGGTCGAACTCGAACCTGACGCCCGTCTCGTCACAACTGCTGGAGGCACCCGGATCAGCTATGACGTGCTGGTTCTCTGCCCCGGCCTCGAACTGGCCTGGGAGTTTGTGCCTGGCCTTGCCGAGGCCATGGCGACGCCGCTCGCCGCGTCGAACTACACCGCCGAGCTGGCTCCTAAGAATGCCGAGCTCGTGCGGCGCTTCCGCGGCGGCGAGGCGCTCTTTGCCGCTCCGGGGTCGCCGATCAAGTGCCCCGGTGCTCCACAGAAGGCGACTTACCTCGCCTGCGACCAGTGGTCGCGCACCGGCGCTCTCGCGAACTCTCGGGTCACCTATGCGACCGGCGCCGGCGGGATCTTCGCAGTGCCGGAGTTCGCGGCGGTCCTCGAGGGTGTCGTCGAGCGCTACGGGATAAAGACCCGTTTCGGCCATGAGCTCGTCGAGGTGGACTCTGACAAGCGCGAGGCGACCTTCGAGACCAACGGCCCGGAAGGCAAGGTGCGCGAGACGCTTCCGTACGACCTGTTGCACGTCGCACCGCCGCAACGTGCCCCCGGTTTCGTGCGCGAGAGCGCGCTGTCGGGCCTGAGCCCCTTCGGCTGGGTATCGGTCGACCGTCACAGCCTCGTCCATTCTCGCTACCCGGAGGTTTTCGCCCTCGGCGACGTCTGCGACGCGCCGACGTCGAAGACTGGCGCCGCTATCCGGCGCCAAGCCCCGGTGGTCGTCGCCAACGTGCTCGCCACTTTGTCGGGCCGGGAACCGTCGGCCCGCTACGACGGCTACGCGGCCTGCCCGTTCACGACCGCCCGCGGAAAGATGCTCCTCGCCGAGTTCGACTACAGCCTCGCCCCCCACCCGACGATCCCCTTCATCGACACCAAGCGCGAGCGTTACGACATGTGGCTTCTCAAGCGCTACGGACTGCCAGCCTTCTACTGGAACCTCATGCTGCGCGGGCTCGGCTGACCCCGGCCGGGGCTCCGGCGTCGAGCCACCTTTAATCGACAAGGAGACCTTCGGCCCTATCGGCGGCGGCCCCGATTGCGCAAGCTGGGTGCGGGAGTTGCGCGCGCTTCGCGCTTTGGCGCACGACCACTCGTGAACAGAGCGGGGATGATAGATGGAGGAGTTGCGCATGAGCCTTTGGGCAGACCGCACTGTCGCGGAAGCATGAACTTCGATCTGGCGCCACGCTTGGTCTTCTGGGAGACGACCAAGGCATGCCCGCTCGCTTGCGTCCATTGCCGAGCCACCGCGCAGCGCCACCCCGCGCCGGACGAGCTCGCAACGGAGGAAGGCAGGGCTCTCATCGACGAGCTCGCGTCCGCCCCACGGCCCATGCCCATTCTGGTCCTGACCGGTGGTGACTGCTTGCAACGTCCCGACCTCGGCGAGCTGACGGCGTATGCGAAGCGCCTGGGCGTGCCGGTCGCTATCTCGCCCTCGGTCTCGCCCAGTTTGAACACCGGCATGCTTTCAATGCTTCGCACCAACGGCGTGCGCAACGCATCTCTCAGCTTGGACGGAGCGTTCGCCGATACCCACGAGCAGGTTCGACAGATCCAGGGCCACTTCTCCGACACGATGCGAGCGATCGACCTGCTCCAAGAGCACGGCTTCACGGTGCAGGTCAACTCGGCAGTCATGGCGCAGAACGTCCACGAGCTTGCGGACATGGCAGCACTGCTCGTACACCACGACGTGCGGACCTGGGAAGTGTTCTTTCTCATCGGTGTCGGGCGCGGGCAGTCCATCGCCGAGATCGAGAGCGATGAGTACGAGGACGTATGTCACTTCCTCGTCGACGCCTCTCAGTATGGGATGGCGGTCCGGACGGTCGAGGCGCCCTTCTTTCGCAGGGTGCGCGCTTGGCGCGCGAGACGGCCCGACGCGAGCCTCGACCCGGCCGTCGAGTTCAGGCTCGGACCGCTGTACAAGGAGTTGCGTACACGCTTGCGGCAGCAGCTGGGTGAGCCGACGTCCCGGGTGCTCGCGCCGACTTTCGCGACTCGCGATGGCAAGGGCATCATCTTCGTCGGGCACGACGGTCGCGTATACCCGGCCGGCTTCTTGCCCTTCCCGCTCGGATCGGTGCGCGACAAGGGAGTGCTCGAGATCTATCGCGACGATCCGGTGCTGAAGGCGATCCGGGCCGCCGAGTTCCATGGGCGCTGCGGGTACTGTGAGTACGCCGACGAGTGTGGTGGGTCGAGAGCTCGTGCCTACGTTGCCACCGGCGATCCGCTCGCTGATGACCCGGCCTGCCAATACTTCGCTGTGCAGCGTTCGTAAAGCGACCGCTTTCGCATGGTTAAATCGGGAGACCGTGCCGGACGGCATCCGGATATTGAAGA
>PLDN01000156.1 GCA_003136185.1 Acidimicrobiaceae bacterium | reverse complement strand
TCCATGATGTAGTACTTGTTGATCCACGGCGGGCAGAACAGCAAGGGCACCGAGTGCACTCGCTTGACTTGTGGCTCGTACTGGATCAGCTCGATCAGCTCGCTCCGGTACACGACTGCTCCGGGAGTAGCGGCCATGTTCACGCCTACCTCATAGCCGGAGCTGTCGACCTGCGAAGGCCATCCGCCGTTGTCGCGGAAGTCGGCCAGCATGTTCTTCGCACCGCGTGCCACGCTCATGCCGCCGGTGGCAAGCGCCTGGCGTACAGCAGCCGGGTTGCCGGAAAGCGTGTTGGTCGGCGCCAGCGCGTCGATGATGAACTTCGCCGCAAAACGCGCCTTTCTGTCCTCCTCGTCTTCCAACGAAGCGGCATCCAGCAGCTCGGTGACGAGCTGGCTTGTCAGCAGGTACTGCTGTTCCAGCAGGAAGTACAGCGGATTGTCGGCATATGCCGAGTCGGTGAATCGCTTGTCGCCGGTAGTGGGTGACAAGGGGCCGTGCACCTCGCCACCGAACGCGCGCACGGTGGCGGCCTGCGCTGCTGCGACGAGGCCGATCGCCAGCCGAGCGTTGGCAGCGGCGGCACCAGCCGGGTTCTTCGCGAGGGCGGTACCAGCGGCGACGAGCGAGCGCAGGAACGAGATCGGATCAGCGACGCTCATGGGATCCTCGAGGGAGGGCACGCTATCGATGGCGCCTTGGTCTACCGACTCGTCACTTCGTGCTGCGGGCATGGTGTCTGACTCCTAGTGACTCGTGAGCGAGGCAGGTGAGTGCTCCACCCTGATGGGGGTTCAAGACTCTTCGGTATTGGCCTCTATGTAGCTCCGATAGACACCAAGCAGTGCACGGCGCTGTGCCGCAGTCAGCCGTTTGTCGGCACGGATCGCCGACTCGGTCGCGTCATCGTCGGTCACCGTAGCAGTGTCGTTGATCAGTCCTGCTTGTTTGAGCAACGTCTCGGCGGACACGTTCAACGCGGTCGCTATCGACTTCAGAACGCGTACCGACGGCTCGTGCAACCCTCGCTCGACTTGACTCAGGTAGGGATTCGAGACTGCGGTCAGCTCAGACAACTGGCGCAGCGACAGATTTGCCATCTGCCGCTGCGCTCGGATGAAGCCCCCCAGCATGCGCCGGGCGTCATCTTCCGGTGTTGTCATTGGCTTCGCCGCTTCCCAGCTCAGCCGGCGTTAGGCCGACTTTGCGGAAACGAGCACCTTCTCGAGCTGCAACGCGAAGTCGCGCTGTGAGTTGAGCAGGTCGGACGCGACGTCGAAGGTGAACTTCGTCGCAGCTTCCATACCGGGCATGGAAGGCACGCCAGGAATGGAGGGCAGGTCCGGGACGGGAAGGACCGACACGGCCTTGGCCCAAGTCTCGACAGCGTTGATCGTCAGCTGCTGACCCTGCTGGATGGTGGATACCAGCTGCTCGCGGATGTTCTGGGCGAGGTCTGACATCTCAGTTGTGGTAGCGGTCTTGGTGGTCGCTGTTGCCATGATGAACTCCTTGAGATCTAGTGAAGTGCCTAGGTTTTGGGCACTCGCATACCATACACCGCATGTGCTTGATATGTCAAGCGACTCCTACCGTCTCGAGCTGAAGGTGAGTACTGTCCATCGTGTGAGGCGAGACGTGATCGACATCGATCAATCAGCTCTGATCATGCGAGCTGAGCCCGCGCGGCGGCTGTCTCACATCCGCCCGCTTGCGGCGTGGACCTTCGGACTCTGCGGGCTGGCCTTGTACAACTGGTGGGTTCTGCTTCCGCTCAAACCCGGTCTGATGCGCTCGCCCAACGAGCTCTTCAGCGATCTCGAGGTGACAGGCCAACCGTTTGCCACATCTATGCAGCACGCCGATCTTCTGGCTGGCCTGCTCCTGATGGCGGCATTCCTGGCAGCGGGAAGCAGGGCCATTCGAGGTGGTCGGCGCGAATGGGTAGCAATGGTGATCTTTGCCGCCAGCGGAACGTTCGGCGGAGTGTTCCCAGAAGTGTGCGCAGACGGGGTCAGCGCTGTCTGCCGGAGCATGGAGCTGCGCTTCCAACTCCCTCTTAGCCAATACCTACACCTAGTCGCCGGCATACTCGAATTCGGGGCCATCACCATTGCCCTGTTGTTCGCGTTCCGGCGGACGCACGATCTGCAGACTCGTTCCGCCAAGACGTACCGATACCTGGCAAGAGCGGCATACGTCGCCTACCCGATTCTCGGTCTGGCGTACTTGCTGAACAAGCTCGGAAGCATCCCCGAGGCCGCCTTCTTCGTCGGGTTCACGGTGATAGTCATCACTGAGCTCCTCGAACGAACTTCCACGCAGCTGCCCGAGGAACCACGGGCGAACGAGGAGGCGAACAGGGAGTATCACGTCTCGGGGGCCTGAACCCTTGCAGGTCGGGCGAGCGACACATAGACCTCGTCCGACGACGTCTCGACGAGACCCAACTGTTCCAACTGCCCGCGCCAGCCGCCCATCGAAGCCTCCACGCTGCAGTAGACAGCGCGACCTCCGGCACCTGCGATGAGAACCTTGAAGACACTTGTTCCGACCCCTCGGCGCTGCACAGTCGGGAGTAGCGCCACGTCCACTATCCACCGGCCAGCGTCGCTGTCGGACCACCAAGCGCGCCCGACGGGCACGCCGTCGAGGAGGACGAGATGCTCGCCGTCCGCGCCGAAGCGACCCACGTACTCACGGCGCTGCGCGCGATCCTGTAGCTCCGCCAGCTCCGCCAGTGGCAGGTGAGCCCATCTTGCCACCGCCAGCTCGGTGAGAAAGGGGCCGTCGGCGGCCTCGACGCGTCGAAACGTCAGCGGTAGGTCCGCCACTGCCTGCCGATCAGTTCCGGGAGGGGAAGATCCCTGTGAGCGCAATGATGAAGTTCAAAGAGAGGAACGGCTGGAGGATGCTCACGGCTGAAGCACCGGTCACTTCGGTAGAGATCATCCTCGAACCATCATCTGCGCTCGCGTAGGAACCGCCTCCGGCCGGAACAGCGCTACCGGGTAAGTCGGTCGTGCCGAGCGACTCGCTCGCAAGCAGACTGTGATTGTGGGCCGCGACGAGGGACGTCGTCTCGGAGCCTCCGGACTCTCCGAGAACGTACGGAGTCAGGCCGGGGCCGGACCCTTGACTGATCGCAACTCTCCCTCGAAGGTCCGGAAGCTGAAAGGTGGACGTGCCGTTTCCACCGTAGGTGGTCCCGAGAAGAGAGAAGAGCGCGGCGTTCTGACTTATCTGCAAGACCTGACCGTTACACATGGCCCAACCCTGCGGGGCGAAGTTGAACCCCACCATTCTGATCTCACCGAGGAACGGCTCTGACATTGTGTCTCTACCTCCAAGAGGAGCCGACTGGGCGGCGCCGGTCGACGATGAGCTGATAGGACTGGTGGGCGGACGGTTTGCTGACCGGCAGGAGCAACGCCCTGAACCGCCCGATCGAGGGGTGACTCAGCACGGCCTGTCTTGTTGGCAACACCGGGTGCCGTGCACCGCGGAAGATCAGGACGTAGCCATGGCCTTTCAGCAGCGAGTCCTTCTCGAGCGCTGTTGCCGATCGGAGCAGGAGGCTCGCTCGGTGACCTTCGGTTGTCGTGACCACCACACTCGATCCGATAAGTGCCTGCCATTGCTCGAGCGTCGGCGCGGAAGCCTTGGTGGCTGCCGCAGCGGCGGTCGGAGCGAGTTGGCTGAGCGGGCCGGCGAGCACCGCTGCCCCGGCCGTCAAAAAGCCGAGGCTGAGCACACGCCGGCGACTGATCTCGGTCACGAAGAGAGGCCGCTCGACCAACGGATGTCTCGGATGTAAGTGCTCGGGCCGGTGCTGTTGACGATTTCGACGCTGACGGTGTCTCCGGCGGCTACCGAGATCGAGGCTCCGGTCGCCTGGCATGTCGCATCGCCTGTCGTGCCGGACGAGAGCGAGCAGGTCAAGCTCGTCGCAGTGTCGTCGACGAAGACCGTGGCAGTTGCCGAGCCGTCCCCTGTCGAGTCGAACGAGTCCGAGGTCACGTAGAGCGACGTGAGCGTGCCCGCTTCTGGGATGACACCGGCGGCGTCCGAATCCGTCGCGAGCACGTTCGTCTGCCCGCTGGGCCCGATGAAGCCGGTGGTCGTCCCCTGCGCCATGAGCGCCGCGTAACCGTTCAAGAACCCTCCGAACCCAGCTGGACCGCTAACCCCGGTAGCACCCGTCGGGCCGGCACCAGTGGCGCCGGTGGCCCCGGTCGGGCCTGTCGGGCCGGCACCGGTCGGTCCTGTGGGGCCGGCACCTGTCGCGCCGGTGGCACCTGTTGCACCTGTGGGTCCCGTGGAGCCCGTCGCGCCGACTCCGGTCGCACCTGTCGCGCCGGTAGCACCTGTTGCACCGGTGGCACCCGTCGGTCCTGTGGGTCCCGTCGCACCGGTCGGGCCCATCTCTCCCATCATGCCCGTCGGNNGGACTGGACCCATGAGAGCCGTAGAACTTCGCGTCGCCAAAGGAGAAGACGCCTCCGTCACTCCCTATCAGCCAGTACCCTCGGCCGTCCGGCGTGGCGACGATGCCGACTATTGAGCCATTGAGGTGCTTGGTGAGCGAACCGTAGTTGTGGGCGGAGCCGTATCGATAGACCGTCCCGTCGGCGGCCACCAACCAGTAGCCACCGTTGACGGTGGCCTTCATCGAGAGCTCGCTCGTCGCGCGGTTCAAGGCGGCGACGTTGCCGGCCGAGCTCCCGGGAATGCCGGCGAGCTCGAGGATTATCGCGGCGGCGCCTGCGGCGGCCGTCCCGGCAACTAGTCGATTTCGCCGACGCTTCGCCACCTCGCACCTCCAACTCTGGGGTTGACCCGGAGTGAATCTACCCGCCGCTCGTCATTTTGGCCAGGGTCTCAAGCGACAACCCATTTGACCATGTGCGGATAGGCGTCAATCCCGAGCTCCAGAGCTCTTCCGGCGTCGACCGTCAGGCCGAGCCATTGGAGCAGCGGCACGCCGAGGTACCTGCCTGCGCTGAAGTTTTCGATGAGAGCCGAGGAGCCGCCGCGGTACCCGTCTTCGTGGAAAACAACCGTTGGATGAAGCGACAAGTGGCGGAGCGCAGCATATGACCAGGCAATCGCTGCCATCTCGAGCCCACCGTCCGAACCGGTGCTGCCGGTGATCTCGGCTCGCGCCGCGCCTGTCACCACAGCTAGGTGACCTGCCTCGTGCAGCAGGTCACCGGGATGGTCCAGCGCTGCTGCATCGATAACCAGCACCCCGCTGTCGATCGTGATGCCCGCCATCGCGGTCGACCCCTCGATCACCTCCCACCGGACGTCGAGGCCGATCTCCTCGAGCCACTCGGCGATCCGAGACAACGCGTCAAGCTCGCCGTGCACCGCGCCCCTCGGCTCTTCGTTCAGGCTTCGGAGTCGATTGCCACGGCCAAGGTCATCAAGTTCGTGAGCCATTCATCGACGACGCAGTCGACCACAAGGTGGATCCTCGTCACCGCGGACCGGTTGGCGGCCCGGTGCCGCTTCGTGAGATCCATGTACCAGGGCTCACCGAGCGCCAGCTCGACAGCACGGTCGTCGAGCACGAACTCGACCCCCAAATCGGTAGCGATGGCGACGTGAACACGGATCTCGCCGTCGGTCCACCCGAGCCTGTAGTCCTTGTGCTCCTTTATGACTGCTCCCGGCGCGAGCGCGAGAAGCCGAGCTGCCATGACTGGGCATCGGAACTGCCCGAGGGCGCGCCGATAGGCCGGGCAAGCCTCGAGGATCTCGGTAGCGGCGAACGGAAGCCTCGGTGCGGGATCGGGGTAGAGCTGGGTTGCCACACCGCCGGGCGACCTCAACGCGACGCCCGTCCAGTCTCCCTCGTAGACGTCTCGATTGAAGTGCGGTACCCACATGCTGAGCGGAAGCGCGGCCGCCTCGGCGGCAAGCTCGTTCACCTCGAAACTCAACGGAAGGCGCACCCTGTCCGGCACTATCACGAGCGGCTCTCCCGTATCGCCTCGAGCGCTGCGTACACGGAACCGACTCGGCCGTCGACAATGGCCCGCAACTCGGGCGTGTCGCGGGTGTGGTTTGCGGCGCCACGCACGAACGGAACGACCGGGTTCTTGGCGTCTCGCTCGGCCACGCTCGCGAAAAGGGCTAGTTCGGGCGGCCCTACTTCGAAGCCGAAGTGTGGCGCGACGGTGTCGGACACCGCGTGAGGCAGCGACGCGTAGTCGATGAGCATCAAGGAGCCGTCGCGCGCGGCGGGAAGGGCTGCCTCGCAGAGGCGCGCGAGTACCGCCGCGCAGTACTGCGATGGGCTGAGGGAGCTCAGTTCGACCTCCGAGAGTCCGAACGAGGCTGCGGGCAGGGTGCCAGGGACCATGTGGAAGCCGCGGTGGCCCAGCTGGGAGAGGACTACCTCAGTTGGGTCGCGATACACAAAGACGCACGGGGTGTCCGGGAACGCACGCCGGATCGCCGGCCAACAAAGGATCGCCCACGCGTCAAGCTTGACCACCAGCCGGGACTGGCCTGCGATCCTTTGTTGGCCGAGAGCTGACACCATCCACCGGAGCCAGTCGACGGTGTCTGCATCAGAGACGCCCGCGAATGCGGTTTGGGCCCGCAGCACGGTGTCGAGGGGGTCGGGCTCAGACATCACCAGAGCAGAAGGCAGACTGGCAAACATCTGCGCCACGAGCGTCGATCCGGAGCGGGACGTATGGAAGATGAAGCCGGCCGGGTCGAGGCCGGGACTAGCAATCGCGAGGTGGGCAAGGGCGACGATGTCGGTCTCTCGCCAGAACAAGAGCCGGAACAGGTCTTTCATGCAGTGCTCGACGGTCTGGTGAAAGAAGGGGTCCGTGAACTCGATCCCTTCGGTGAAACACCAGCGGACCACCGGGCGACCATCCCTGCACCCCACCTGTATCGGCGTCCATCCCGCCAACAAGTGCGGGCTGGTTGTGGTCATACCCATCGCTCGTATCGCTGGCGACGCTCATCGCGCAGTGCCTCGCTCACCTCATCGGCTGAAAGCTCAAACCCGCGACTCTGGGCGATCTCGACCACCTTGGCGATGAACCCGACGCGGTCACGCGCCGACAAGAGCTGGCTTCGCAGGTGAGCGTCGTCCACGACAGCTTCTCGCAGGCGATCGAGTGCTTCGAGGTCCATCGACCACCATGCTAAGGCAGGGCCGTCCGACGCGGCGCCGGGTCAGATCTCGGCGCCGGCCGCCTCCGGTGTCTCGGCACCTTCTCCCACGACGGGCAGCTGGTCGAACGCCGACGGCGGGTCACGCCAGAGCGGGCGGCCACCGCCGGTTGCGCCTGGGCCACCGTCGCGTGCCGCAGCGATGGCTCGCCACACGCGCTCGGGCGTGCATGGCATGGGTATGTGGCGCACTCCGAGGTACGAGAGAGCGTCCACTACGGCGTTGTGAACCGACGGGGTCGACCCGATGGTGCCGGACTCCCCGATGCCTTTGGCACCAAGTGGGTTCCTCGGCGTTGGCGTCTCGGTGTTGAATGTCTCGAAGGAGGGCAGCTCCGCAGCACTCGGCATGGAGTAATCAGCGAGCGAGGCCGTAAGCGGGTTGCCCATCGAGTCGTAGACGACCTCTTCGAAGAGCGCCTGCGCCATGCCCTGGGCGATCCCGCCGTGCTGCTGGCCCGTGACGAGGAGAGGATTGAGCACTTTGCCGCAGTCGTCGACGGCAATGTGACGAAGAGCACGGACGCTGCCGGTCTCGGTGTCGACCTCGACGACCGACACGTGAGCTCCGAAGGGGAAGGTCGCTCCCTCCTGGTTGAAGTCCATCTCGGCGGCAAGCGGACCTCGAGCATCGTCGGGGCCGTCCGCCGCCGCTCCATCGGTACCGCCCATGTCGGCGAGGGCTGAAAGCTGCGCCCAGGACAGGGCGGCAGCCGGCACCCCGGCCACCCCGAGGCCCCGGCCCTCGTGCACGACGATGTCGTCGACGCTCGCCTCGAGCTCGTTCGCAGCGATCCCCCGAGCTCTCTCGAGCACCTGCTCGGCCGCCGACAGCACCGCGCTGCCGCCTATCTGCAGCGACCGCGAACCACCGGTCCCGGCACCACGGGGCACCGCGGCGGTGTCGGACTGGACGAATGAGATCTGTTCCATAGGGATCCCGAGAGTGTCCGAGACGATCATGGAGAACGCAGTGGCGTGGCCCTGACCGTGGCCAGATGTACCTACCCGGATCGTGGCCCGGCCGTCACGATGCACCTCCACGGCACCGAACTCGCCACCACCGCCGGCGGTTATCTCGACATAGACGCAAACTCCTATCCCAAGCTGGAGAGGATCACCTGTTGCCCGTCGCGCTGCCTGCTCGCGCCGCAGCTGTCCGTAGTCGGCGAGTCTCAGAGCTTGGTCAAGTGCCAGGCCGTAGTCACCGCAGTCGTAGGTCGTGCCCATGACGGTCTCGAGGGGTTCGGAGAACGCAGGGAGAAGGTTGCGGCGGCGAAGGTCCACCGGATCGACGCCGAGCTCGGCCGCAGCGATATCCATCATCCTCTCGAGGAGCTCAGTGGCTTCGGGGCGGCCTGCCCCACGAAACGCCCCCATCGGCGTCGTGTTGGTGACGGCGACGGCAACGTCAAAACGGATTGCCGGGATCTGGTACACCCCCTGAGCCATCATTCGGGTGGGTCCGAGAGCGAGTCCTCCGCCGAATCCCGCATACGCGCCGGCGTCGGCGAGGATCCGCAGGTGCATCCCGGTGATGCGTCCGTCCGCGTCGAAGCCCATCTCGACCCACTGCGTCTGGCCCCGCCCGTGCGGCATCCCGACGAGGTTCTCCGACCTGTCCTGCACCCAGCGCACCGGCCGCCTGAGCCGGAGCGCGGAGGCGACCACTACAGCGTGCTCGGCGCCCATGCCCGCCTTGCCCCCGAAAGCCCCACCTACGTGCGGTGCGACAACTCGTAGCGTGGCCCTGTCCAGGCCGAGATTCCGCGCGAGCATCGCTGCGAACCCGTGCGGCATTTGAGTCGACACGTAGACCGTGAGCTCATGACCCGCGCCGTCATCGCCGGGCACCGCCGCAATGGCGTCTCCCTCCATCGGCATGACTGCAACCCGCTGGTTCTCGAGCTGCGCCCGGACGACTGTCACCGCGCCGGCAAGCGGGTCAGGATCGGCCGGGTCCGCCGTCCCTGCCACGAGGTTGGTGCGAAGCTCCTCGAACTGGAGGGGGGCGTCTTCGGCTAGAGCCGCTTCGCCATCTACGACAGGCTCGAGCGGGTCGTAGTCCACGAGCACGAGCTCCGCCGCGTCGACCGCAGCAGCTTCGGTCTCGGCTATCACGACGGCCACGGCCTCCCCGACGAAACGGACCTTCCCCTCCGCAAGCGGCGGCCGCGCACACGCACGGTTAAGGACCATGAACCCGTGAAAGGGCGGAATCAGGAGGTCGGCCGCGGTGTAAACGGCGAGAACCCCGGGCTCGCTCCGGGCCGCTTCGCAGTTGATCGAGCGCACAACAGCGTGGGCGAAGGGCGAGCGGACAAAGGCCGCGACGGCAACGCCCTTAATCGCTAGGTTCCCGACGAACGTACTGTGACCGGTCAGCAGCGCCGGATCCTCGACTCGACGCACGCTGTTTCCAAGGAGTGAACCTGGCATGGTCGTAACCTACCGGGACTGCCCGCGAGGCATGATTGGGTCGAGTTGAAGCGACGACTCCGCCAGCAGTTCCAATGATCGTAGGCGGCCCTTGGAGCCGGGCGACTGGAGAGCGACTATGAGCTCGTCCGCGTTCGCGTGATCGACGAAGCTCTCCAGGTACGCCCGGACTTCGACCGGTGTACCGACTGCGGAGTAAGTGAGCATCTGCTGAACCTGCTGGCCAGGGCGAGAGGCGAGCAGCGCGTTCGCCTCGTCCTCGGTGAAGGTGCTCCCCCTCCCGAGGACCGACACGACACGGTTGCGCCGTGCAACGAGGAACTGCTCCTCGGCCTCTGACCTCGTGTCGGCCGCGACGACATTGAGCCCGGCGATGACGTACGGCTGGCTCAACTGTGCGGAGGGCACGAACTCGCGCCTGTACAAGGCGACAGCCTGTTGCAGTGCGTCGGGAGCAAAATGGGAGGCGAAGGCGTATGGGAGCCCGAGGGACGCGGCGAGCTGGGCACCGAACAACGACGAGCCAAGGATGTAGAGAGGAACCTTGGTGCCATTGCCCGGTATGGCGTCCACGCCCGGGATGAGGCTTTCGCCGGCGAGGTAAGCCTGTAGCTCGAGCACATCGTCGGGGAACGTGTCGGAGGCTCGTGGATCCCGGCGAAGGGCGCGCATCGTGTTCCTGTCGGCCCCGGGTGCACGCCCGAGGCCGAGGTCGATGCGGCCGGGATGGAGCGATTCGAGCGTGCCGAACTGCTCGGCGATGGTGAGCGGGGAATGGTTCGGGAGCATGATGCCGCCGGCGCCCAGGCGGATGCTCCGGGTGTGAGCGGCGATATGAGCGATGATCACGCTGGTGGCCGAAGACGCGATCGTCGCCATGTTGTGGTGCTCTGCGTACCAGACCCGCCGGTAGCCCAGCTCCTCCGCACGCTGAGCGAGAGCGACGCTGGCAGCAAAGCTGTCGCTGGCAGTCTGTCCTCTTCGAATGGGTGCCAAGTCGAGGATCGAGAGCGGGATGGTCACGGAAAGCCCTTCACTTCTGTCGCGGTGCTTCGAGATCGACCGACGTGAGGTCACCACCCGTGACTTCACGTCCCTCTCCGAGTCTCGTGACCTGTCCATTGACAGTAATGGGCAGGCAGCACTCGACGAGCTACGAGCCCATGACGAGAATTCCTGGTTGATCGCCAGGCTGCTCGAACCCTATGGCGCCGAGGTACTCACCACTGTGGCCATCTTGACGGCAGAGTCCCCGTCGGCGGGTCGTTCTGGAGGACGCCCCCCGGCGCGCCGGCAGACTCGAGAAGTTGCGAGAAGTTGTACCCGAAGGCCGTCGAGTTCGATCCGCTGAACTGGCCGTACTCGGCAGCGCTCGTGAGCCCTAACGCTGAAGCATCGGCCCATCCTGTCTCGATGCCATCTGGTCCTTCGTAGATCTGGCCAAGGACGGTGTTCGGAGTCACATCCTGGCCTACCTGAACTGAGGGCTCGATGTCTTCGGCGGCGTAAACGGTGAGCCCATCGGCTGGTCCGTCCGTGAGCCGGTAGGCGATGAATGTGCCACCTGGCCAGCCGCCACTGACGGTGCTGAGCACGACTCCGTCACCGATGGCGTAAATGGGTCCGGAGCCGCTGTAGTCGACACCTTGGTCGATGCGTTCGGGACTGAGATCGCTGACGCCCCGCAGCGGGTTGGCGTAGCCGCCAGGTGCAGGTCGAATCGGAGGCGGCGCGGGCGCTGGCGGTGGCTGTTTTGCGGCGGCGGCGGCGGCTGCCACAGCTGAGGCGGCCCGCTGCTCGGCGGCTGCGGCTGCCTGTTCTTCGGCCGCCTCACGTCGATCGTTGGCCGCGGTCACAAGGGATACAAGGTTGCTGCTGACACGGCTCAAAATCGCCCTGTCGGTCACTATCGCGCCCTGGGCTGCTTGGTGAGCGGAGGCAAGCTGGCGGAGCGTCGCTCGAGTGCGGGTTTCTTCGGAGCGCAGGGCGCTCTCCGCCGTTGCGGCGGTGTGCTGGTCCACTTGCAAGGCGGCGATCGCTGTGTTCACGCTCCCGCTGGCGACGCCTTGGTAGGCCTCTTCCTCGGGGAGCGAATCGGCGTTGGCGACGCTCGAGAGCACCGCCGATGTCCCCGATGAGTCGCTGACGTACGCCTCGATAGCCACCTCGCGCAGCCGGAGGGTCGCTTCTGCCTCGGCACGGTGGTCGTCCGCGAGACGCACCTGATCCTTCTTGACCTGCCCCTCGATTATGAGAAGGTGACCCTCGACGTCGTCGTAATGCATGACGAGTGACTGGACCCGCTCTCCTTCGTTGGAGATGAGGTGCTCGAGCTTGCCCACCTTGGTTCGGTCCGAACCGATGCCCGCCGATGCCGTGCCCGGGGACATCGCGAGGGTCGTCCCGAGCACGCTCAACACCGCTGCGACGGCGAGGGCCGGAACTCGGCTACGTGACCCCCGAGTGCCCAATCGGGCGCGCCTGCCAGCACTCAAATTACGATTCGCGACAGACACGGTTCCCCACGCTAGGCGAGCGGTCGTATGTCGAGTCAAGTCTTTGCGATCGCGCACGGGAGGTGCGAAGGGCGAGCTCGACCCGCGCGGCTCGGCGTGCAGCCTCACGAACCTCGACATGACCGGCGGAACCCTTGGCGACCCCTCGAGCACGGCGACAGTGGGACTGACCTACACCGGCACCGGCGGCAACTTCGAGGCTCCGGTGGGAATCTCGAGCCAGCCCGTGCTCACCCAGTCGGGCACCGCCGCCGACACCATCACGAACCCGGCCGCTTACATCAACAACTGGTCATTCGAGCTCGACGGCCCGCTCGCATTGTCCGGGACCTTCTATGCGGAGAACGGTGCTTCGGTGGCCGTGTCCGGTGCGGCGACGCTCAGCTCCGGGACCGGCCTCAGCTATCAAGTGGGAGGACTGGGCTTGTTCACCATCGAGAGCGGAGGTTCGCTCGACCTCCCGAGCGGCGCCAGTGCGACAATCGGAGTCCCGGTGGTGAACGACGGCACGGTCTCCGTAGGTACCGGCAAGCTCTCAGTTGGCTCCACCTTCTCCTCGATATCGGGCTCGACGCTCACCTTCACGATCAGCGGGACGACGGCTGGAACCAACCAGGGCCAGGTCGACATAACCGGGGCAATGACCATCGCCGGCACGCTGGACGTCACCACCTCGGGGCTCACGCCGACCGCTGAGGAGCAATTCACGATCGCAGAGTTCGCTAGCGAGTCGGGGAGCTTCTGCACGACGAGCGACCCCGGTTACGGCGCTCCGGCGATCTCGTCGTCCGAGATCGTGCTGACGGCGGTGTGAGCTCGGCGGATCACGACACGAGGTAAGTGCTGACCTTCACGTATGTGGGGACTGGAGTCGGCGACGCGAGCATGCTCGTGAAAATGAGGGTCAGCGTGCCGTTCCACACGACGTCCAGTCCACAGCCATCCCCGTAGGCGGGCGAGATCTGAGCTCCAGGGAAGTCGCGTTTTGCGTCGGCATGGAGGGCGCTGCAGTCGAGTGCTCCTGGCGGTCCTCTCCAGGTTCTATCCACTGATGGCGTGTCGTTGTTGAGGATCTGGTGAACGAGCGGGCCCTGCCGCAACCAGTTGATGTCGAGCCGGCGGATGACCGAGGTGAGTGCTGCGTCAGGATGTTGCCGCTCATATGAGACGTGGAAGCCCCAGAGGTTCGCTCCCGCAGCGAGTACCGCGCTCATGACGAGAAGCAGCGAGGCGACTGCTCTTATGGCGGGACGAACGATGAGGGCGATTCCAGCCGGGATAAAGGCGACGAGAGATACGAGAGACCAGAGGACAATCGGCTCGACGACGAACACTCCATACGTTCCATCGACACCTGAGACAGCCCATTGGGTGAAAAGCCTTCCGAGGTGCGCCAGCAGGATCCCCCCGCAGGGGATCACCATCAGCGAGAGCAACAACAGGGCAAGCTTGTTGTTCCCGCGCAGACGCTTTCGTGCGCGGTGCAACCGATCTTGCGCTGGATCAGCCGGCGACGGAACGATCCGAGGAGGCGGCCCGGGCAAGTCCGAGCTTGACGTGTCGCTCCCGTCCGAGGCCATGCCCGAAATTGTAGACATCTGGCTGGCTCACCTCGGTGAGGACGAGTACGCACCCGTGACCATCCGAGCTTCTTGACGGCATGGACCCGATTCGAAGACTCTCGGCCGCCGTCGCTGCGATGGGCCTTTCGCTCGCTCTCGGCGTGGCGCCGGCCGGAGCAGGCGTGAGCAGAACGAGTGCCATCTGGGAGCGGCCGGTCCAGGCGCATCTTCTCCAATTCCAACCCCTACACCGAGCCCTTTCCGCAGGTCTCGCTCGACGCCAACGGCGACGCCGTCGCGACCTGGATGGGCCCTGAGATCGAGGTTGCCACGCGCAGCGGCTTCAAGGGCGGCTGGACCAAGCCCGTCGGCGTGGGTGAGGGAAGTGTCGTAAAAGGCGCGATCAGCCAAGACTGTGACGGCTTGTCGATCTGGCAGGTGCCGACCAGCAAGCCCCGCGGCATCGCTGTCCAGGTCGCAGCGGAAGACCCCTAGGTCTTTGTGGTCGCGAGCAGCTTCACACGTCGGTGGTCTCACCTTCGACAACCTGCGTAGGGTCATCGGGCGCAGCTTCGTCGTCGTGGTTCGGGTCCTGTTTGTCGTCGGCAGTAGGCCGTGAACTGCGAGCGTCAGACCCTCCGAACGGACCTTGGCCTCCGAAGATCGACCCGAGGATGTTGAAGGGCCAGTCGGAACCCGACGGGCGCTGCTGGCTGCGTGCCCAACCCGCGAACGGAGGCCCCGGCTTCCTCTCCGGCACGATCGCCCTCACTTGCTCGCGAAGCTCGTCCAGCAACGCCGTGATCTGAGCCCGCTGCTCATCGTTGGCCCTGCCTGTAGCTGCGAGCAATACCCTCGCTGTCTCGCTCATGGCAACGAGCGGATCGCGCGGTTTGTCGCTTGATCCTTGCCCAGGCGACTCCCACGGCTTGCGATGCGACCTCTCCGCCAGTCGGGCCGCCTCGTCGCGACCGGCGGGAGTCAGCTCGAAGAGCCGTTTGCCCTCGGGTGACTGCTGGACAGTGACGAGCGCCTCGTCCTCGAGGAGCTGGAGAACCGGATAGATCGAGCCCGCGCCCGGCTTCCATCGCCCGCCGGACCGACTCGAGATCTCTTGGATCATCTGGTACGGATGCATCGGTGCCTCGTCGAGCAGTGCCAAGACGGTTGCTCGCAAATCGCCACGTGGACGACGAGCCGGGGCACCCTCGTACCGGCCACGCTGCACACCTCGACGATACCGGCGACTCACGAGGAGTCCCCCGCCAGCGTTGGCACCGATGGGAGCGAGTCAGGATCTCCCCGGTCTCCCCGCCCCGTTACGACACTTTGTACGTGTACGGCAGCGATGCAAGCTCGTCGCCACCGCTGTCAGTGATTCCGAGCACCGCGTTGGCAAGGAAGGTGTCGTCCACGTTGATGATGCCCGACACCGTCTTTCCCGATGCAGCAGTCGGTGTGATCGTGACAACGATCTTCGCGGATTTTCCAGGCTCGACGTACACCGGCGTAAAGCCCTTCGAGAGCCCGTTGGCGGCCGACCAGAGGTCCCCGGTCGAGGACTTCACCGTCGGGTCGAACGCCTGAGTGATGGCGTCGAAGACGGCGCTGGCCGTGGCGGACGGAGCCCCAGTCGACCCGTACGGACCGATCTCGCTCGGGTTGAGGTACCAGTACCCTGGCATGACTTCGCCTGATGTCGTGAAGTGGAGGCTCGCCTTGTCCCCACTCTGGGACTCCTTCACTCCCGGGGCGGCTACGGCCGGCGAGAGATCCGGGTCCCCCGTGAACGGCTCGGTGTCGAATGTCACTGGCACGTTCCCCTTCAGGCTCGCGGAGATCCCGCTCGTGTCGGTCGGCACGACGTAGATCGGGAACGTCGTCCCGGGTGCGAGCGGGAGCGACATGTTCTTGGCGCTTCCGTTCTGGTCGGCCAGAGCAACAGATGTCGTGCCGGTGGTGCGAGGGTCGACGAAGAACGCTTCGGGCGACAGACCGGTGTTCTTCACCGTCACGTCGTAGGTGTAGTGCTTCCCGCGCTTCAGCCCGGTCGACGCACTCTTCGGCAGGTTGGAGCTGACGCTCACCTGGTTGAACCGGACGGCTCCGTCGAACGGTTCAGAGAGCTCGGACCCGGACACCGGCTGCAGCCAATCGAGCACGAGGGTCCACGCTCCCGCTTGCGGAGCGTCCTTGTAGATGTTGACGTCGCCGGTCGAGATGACGCCCGTGTCCTTGCTGTTGACGGTGACGCTCGAAGACGAAGCGACCGCCTCACCCTCGGGGTCGAGGAGGAACGCCACGACGGCGTCGTTGCTGTCCGCAAACGCCGCGCTCACGTCGACGTCGTGCAACCCCTTCGGCACGTCGAACACGTAGCTGTTCATCTGCGAAGGGTTCCCGCGACCGTTGCCGCCGGTCAGCACGCCCTTGAACGTTCCACCCTTCTTGCCGATCGGCACCATCGTGCGCACCGTGACCGGGATCGTGTTCGTCGCGCCGCCCACCGTGCGCAGCACGATGGATTGCGCCGTGTCACCGGAGGTCGTTGGGCTCTTGGCGGTGAACTTCGCGGCCGCCGTGGATCCATGGGCGATTTTCAACGTCGATGGCGAGATCGTGCCGGCCGGAGCGAACTCCGACGTGACAGCCTGCCACTGGATCGTGCCGCTCGTTCCGATGCCGCCGGATGTCGCTCCATCCTTCTCCGTGAAGAACACCGCTGTCCACGTGCCAGCTGCCGGGTTGGCCACCTGGATGTTGGCAAAATCGGCCAGTCCCTGTGGCAGGGAGTACCCGGCATAGGCACCGGAGGGATCAAAGAGCGCAACGTGCAGCAACGAGGTCTGAGCGGTGTAGGGATAATCCGCCGAGAAACTAAGCCGTGACGGCGATGTCGTCGTCGGCACCGTGAAGGTCTCTTCCTGGTAGACCTCGGTGACTCCGCTCCAGATCGAGAACGAGTTGGCCGTCGGCGATCCGCACGAAATCGAAGTCGTGGCGGGGTCCAGGCAGAACGAGCCGCTCTTGGCAGCAACCTTGTTGGTGAGCGCACGCGTCGACAGCTTCACCGTGACAGAGCTGGCGCCGGTGTTGGTGACGTCGATCGTCTTGGAGGTGCTCGCGCCGGGGTCCTGCACGATGTTGACCTGGTTCGGGCTGACGAGCACTCCTCCCTCTGCCGTCCCCGTCGTGCCCTTGATTGAAGTTGCCTCCTTGACCGCAGCGAGCACGTTAAGCAAGCCGGCGCCCTGTTGCTCGGCCGGCGCGTCGATGTCGGTTGCCGTGCTCATGAGGATCTGCTTCACGAGCGCGGGTGTGGGGTCGGCGCCGTGGTGAGCCGAGGCGTATGCCTGGATCACGTCGGCTGCCGCGGCCGCGGTGAGCGGCGAGGACTCACTCGTGCCGCCGGTCATCTCGATGTCGGAACCCGTTGCCGGGCTCTGGTCGTTCGTGCAGTCAGCGAACAACGTGTTGTCCGCGTCGCAGAGCGCCCAGTTGAGGTCGCCGGGTGCGACGAGATCGACGGTGTTGCCGCCACTCTGCGAGTAGCCCCCCGACGACAAACTCGAGATGTTGTTGTCGATCCACGTCCCGTTTGTCGCGTTGGGAGTCGTCGCGTTGATGCCCCCGTAGTGGACCTGCTGGTAGGCACGGAAGGTGGTCGACGCCCCGACGCTGATGAGGTTCGGGTCGGTCGCCGGAGAGCCGAGCGTGCTTGTGACGCCCGCATCACCGGAGCTCACCACGACCGTGACGCCGGCTGCCACAGCATCGTCATCCGCGATGCGCGTGATGTCGAGGGCCGTGTCGGGGAAGTTGTTCGAGCCGAACGACTCGTTGATCACCTTCACGCCCTGCTTGACGGCGTAGTCGATCGCCTGGATGAAGTTGGACTCAGTCGTGTCGTGGTCCGTCGAGAACACGTCGAGGCCGAGCACATCCGCGCCCGGAGCAGCGCCGGTGATCTTGATGTCGCACGGGCTCGGCAGCGAGTCCGCAGCGTTCACGTAGCCGTCAAGGTTGTAGACGGTGTTGCCCTGCGCGGCGATCGAGCTCGAGTCGAGGAAAGCTTCGCCGCCCGCGGTCGCAGTCCCACTCGCATCGCCGTCGAAGTTCTTCTGGACAAGGATCGGCGAACCGGTGGGCGAACCCGCCGAGGCATACGCCGCGTTGCGTGAGAAGTCGGGGTCAGAGGGGTTGACGCCGTCGGCGATGTAGGCGACCGTGACGCCAGCGCCGTCGTAGCCGAGCGCCGTCGCCGCTGTGGCATTGATCACATTGATCGCTTCGGGATCCGACTCGGGCGAGACAGCAGTCCCGCAAATGGATGGCGTAATCACGCTCCGGGGGCCGGTCCCGATTGCTCCGGGCGCCGTCGCCTCGGTCGGCACCTGAGTCGTCGGGTAGGGGATCACGCTGTCGGGTTCGACGGCGACGACGAGAGGATTGAGGGAGAGCGCTGCCCTTTGGGCTGAGGTCACGGACGCGATCACGAACGGGAGCGAGGTGCCAGCGGTCACGCCTTTCGCGCCGGCAGCGCGGAGCTCGTGGACGATCGGGATCTGCTCTACTCGAAGGGCATTCGTGCGCGCCACCGACCGTGCCGCTAGCCCGGACTCACGATCGCGCAGCATAACGATGACCTTCGAAGTCGGCCCGACAGCTCTCGGTATCGCGGTGGTGTGAACGATGGCGCTGGCCGGTGCCGCCGTCGTGGCGCTCCCCGCCGGCACTGCCAGAGCGATACCTATGCTCGGCACGGCTCCCATCACGAGCAAAGTCATCAGTCTCGACCTGCGCATCGCTTCACCTCCGCTACGGGCAACATCGCCCTTGAGCCTCAACTCCTTGCACGATAGGCGCCGCGGGCGAGTCTGTCACCCCCCTCTCGCGCTGGGGGGATCGTCGTAGCCTTGGCAATGACTTCCAACGCGGGCGCGGTGGGTAGCGGGCGGGAGCGCGCCGGGCTCCCCTTCGCGCATGATTCCGAGGCGGAGGCCCCTTCCTCCAGGGCGCGATTGAGGGGGCCCACACTCTCGCGCGAGCCCCCTCGTGTCGTCGTGCGGCCACACGCTCAACGCGCGCGGCCGGTTGTCATGTCGCTGTCTTTGCGGGGCAGAGGTTGTTGTAGATCTTGCCTTCGAACTCCGGGTAGCCGATGACGGAGTAGAGGTCGTGCCCGTACTCGGCGTCCTTCCCGAAGTCGTTCACGCCGCTTCCCGTACTGACGTTCCCGAACAACCACGTGCAGGTCTTCCCACTGCGTTGCTCGCTCCAGTAAGGGTAGAAGGCCTTGTGACCGGCCTGATCGACCTCCTTGCCCGCTGGCGGCACCGAACAGCCCCCCAGCGTCTTCGCCGTGCAGGTCGACTCGCTCAGAGCGACGTCGGTCTGTATGAAGAACTGGGAGTACTGATGGCCTCCGGTCGTCGGTAACGATTCGACGAAGCTCCCCGGATAGAGGCTCGTCGGTTTGGCACCCGTCGGCCACTCGGTGCGGTAGGGAGTCCCGTCGAAGTCGAGGTCACCGTTCTGCACGACGTTGTCCTGGCACGCGGCGATCGGGGCGCCCGTTACCGACGTCCCGACACCGTCAAACCCTGTGTGCGGGTCGTTGGCGGCATAGCAGATCTCGTCCGACGTCTCTGCTCCTTCACTGCCCGTTCCCTCGTACCCACCGACGCATGTGGTGTAGGTACCGCCGGTGTCCGACGGGTCGAACGGGTTCGTGATCGAGCCGGTCACGCTCGAGCAGGGCTCGAAGTGCCCGGTCTCGAACTCGGTGCTGATGTTCGTCTGAAGCGCTGCCCACGGCGCGATGTTCTGAGTCGTGGCGGTGTTGTACTCCGGCTGCCAGTTCCAGGTTTCCGTCTGGCAGAGCATGTTGACGACCTGGAAGCCATTGTGAGCCGACGCCTGCATGACTCCCGTCTGGTGAGTCGTGAGGTCGTCGATCTTCACCTCGAAGGCGTCCCCACCTCCCGGTGCCGGAGCGTCGAACATGTGGGTTGTGACCTTGTCTCCCGGGTTCATGAGAAGCGTCTCACTGTTGGGAATGCTCGTGTCCTCGTCCGAATCGCCAGGTCCGGGCCCCCCAGTCGGAACACCGTTGCGCTGGATGAAGGCGAAGTTGACCGGTTCCTCGCAGCTGGTGTTACAGGTCCCGTACAGGTTCGTGCACTCGAGACTGTCGATCGTCAAACCAGCGCACCATTGCGTCGAGCTGCAGCTCTCGTTGTCGATGAACGGTGGGTTGCCGGGCGGGTAGAACTGCATCTCCATCACGGCTGACCCGGCGCCCGGGTAGGAGTTCGTCGGACAGTTGAAAGCCTTCGTGCATTGGGGGGCGTTCTTGTTCGACTTGGGCACGCACTGCAGCTGCGGGTAGGAGTACGGGTCGCACAGCGCCATCGACAGCCACGGAGCCGGCGTCAGCTCGTACCAGTCGGCGACGTCCTTCCCGGGGTCGGTGATCGTCGGTGTGGCGGACGGGTCCTTGCCGAGGGTCTCGGACAACGTGACGTCGTTACCGGACCCCGCCCGGTTCGAGAGGAACGTCAGATCGGGTTCGTCGTGACCGATGTAGTGGCCGTTGTCGTAGAACTTGCCGCCCCACGTGTTCGAGTTGTTGACGCCCGAGATCCCACGGATGTCCGTGCAGAGCATCGGCCTGAGCAGCTTCTGCACTGGGCTGAACCCGTTGCAGTCCATTAAACCTCTAGCTTTCAGGTGTACCTGTGGCGAGGTCGTCGGACGGACTGCGCCCGCGATGGGCGTTCCAGCCATTGCGAAGACCACAGCAGCGCTGAAGACGGTCAGGGCCGCTACTTTGAGAAGCGGCCTGCCGCGTCTTGCAGTCGAATCGTGGGCACGCACGATTGATCGCATACGCGCTTCCTCCTTGCGCAGTTGGTCCGACGGCGTCATCGGACTGACCCGAACGTACCAGGCGATTTGGCACATGCCAAGGGGGTTGGTCCAATCCGCAAC
>PLDN01000190.1 GCA_003136185.1 Acidimicrobiaceae bacterium | reverse complement strand
GAGCCCCGCTCAAGATCCTCGGTGCATGTAACCCGACGCTTGCAAACCAAGCGCTACAGCTTGACCCCTCCGTTGCGCTCATGATCCCGTGCAACGTCGTGCTCGAAGGCGACGGCGGGCACACCCGCGTCACGATGGCCGATCCGAGGACGCTCATGCCGGGCGAAGCCCTGGCGCCGCTCGCCGCTGAAGCTGCGGCTCGTCTGTCCGCTGCTGCCGAGGTGATCAGCCGAGCGAACTGAGGTGCGGTCAGCCCGCTAGCTGCAGTGGAATATACCCCCTAGGGTATCGGTTGAAACAGACGTGACCATTGAACCCGTCTGCACAGGAGCTTCGTTTCCCGTGGTGCGCGAGGTCAGAAGATGAACGGCGATCTCGAGGGGCGACCAGCTTCGCACCTGCCGTCAGCGACGTCCGTCCTCGTCGTCAGTGCTCATCCGGACGACGAGAGCTTCGGACTCGGCGGTGCGCTCGGTGAGTTTGCAGATGCTGGCGTCCTCACGTCGGTCCTGTGCTTCACGCGCGGTGAGGCCTCCACGCTCGGAGAGGACTTGGAATCGCTGGGTCACGTCCGCAGCCGCGAGCTCGGGAACGCGGCGCTTGAGCTCGGTGTCGGTCATGTCGAGTTGTTCGAGTACCCGGACCTCGGCCTTGCCGACCAGGGGCTCGACGTGCTTGCCACCCAGATCTGCCAGGTCGCCGACCGAGTTCGTGCCGACCTCCTGCTGGTCTTCGACGAAGGTGGCATTACCGGNNCTGCCAGTCCTGGCGTGGGCTCTCGACGAGCAGGTGTCGTCATCGCTCAATCGGGAGTTCGGAGCCGCTTTCATTGGCCGGCCAGCCGAGCAGCTCGAGTTCGACGTGAGCGTCGACCGGGCCCGCCAGCACCGTGCCATCGCGTGCCACGTCAGTCAAGCAACAGACAACCCGGTCCTCAGGCGTCGCCTCGCACTCCAGGGCGACCGCGAGGTCTTCAGATGGCTTCGGGAGCCGAGGCCCCAAACGACCGCCTGTGGCGCCGGTGCTCCTGCTCCCATTCATCGCTCGCTTCAAGAGAAAGGCTGATACTGATGGCATCCGCACATGAGTTAATCGAAGAGCTCCGCCTCCCGACCCGCGAACTGCGCAACGCAGCACCCGACGCTTGGGCCGGTTTCGGCCAGATGCACGACGCGGCGCTCGCCGACGGCGTGCTCCCAGCTCGCGTGAAGGAGTTGATGGCGCTGCTGATCGCTGTCGTCAAGCAGTGTGACGGTTGCATCGCGTACCACGCGAAAGCCGCGGCACGACACGGCGCTACCTCGGAGGAGGTCGCCGAGACCTTGTCGGTCGCGCTGCTGATGGACGGCGGTCCGGCGACGGTCTACGGGCCGCGGGCTTGGGCGGCGTTCCAGGAGTTCACGACACCTGTTACCTAATGGGTTGCCGTGTAGCGTCCTCGACCGCTCCTCTCGTCGTCTACCGGGCATTCTCCGTGACGAACCTCACGGTGCGGGTCAGCCCTCTTGTCCCCAGGCTGACTCCCAGTTCACCCCGCACCCACCCACATACGAACGAGGTTCAGGGGCGCCAGCTATCTTGGCGGCGATCTTGACTGGGTGTCTCGGAAACATGCGGTAAAGCTGCCGGATCGACACGTCGCAATGTTTGCTTATGACGCGACACGTGGGGGGAAATTCGCGGTTGAGGTACCGCTCCCGCATGAACCTGATTACCTGCCAGTGTTTTCCCGTCAGACGATCGACGCCTTCGCGGGCGGCGATCTCGAGAGCTATGTCCTCGGTCCACGGATCCGGCTTGATGAAATAGCCTTCGTCGCTCACGTTGACGCTCGTGCCAGCAAAGTTCGTCCTTGGCATATCAACCTCCTCACCTCTAACGCTCTAGCTGCTTCCGCGGCCACCGGCTAGAGGCGAAGGTCATAGGCGAGTCTCGGTCCGCACAGCTCGCCCTTGCGCGGTCGGGAGCCTGACCCGCTCGTCCGGACACCACCCACTCTCATCGGAGACTCTGGTGATCGGTGGTCCCGCCCGAAAACCTGGGAGTCACGAAGGGCGTTTGGCGCGCACGACCGTGTCGATCGCCTCTTTCGGGCCATCGTCTGTGTCTACGACCCGAATTGCCTGCTCCGCCCGCTCGATTGTCATGCCGGCATCGACCGCAGCTTCCGTCACATCACTGACCCGGTAGAGCAAGTCAGGAATCGGCGGACCCCCGAACCCTCGAGTCAGGTTGTCCGCGTCGTGAGCGACGACGAGCAGAGTGCCACCGGGGGCCACTGCTAACGCTGCGGAGGCAAGGGCCGCCGAGCGGGCCGGCTGCGGAAGCTGGAGATAGATCATGGCGACGAGGTCGAAGCCGCCAGGATGTGGCGTCCAATCCTCCACGGCGGATTCGACCCAGGTGACCTCGACGCCCGAGCGGTCAGCAAACCGCTTGGCTTTCGCAAGGCCGACCGGGGAGAAGTCCACGCCGGTTACCTCCCAGCCCTGTTCTGCGAGCCAGATCGCATTCCGACCTTCGCCACAAGCGAGATCCACCGCCCGCCCGGCGGGAAGGCCGACAGCCTCGGCGACGAGGAACTGGTTGGGAGTGCTCGTCCACACCAACTCGTCTGTGCTGTAGCGCTCGTCCCACTGCTGGCTGCTCACGGTCGTACCCTCCCTAGATCGAAACCGATGAGGCGAACGGGTCGCGCGCTGCGTGGCGTCGCTAACACCCCATCTGCACAAGCCACCGGCGCTGACTCAGGCCTCTCCATCAGGCAGGCGGTCATCGTCTGAACCAGCGTCGGCTCTTGGAGACGGTGCGAGTACGGCACTGGCACCGGTCCTCGGGAGCGACGTGGCCCAGCACCTGCTCGACGTGCTGACCGCACCCCTTCCAGGACGGGCGGCAACATTGCTTGCATGTCACTTCGGCACACATACTCTGTTCCTTTCCGTAGCGCGAGCCGTAACCCGCTCAGCGATGTTCTTTCCGAATGATCTTCAGCATCTTCGTGTTGATAGCCAGGAATCGCCCGAACTGGATGATCAGGTTCTTGCGGGCCCGCAACGTATTGGCTGTCGGGAGCGGGGCGCTCGCAATGTTGGCGTCGGTGTCGTCCATTGACCTCTCCTCTTCTATTCCGGGATCAGGTGCCAACCCGGACGGGCCTTGGCCTTGTAGATGAACATGTAGTGGAGAAGCAGCTTGATCCAGTGCCCCGCGAGGCCGATCTCGCCGAACGTGTCGTCCAGGCTCCGCCCGGTGCCCGGGTACTTCGCCAGGTCCGGCACGACCGGATACATGGTCATGGAGGCCGCGCTGCCGTGGCGTAGTCCGGACCCGGCCGAGGCCACACACGCCGCCGCCATGTCGGCCATCGAGGCCGAGTGGACCTGTGCCGACGCGCCGTGTTTGGTCATCTCGGCGATGCTGGTAGCCGCGAGCTTGCCCATGATCCCCGACGGCATTCCGGTTCGTGGTGGTGAGGGAGCGATGACGGTGCCGCTGGGCGACTTCCTCGGTCGTGAGATCGGGTGGGGCGGGGCGAAGGCGATCCCCACGGCGAAGATGTTGGGGAACCGCGGTACCTGGTAGGTGCTCGGCCAGTCCTCGGCCCGCCACTCCTCGAACGGCTTACCGGAGTAGTCGGCGTCGACCTTCATGAACCCGTTCGGAGCGAACAGCTCGGCGCTGATGTCCTTGCCGCCTGCGTCGAACGCCTGGAGATCCACGCCCCGGAACGGCGGGAGGAGCATGGCGAAGTCGAACGCGAGCGAACCGTGGGAACCGTCGAGCTGCTCGTAATGGACGACTCCCTCCTCGACGCTCGTTACGTGGGCCCGGGTGACCGCTCGGATCCCTCGCTCCCGGAACAGGGATTCGGTCCAGAGCTTCGACGTCGTCTGGAACCCCTGTTGGGTGAAGGTCAGCCCACCGACGCCGAAGTCACCGAGTTCGTACTCGTTGGTCAGATAGACGATGTCGGCCAGCTCCCGGACGCCGGCCTGACGCACCTCGTGCTCCACGTTGAACGCGTACTCGAAGGCCGCGCCCTCGCAGGTGCAGGTCCCGTGCCCCATCCCGACGACGAGGACCTGGCGTTCGCCCCTCTTCATCCTGGCGATCGACCCTTGAAGCGCCGCCGCCGCGTCGACGGCATGGCCTGACGTGCAGACCGAGTAGGAGTGGCCGTCCGGCCCGAGCCCCGGGGTGGCGCCGAAGTTGAGCTTCGGACCAGTGGCATTGACCAGGTAGTCGTACTCGAGCTCCCCCTGCTCGCCGGCACGGGTCGGATCGGTATAGGTGACCTCGACGTACGGCCCCGAGCGGCCGGGGCCGCCCTCCGGGTGGATCGCCGTGGCCAGTGCCTGCTCGTAGGCGATGCCCTTGCGCTTGTAGATCGGTCCGAGCTTGAAGGTCACCTGGTCGGTCTTCATCTTGCCGACTCCAACCCAGATGTTCGACGGGATCCAGTTCCAGTTGGAGTTCGGGGTCACCACCACGACCTCGTCGGACCGCTTCAGCATCCGAGTGAGATGGAGCGCCGCCGTGTGGCCGGCGATCCCTCCCCCCAGGACAACGACTCGTGCCACGTCAAACCTCCATCTGTCTGTCTGAAATCAGCCTACCAGATACCCTAGGGGGTATAGATCCGGAATCGTCAGAAACTCTGCTGCGACAACTCACGCCAGTCCCGGCCGTGAGAAGCACCGCTCCAAGAACTGCGTCAGACGCGAGACGTCGTCGACCACCTGGTCGGGCAGCTCCATGGTCACTCCTCCTTCGTCGTCGTTGGGGACCTCGTCCGTTCGATGGCGTCGGGGTCAGTGGGAGAACTTCACCTTGGGCAGGATCCGTCCGAGCCACTTCGGCTGGTGCCACGCCCCATGGCCTCCCAAGCGCAGCACGACCGGGAGCACGACGAGGCACACCACCAGGGCGTCGAGCGCCACCGCGATGGCCAGGATCACGCCCATCTCCTTCGGTGCTAGCGGTCCCGACAGGGCGAAGGTCAGGAACACCGCGATCATGACGGCAGCGGCCGACAGCACGACTCGGCCCGACGTCCGCATCGAGCCCACCATGGCGTGCTCGGGGTCGGGGTGCGTCTCATAGCGTTCCTTGGCCGCCGACAGCATGAACAGCGTGTAGTCCATGGCCACCCCGAAGACCATGGCTCCAAAGAACAGCGGAGCCCAGGCGTCGATGAAGCCCTGCGGCTGGAACGCCAGCGGACCGGAGAGGAAGCCGTTCTGGAAGATGAGCCGTCCGATCCCGAACGCGCCGGCAACCGACAGGGCGGTGATGAGCACCCCCATCGCGGCGATCAGCGGTGCGCCGAGCGCGATGAGCAGGAGCAGGAACCCGAGAACGCCGAGGATGCCGAGCACGAGCGGCGTGTGCGACGCCAGCGACTGCTGGAGGTCGTGGTTCTCGGCCGCCGCCCCGCCAATCAGCGTCCCGGGTGGAAGCACCTGGCGGAGGTGGTCGATGGTCGCACCCGTCGCGGCTGTCGACGGCCCAGTGGTCGGGACCACCTGATCTAGGGTCCACCCGGCGTTGGTCGGCCCGGCGACCACCCCGGCGACGCCAGACGAGTGGGTGAGTATTTTCATCGCCCGCGCCTGCTCGGCTTTGGGCACGACAACCTGCAGGGTGCCTGGGGCTCCCGGCCCAAAGGCATTGGTCACCTCGTAGTAGCCGACCCGAGCGTTGGCGCTTGCCGGCACGATGGTGATCGAGGGCATGTTGGTACGCATTCCGATGACCGGCCAGGCGGCCAGGAGCAGCAGGATCAGAGCTGCTGCCCCTGCGCGGAAGGGATGGCGCCACAGGAACTTGCCCCAGGCATGCAGCATCCGGTCGAGCGCACCCTCGCCCTCGGGCCGAGTCCCTCGGCGCAGTCGAATCTTGCCCTTGTTGATGTTGGCCCCGAGCTTGCCCAGCACGGCGGGCAGGAGGGTGAGCGTGGCGGCCAGCACCGCGACGACCGAGAGCATGATCCCGAAGGCCATCGACCGGAACGCCGGGCTCGGCACGATGAGGATGGCCGCCAGCGAGGCCAGCACCGTCAGGGCGCTGAACGCGACGGCCTTGCCCGCGGTGTCGAGCGTCTCGGCCACCGAGGCGACGATCGCCTCGCGGTCGCCCGGCTTTGCTCCTCGACGTTCGAGGGCGGAGCGGAAGCGCATGACCAGGAAGAGGGCGTAGTCGATTCCCAGGGCCAAGGCGAACATCAGCGCGAAGTTGAGCGCCCAGATCGAGACCGGGGTGAACTTCGTCGTGATCACCAGCGCGCCGGCAGCCACCAACAGTCCGGCCATGGTCAAGAGAAGGGGCAGGCCGGCGGCGACCAGGCTCCCGAAGGCGATGACCAAGATGATGATCGTCACCGGCCATGACAACATCTCCGATCGGAGCATGGCCGAACGGTTCGCCGTGTTGAAGTCGGCCCACAGGGCGCTGTCACCAGTCAGCGTGACCGAGATTCTCGCGGTGGACAGCGCACTCAGCGGGGCCGCGACGGCGTCGGCGGCCTGCACCATCTTGTTGGAGTCGGCAGCGGCCCCCGCAGTGATGATCGCCGTCCGGCCGTCACGAGAGATCGAGACCCCGGCCTTTGGGGGAACCACGGTGGACACGCGGGGATCACTCCGGAGCACACGGGTGGCCTTGGTAATCACGGCCTGCGCCTGCGGGTCCGACGCGATCGGACCGTCGTGGTCTACGACGACCACCTGCAGGCTGGTGGCACCGAGGCCGGAGAAGTCCTTCTCGATGATCGCGCGCGCCGCCACCGACTGGCTGTTCGAGGCCTGCCACCCCGCACCGGCGAGTGCATTCTCGACGTGGACGGCGAAGACCCCGAAGACGAGCAACACGAGGAGCCATGCGATGAGCACCGTCCGGAAGTGAGTGGCGGCCCAGGTACCGAGGCGGGCGAACGGACTGCGGCGGACCGAGCGGATGCGGTCCGCTCGGTCACGATCCTGGGACTCGACGGTCGGGTCCGAACTCTTCACGATCGCTGGAGTCGGCGATGAATCGAGGTCGGTTCCTGGAGTTGCCGTCATCGGGAGCAGCCCTTCTGTCTCGGTGGCGGGCGCCTCAGATGTGCGTGAAGCCCCTGCACGGATACCTGGGTGGGTATCTGCACCTTAGCACGTATACCCCCTTGGGTATAGAGCTGCCCGCGCAAATGCCCGGGCAAGTGGTCTCAGGGTCCACCGATCTCAGGACATCTACAGCTACGACGACGACGAGCA
>PLDN01000089.1 GCA_003136185.1 Acidimicrobiaceae bacterium | reverse complement strand
CACGCCAACCACGCTGAAGTCATCCTCGCCGTTAATGACGCGGCGAAACGCCTCTGCGACCATGTCCTGGTCCTCGACGATCAGGATGGAAACGGACTCGTCTGCCCGATCTGTGCCGTCGGTTGGCTGAATCATCAAGGACCTCGCCATGTGCCAATGGGCGGTATCAAATGATGATCCTACCAGGAAGGCTAGTGGCGCCTAGTCAAGATGGATCATCTGTTCATAGTAGATCTTGACCGGTCGGCAATGGTAGAGGCGTATCTGCTTCGCGAGCACGCACAGCCGATGATGAAGTGGGGCGCTCTGCGACATCGAGCTCACGTGCCAGTGAGCGCGAACGTGGAGCGCCCCACTACCGCTTTGTTGGCCCCGGAGCTCGCCGCCTCTGGTTCATCTGCCTTACTCGGAAATGGTCCACCGTCATCTGGCACCGACCGGTCCTTGCGAGGAAAATTGAGCTATGACGAACGGGACGATGTCCTCTCGGCAAGATGAATCAGCGGCCGTGACGTACGACGAGTTGATAATGGCGATCGAACACCGAGGGCTGGAGCTCTACTACCAGCCTGTCGTGGATCTGAGGAGCGAGAGACTTCAAGGATTTGAGGCACTCGTCAGACTCTCCCATCCCACCTTGGGTGTCATTCCCGCAGCCGACTTTGTTCCTCTCGCAGAGAACTGCGGGCTGATTCGGGCTCTTGACCACTGGGTGCTCTCGACGGCATGTGAGCAACTGGCGGTCTGGCAGGCTAAAGAACTTGTCGGACCGGACTTCGATCTTGCGATCAATGTCTCCGGATCGGAGGCCGATGGAAGCACTCTCGGTTCCCGACTGCAGAGAGCCAGCGCTGCCACCGGGGCCAATCCAGCCGGGCTCGTAGTCGAAATCACCGAAAGTCAGCAGGGCGAGCCCCATGCGTCAGCCCGGAGCGTTGCCGCGCTTCACGATCTCGGCGTTCGGGTGGCTCTTGACGACTTTGGTATGTCCTTTGCGACGTTTTCCCGACTCCGATCGCTGGATTTTGACATCGTCAAGATTGACCGAAGGCTCACGTCGGTGATTTCGACCAAGCTTGGACAGGGATTTCTTCGCCTGGTTGTGGACATGTGCCATGAGAAGGGTTCGACGATCGTCGCCGAAGGGATCGAGACCGGACAACAAGCACGACTGGCCACGGAATTGGGCTGCGATCTCGGACAGGGGTACTTATGGTCGCATGCGCTGCCCGCACCTGAGGCAGAACGGCTCCTCGTGGCGGGAGCGCCGAGGAGACGAACGGAAAGCTCGGTGGTACTTGAAGAGCCCGACGATGCCCGACGCGTACTGGAGCTTGAAGACGTAGAGGTACAGGTACATACGATCGACGCGCTCGTCTCTAAGGTGACGTGGTCAGAAAGCACATCCGCCACGCTGCGGGGTACTGTCACGGCGGGCTCCGGTCGTCCTTGCCCTCTACGGACACCCAGCCGCTTCGAGCGATTCAAGAGCGAGGCTAGACACCACGCATCCAGTTCGCTCGGCCGGAGCCCACGTGCCCGGGCGTCACTCACTCGACGTGGGCGGCGTAGAGCTCGTCCGGCTGCGGTGGAGCCCGTTACCCATCCCGAGAGAGCTCAGTACTTGACGCCACTCCGCTCGTTATGGGGGTCGGTCGCCGGTGTGCTCAAGATCTCGGTCCCGCATGCCGATAAGACGCGAACGATGATGGGCGAGTCTTGAGTCGCGTACCCGACCCCCCGCAACCTTCCGCTGGCGCGTGGCGAGCATGAGTACGACCGCGTCGCGACAGCAGCTGACCGCGTTCGACAAAAGGACCGGCTCAACAAGGACCGTGACTGACCCGACGAACCGCATCAACGGCCGCCCGGCTGCTGAGCGCGCCAGGTACTGCGACGAGCTCCTCGCAGTAGCAGTTCGCTTGTTGACCGGAACGGGCGGAGCGATCTTCGCCGTCACGAGTCCTTCTCGCCTGCTCCTTATGGCCGCCTGCGAAGGCGGCGCCACCCGTCTCCAGCAGATGGAGGAGGCGGCCCTCAGAACCCTCGGTCTCGGTAGTGCTCAGTTGCTGACCGTAGATCATCCCAAGGTGCAGCCTGAGCAAAGCGTGCCATCGAGGCCATCGCTGGCGGTTCCGGTCGTCCTTGACGGCAGCATCGTTGGCGTCGTGGTCGTTCTCGACCTCGACGGCCAACCATCGCTCGAGGCGTGCCTCGAGCGGCTTCGCCAGACGCTTACCCCAATCGCCCTCGCTGTCGACCGCCTTCGAATGCAAACTGCCCTCGAAGGTCGTGGGGAGGAAATCGCCGCCCTCCGTCGCCAACTCGACGCCTATGCGGTCGACTTTCGCTCAACGTACCTGGCGGAACGCCACAGCTCCGGGGAGCTCGCTGCTGCATTGGCCGAGCTCGAAGAGACCTATAAGGCCACAGTGAACGGCCTCGCCGTTGCGGTCGAGGCCAAGGACGAGTGCACCGGAGGGCATCTGCAGCGGGTGAGCCGCTACGGGATGATGTTGACCAACCTCGTCGCTCCTGAGCACGCGAGCGATCCTCAGTTCGAGTACGGCTTCCTCCTCCACGACATCGGAAAGCTCACCGTTCCCGACTTCGTGCTGACAAAGGCCGGCTCGCTCACCGAGTCGGAGTGGGAGCTCATCCGTCAGCACCCGGAGTCGGGTCGCTCGATCCTCGAGGGCATCCCCTTCTTAAAGGGTGCATGCGAGATCGTCCATGCCCACCACGAGCGTTGGGACGGCAAGGGGTACCCGCGTGGTCTCGCCCGCGAAGAGATTCCCCTTGGCGCGCAGATCTTCCCGCTCTGCGATGCGTTCGATGCCATGACGAGCGACCGCCCGTACCGAAAGGCGCTCTCGATCGAGGAGGCCCTCGGTGAGGTCCGCCAGGGCGCCGGGACCCAGTTCTGGCCGGATGCGGTCGAGGCCTTCCTCTCCCTCCCAGTCGGCGAGCTGCGGGTCGTTCTCGACCATTTCGGCGGGAGCTCGACGTAGTGGACGCCCGCCAGCCGGTCCTCGTGCGCCTCGCACTTGGCGCCTTGGTCCTCCTCATCGCCATCGTGGCGGTCCTCGGCACCTGGCAGGTGATTGCTGCTCGCGACTCGCAACGAAGCGAGATCGAGAACGGCGAGGTCACGGCGGCTCATCTCGCAAGCAGCGCTCTCCAAAGTGCCCTTGGAAGTCGGCTCCAGCTCGTGAGCAACGTGGCCGACCAACCGGAGCTGTCGAAGTACTTCTCCGTTACGAGCTCGGGAGGGCTCTCGAAGCTGGCAGCGACGCTACACCTGCTGTACCCGGGCTTTGCGAGCTTCGACATCGTCACCGCCAGCGGGCGCCTCGAGGCGCGCTGGCCGAGCGATCCTGCGGCCATCGGCAAGAGCGTGGCCACGAAGGACTTCTTCACCGGGGTCATGCGGAGCGGACACCCCTACGTCTCCGAGGCCCTGCAGCAGACCACTCTGCCCAGCGAGCTCGTCGTCGGGCTCTCCGCTCCCGTCCGCGACGCAAGCGGGCGGATCGTCGGGATATTGCAGGGCACGCTTCCGGTTTCGACCCTCGGTGACATCATCGGTGGCACGGCCATCCGCGGCGGAGGTCAGCTCGTGATTGTCGACCAGGCGGGGCACGCCCTCTCCGGACCGGCGGCAAGTGCCACCAGTTCGTTCGGCTCCATGCCGCTCGTGGCGAAGGCCCTGGCTGGTCGCACCGGCTCAGCCACCGGAGCGGTGCCTGGGTTCGGCGGCACTCAGCTCGTCGGTTATGCACCGGTGCCCACCACGGGCTGGGGCGTGATCGCCGAAGACCCGCTCGCTACCCTGGACTCGCCGCTGACCGCGCTCACCGAGCGCCTCGTGGCCATCGGCCTCCTCGTGCTCGTGCTCGCCGTTGGCACAGCCCTTCTCGTCGCCGCCTTGCTCCGCCGTCTTAGCCGCGAGCACGAGGAGGCAGGCGCCCTCTTAGCATCGGTCGGAGAGGGCGTCGCCACGATCGATCTCTCGGGTCGGCCCATGCGTGTCAACCCCGCCTTGGAGCGACTCACCGGCCGATCGGCGGCCGAGCTCATGAACCACGGCTGGTCTGACGCCTTCGCTCTGTATGAGCAGCGCGGCAAGGCCATCACCTGGGAGGACTCCATCGCGAGCGAGGCCATCAGGGACCGCCACGTGATCGCCAGCACCGGCTACGACATCCGCCTCGCTCGATCGGACGGGCGGCGCATACCGATTGCCCTGACAGCGGCGCCCCTGCTTGTTGGGGACGACCTCCTCGGCGCCGTCGTAGTGGTCCGCGACGTCTCGCATGAACGTGAGGTTGACCAGCTCAAGTCGTCGCTCGTGTCCACGGTCTCCCACGAGCTTCGCACGCCGCTCACGATGATCCAGGGCTTCTCCGAGCTCCTGCTCACGCGCGACGACCTCGGTACGGAACGCTCCCGCGAGGCGCTCGAACAGGTGCACTCGTCCGCCAAGCGCCTCGGGCGCCTCATCGACGACTTGCTCTCGGTCTCCAGGATCGACTCGGGAAAGCTCACAGCCGATCTGGCGCCCGTCGATCTTGCAGATGTGGTGGCTGAGGTCGTCCGCACCTTCGGGGACGCGACGAGCGGCCGATTCGTTGCCGAGATCGAAGCGGGCCTCCCGGCCGTGCTGGCAGATCGCGACAAGATGGTACAAATCGTGACCAACCTGGCGTCGAACGCAGTCAAGTACTCGGCGGACAGTTCGGCCGTGCGGATCGTCGCCCATGCAGCCGGTAACTACGCAGAAGTCTCCGTCATCGACCTGGGCATCGGGATGAGCGACGCGGAGTGTTCGCAGATCTTCGAGAAGTTCACCCGCTCCGATCGGCCTGAGGTGCGAAAGGTCGGGGGCACAGGCATCGGGCTGTACATCACGAAGATCCTCGTCGAGCTTCAGCACGGCCAGCTCTGGGTACGGAGCATCCCCGACGAGGGAAGCACCTTCTCGCTCTCGCTGCCGTTCGCCGAGCAGCCCACAATGGAGCCCCCAAGCGGGAACGGACAGAGGAGGAGTCTTGCGGAAGCTCTTGATCGTTGACGACGAGGACGGGGTGCGGTCGCTCGTCCGGATGACGCTCGACAGCGACACCTACCAGATCTTCGAAGCGAGCGGAGGCCAGGAGGCGCTCGAGCTCGCCCGCGAGCACCACCCTGACCTTGTCCTGCTCGACGTCATGTTGCCCGATCTCTCCGGGATCGAGATCTGCCGTCAGCTGAAGGCCGACCCACTGATGTCTTCGACGAGCATCGTCATGCTGACGGCGAAAGCCCAGCACGGCGACCTCGGAGATGCCGAGGAAGCGGGTGCTGATGATTATTTCACAAAGCCGTTCTCCCCGATCGCCCTGATGCAGAAGGTCGAGACGATTCTCGGCAGCGCCTCGTGAAGCGCGTGCTCATCGTCGACGACGAGCCGGACATGGCCTCGCTCGTCGCCCTGTGCCTGGACCCGCTCGGAGTCGACGTCGTTCAGGCGAGTGGTCTCTCGAGCGCCCTTCGCATAGTGCAGGCACACGACATCGGCTTGGTGCTGCTCGACCTTGCGCTCGGCGACGAGGACGGGCTCGAGATACTTCCCCGCTTGCGAGACGAACCAGGGCTGTCAGGCGTGCCCGTGGTGGCCTTCACCGCCCACGACAGCCGACGGCGAGAGGCATTCGACTCGGGCGTCGATTCGTTCCTCGCCCGACCGTTTGCCTCCATCGACCTGCAGACCACTGTGGAGCTGTATCTCGTCTCGTGAAAGCGGACACCGCGCCAGCTCTCGAGCCCTGCGACGGTGCGAGGAGATAGCCGCCAGCCGTGAGATCGGACCCGTCGGATGAGCGCGACCCTTCCCAGTGGCGAGCCATGCCATTCCGCGATCCGTGCGGCCAAAGCCGACTACGGCCGATCACCTGACGAAGATCATAATGCTGCCCTAGCGCCCCTCCTCGACCGCCAGCCGCTTCTGCTGCTCCCGATCCTCGGCGATCATCTGCTCGGCGATGGTCACGAGGACCGGTCGCGACGCAGCTCGAGCCTCGGGCCTGTCGCTGCCGATGAGCTCGTCAAGGACCCGCTCGATTGCACGGGCTTGCGAGGCAGGAAAGCCGTCGGCGTGGCTGAGCTGCGCCCGGACCGTCCCCTCGAGAATGGAACCCGTCTGCAGTCCGGCCGGGTAGGAAGGCTGCAGCCGCGTGTGCTCGATTCTCGGCGATGGCTTATTGGGATCGGTGCCCCACCAGTACCGACCGATGGCGCGCACGACCGTCGTCACTCGACCGTCGTGATCGACGGTCAACAGCTCGTGATAACCAAGGAGCAAACCCTCGGTGGCATCGATCTCCTCACCGAAGTCGGTCGTGCTGACCAGAGACCATCCGCCGTGCCTTCAGCCGGTCACTGCCCGTAAGGATCTTCACCATCTCCTCGTCGAGACGGTTCTCTCGCTGTGTCTCCTGGGCGATCACGAGCCGCTGCCGAAAGCGAACGAGACGGTCCAGCAGCGCTCCCTCACGCCGGATGACGTACGCAAGTTGATCGACGCCGCCCGAGGAGAGCGGCTGGGCGCTCTCGTCGTAGTGGGGCTCGGGACCGGCCTTCGCCCCGGCGAACTGACGGCGCTTTGCTGGGACGATATCGATCTTGGCAAAGAGGTCCTCACTGTGAGGCGTTCGCTGAAGCGCGACAGCGGGAAGACACTGCGTCTTGATGTGCCAAACAAGGCGAGTGCCAGCCTTCGCTCGATCCGCCTGGCGCCGCCGGTCGTGACGGCGCTCCAAGAGCATCGCAAGCGCCAGGAGGAAGAGCAACTACGAGTTGGATCGGTGTGGTCCACCGAGTGGCCGGACCTGATCTTCACAACCGAGAACGGGACGCCCATCGATCCATCGAACCTGCGGCGCCTGCTCCGCAAACTCTCGCGCCGTGCCGGGCTCGAGCAGCACGTGATCCCATACGTATTCCGGCACACCACGACTAGCTTGCTCATCGACGCCGGCGTGAGCGTAGAGGCGGTCGCAGACGTGCTCGGAGACCGGCCAGTAACGGTATTGCGGCACTACCGGCACCGGGTGCGCGAGGTTGCCGACGCAGCTGTCGCTCCGATGACCGCTCTACTCGCGTCATCGGACAAGTAGCTCCGTAGTTTGGGCGATTTTGCGCCAGGGAAAGTTGCGCCGCTTGGCTACACCCGTGGCTACACCCGCGGTCTCGCTCACCAAGAGTGATGACGCTCCACCGGGGTTACCAGGGACTTTCGAGTGGGCCGTAGAGGACTCGAACCTCTGACCCCCTGCGCGTCATGCAGGTGCGCTACCAACTGCGCCAACGGCCCGTGAAGAGACGAATCTACCACCGGTGCCCGAACCGGGGCGCCCAGCCCCGCTCAGACGGGCGGCAGCCGCGCTGCGCTGGGTCGCGCTACGACTACCCCTTGGGGGCCAAGTAGATTTTGCAGTTGTGCAACGTGTCCCGGGGCCCGCTGACCCCGAGACCCCGGAGTTCCCGAGCGGCTCCATCAGCGGTAACGACTCTCCGGAGCTTGACGGAGCGAGCGCGAGCGACCTCTCGTCGCAAGGCGCCGACCTGCCTCTTGCTCCTCTCGTCGACGAGGACGGGATTTTCATCGCCCCGCATGACCTTCGGCCGCTTCATCGCAGAGCACGCGTCATGCCCCAGCCGACGCGCCAAGGATCGCGGGCGGCGGCCATCGTCGGCTTCATCGCGGTGCTCGGAGCTCTCGCCTTCGTCATCGGCGAGCTTCGCCCCGACCTCCTCTTCGGGTCGGGCGTTGATGTCGGCGGCGATAACGGAGGTCACATAGCCGCCCCGTACTTCCTCATCCATGACCTCCTTCCCCAGGGAAGGCTTACCGGCTGGGACCCCTGGTGGTTCGACGGCTTCCCTTTGTACGTCTTCTACTTCCCGCTGCCGGCGCTGCTCGTCGCGATCGGTTCGGCCGTACTGCCCTACACGGTCGCGTTCAAGCTCGTGACAGTTCTCGGCTCTGTGACGCTCCCCATCGCGGGGTATGTCTTCGGCAGGTCGGCGGGCTTCCGGCGCCCGGTGCCCGTGCTCATGGCGGTTGCCACGCTGCCCTTTTTGTTCAACACGAGCTACACCATCGACGGCGGCAATCTCGCATCGACGATGGCCGGCGAGTTCTCGTTCAGCCTTGCCGTCACCACCGGCCTGTTCTTCCTCGGCGCGGTCGCGTACGCGCTGCGGACAGGCAGGCTCCGCTGGTTAGCGGCGGTGTTGTTCGCGATCACCTGCGTCTGTCACGTGATCCCGGCGCTCGCATTCGGGGCGACGGCATTATTGATAGCGCTCGCGACACTGCGACCGGGGACGGTGCCGAAAGCCCTCAAGATCATCGTGCCGCTCGGCCTCGTAGGAGCGCTCCTAGCGGCCTGGTGGCTCGTGCCTTTCGCGGCTGACCTCCAATACTCGTCGTCGATGAACTACTCGCCGGTTGGCGGGCCATGGCCCGGTTGGTTCACATCGAACTTCCTGCCCGACGGCTATCTGTTCATGCTGATCCCGGCCGCACTCGGGGCGATCATTTCCATCACGGCCCGCAACCGGCCGGCGTTCATCCTCGGTCTGTCGGCGCTCTTGTCGGTCCTCGCCTTTCACTGGCTTCCGTCCGGCCTTGTCTACAACGCTCGCTGGCTGCCGTTCTGGTTCCTCTACCTATCGCTGCTGGCTGCTTATGGGATCGGTGAGGCCTTCCGGCTGCTTGGCCGATACGTGGCGCCGTCAGGCGTCGCCTCGGTTGCCATGACGCTCGGCACCGTCGGTGCCATCCTCGGATCGGTCTTCGCAGGTGGCCTCGAGGGCAACGGCTTCCTCGGATTCCAGGCACCCGCTGGCCACGTGCAGGTATCGGGATGGATCGACTGGAACTACAGCGGCCTGCAAGCTCGTTCGGGGTGGCCGGTCTTTCAGAGCATGGTGAAACTCTTCGACAGCGTCGGGAAAAAATACGGATGCGGTCGACTGCAGTACGAGTACCTCTCGGAAACGACGAACCCGTTCGGATCGACTGAGGAGATGATGTCGATCCCGATGTGGACCAACGGGTGCATGCAGACCACCGACGGGATCTACTTCGAGTCTTCGACGACTACGCCGTTCCACTTCCTCGACGTGAGCGAGGTCTCGCAAGACGGCGAGTCCCCTGACCCGATCGCCGGTTTGAACTACCCAGGCTTCAATCTCGCGGACGGTGTCCGCCACCTCCAGTTGATGGGGGTCCGCTACTTCCTTGCGATGTCGCCGCCCGTCGAGGCATTGGCCGCAGCCGACCCCAGTCTCGTCCCTGTCGGCTCGGCTCCGAGCTTCCCCGGTCCTTACAACAAGCTCCCGGTGAGCAACCCGCACGTAGTGCTCTACCTCATCAAGAACAGTGCTCTCGTAGTTCCCCTCACCCATCTCCCCGAGGTCGAGTCGGCCAGCAAGCAGGCGTGGCTCGACGTGAACCTGAGATGGTACGAAACAGAGCGGTACTGGCCCACGCTCCTCGCTCGGTCGGGCCCGACCACCTGGCCGCGGGCCCGGCCGGGTCAGCTCGTGCCGCCGTCAGGCTCGGTGCCTTCCGCGTCCACCACTGTCAGCGACATCGTCCCGCGGACTGAGTCGATCTCGTTCCACGTCTCGCGCCTCGGGACGCCTGTGCTCGTGAAGGTCCCCTACTTCCCGAACTGGACCGCTGCGGGCGCGACCGGACCGTACGAGGTCTCGCCCAACCTCATGGTGGTCATTCCGACCTCTCACGACGTCACGCTCACCTATGGGACGAGTCCGGCAGACTGGGCCGGCAAGATCGCGTCCCTCGTCGGGGTGGTGGGCCTCGGAGCCCTTGTCACGATGCGAGCTCCGTCGCCGGCGATGCCCGCGCCGGAGGCACCCTCCCCCGCGCCACCGGCCGCCCTCGTCCCGCCTGCCGAAGAGGACATCAGAGACGAGCCCGAGGGTGACCGGGAGGCCGACGGCGGAGCGGAAGCCGATGAAGACCTCGACGTCTCCGTCGTCCTTCCTGCTCACAACGAGGAGTCTTTGATCGGAAAGACGGTGACCACGCTCGTTGGTGCGCTCACTGACTCCGGGCAGCGATTCGAAGTCATCATCGTGGAGAACGGATCGACGGACCGCACAGCAGAGGAGTCCCAACGACTCACGGTCGAGCATCCCGAGGTCCGCCTCGTCCGACTCATCGAAGCCGACTACGGCGACGCGTTGCGGGAAGGCTTCCTCCGAGCGCGCGGCGCCACGGTAGTGAACTTCGATGTGGACTACTACGACCTTGGGTTTCTGCGAGAAGCAACATCGATCATCGCCGACCACAAGGCGCAGATCGTGCTCGCGAGCAAGCGCGCCCCGGGCTCAGCGGACCGGCGGCCACTCGCGCGAAGGGTGCTCACGGCCGGCTTCACCAAGGCGATGCGCGTGCTCCTCGAAGTTCCCGTCAGCGACGCGCACGGCATGAAGGCTCTCGACCGCTTGGCCGTCGCTCCGGCCGTGGCGGAATCGAAGATGGGAGGCTCGGTGTTCGACGTCGAGCTCGTTGTTCGCTCGCACCGCTCCGGGCTCCACATCACCGAGCTCGCGACCGAGGTGCGCGAGGTCCGGCCGGCACGCACCGGCGTCGTCAGGCGCAGCTTCGAATCGATACGGGGCCTGCTCAGGCTGCGTTACATCGTCGGGCCGGCGAGGCCCGCCTGAAACAGCTCTCTCAGCGGCCGGACTCGGATTCGGCCATGGCGCGCTCGACGAACTCGCCAGGCTCGAGTGCAGCTGAGTACAAGAAACCCTGGAACATGTCGCACGCCGTCGCCTCGAGGGCGGCGAGCTGGTTCTCGTCCTCGACGCCTTCGGCCACGACCTCGAGGCCGAGAGCATGAGCGAGGTTGACGACGCTTGCCACGATCACGGCGTCCTCCGGGCTCGTCGTCAGGTCGTCGACGAACGATTTGTCGATCTTGAGGCAGTCGAGCGGGAACTTGCGTAGATAGCTGAGCGACGAGAAACCAGCGCCGAAGTCGTCTATCGCTAGCCGCACACCCAAGTTCTTCAAGCGCCGGAGCACCCCGAGGGCGTCCTCGGGCTCTGTCATCAGCGCGCTCTCGGTGATCTCGAGCATCAGCCGGTACGGGTCGATCCCGGTCTCGACGAGCACGTTGTGCACCATCTCAACGAGACCCGCGTCGGCCAGCTGGCGGGCGGACAGGTTCACCTCCATGACGTCGGCGATCGGTGCCCTCTGTTCTGCCTCGGCCGCCGAGACCCATTGGCTGTAGGCCATGCAGGCTTCTCGCAGGACGTGTGCCCCGATCGGCACGATGAGGCCGGTCACTTCGGTCGTGTGGATGAAGTGAGAGGGCAGCACGAGCCCGTGGGCGGGATGGCGCCAGCGCACGAGCGCCTCGACGCCGACGAGCCTCCGGTCCGTCAGAGCCAGCACAGGTTGGTAGTGGACCTCGAATTCGTTCCGTTCGAGTGCGAGGTGCAAGGAGCTCTCGGCGTGATCCCGCGCAATGAGACCATGGCGGAGCGACTCCCTGTAAGGCTCGAGACGGCCACCGCCGCGCTGCTTGGCCACTGCGGCCGCGACCCCGGCGTTCACAAGGAGTTCACCGAGATCCGCCAGAGGATCGCTCGCGCCGATCGAGCCGAAGCTCGCCGTCACGAAGACGCGCGAGACAGAGGTCATGACAGGGAGTCGGAGCGAGTGGAGGAGGCGTTCGGTGAGCGACTTCACCCGGAGGTCGACTGCTTCGCCTTCGAGGAGGACGAGGAATTCGTCGGCTGCGAAGCGCGCAACGACGTCGTCCGAGGCCACGACACCCTCAAGTCTCGAGGCCACCTCGCGGAGCACTTCGTCGCCAACGTCGTGACCGAGCGTGTCGTTCACCGTGTGGAAGCGGTCGAGGTCGACCTTGACGATCGCAAGCTCACCCGGCCGTTCTGCCAGCCGCGCGAGCGCAAACGACGCCAGATACAAGAACATCTGGCGGGTCGGGAGCCCGGTGAGCGAGTCGTACAGCTCCGCGCGCGAAAATTCCGGCTCTCCCGGTCGGCGCACCGTCACCGCGTCGGGAGCCACCGGTGCATGGCCAAGACTGTATGCAACTGAAGCCTCCAGTACAGGGATCCTCGCTGAGATGGCGCCATGACGCTTACTCGGCCTTAGTCCTCACTAACCTCGCTGCCCGTGGCCAATGATCTCCCAGCGATCCCCGGCCGCCAGCGAAGCGTCTACACGGCAAGCCGCAAGCGCCTGTTCGGTCGTCGGCGATCCCATGTGCCGTCCTTTGGCGGGGGCTCGGGTCGCGGCACGAGCAGTCACGGGCGTCGCTGGCCCAAGCGGGTAATCATCGGCCTGATCTCCCTCGTGCTGCTCCTGCTCGTCGTCTCGGTCGGCAGCTACTTATACATAGACAGCAAGCTCGGCGGCATAACACATGTCCCGGTCAGCGGCCTCACACCCGTCCAAGCCGGTCAGCCGATCGACATCCTCCTCATCGGCTCGGACTCGCGGAAATGCGAGAAATCGTCACAGTCGTCCGCCTTCGGGAGCCAGACGACGGTCACCGGGGAGCGCTCCGACACGATCATCGTGGCGCGGCTGCTCGGTGGGAGCCGCGTGGAGATGCTCTCCATCCCGCGGGACACCTGGGTTCCGATCGCCGGCACGAGTGGCTCCAACAAGATCAACGCTGCGTTCAACAACGGCGCAGGCCCACTCGTGCAGACGATCCAGGACAACTTCCACATCCCCATCAATCACGTGATCATGGTGAACTTCTGCGGGTTCCCGGCGATGGTCAATTCGCTGGGCGGCGTCTACATGGACTTCAAGTACCCGGTTAAAGACGGTTACTCCGGCCTCTCGATCACCCAGACCGGGTGCCAGTTGGTGAACGGCACCCAGGCCCTCGCGCTGGTGCGCAGTCGCCACCTCTTCTACCTCATCGGGCGTGTATGGCACTATGACGGGCAGAGCGACTTCTCTCGCATCAAGCGGCAGCAGGCGTTCTTCCACGCGCTGCTCGATCGCGTGCACCAGGTCGTCCCGAATGTCTTCCGCCTGAGCTCTTTCGTGGGCGCGACGGTGGGCGGGCTGGCAGTCGACTCGGGTTACTCCAGCAGTGAGATGATCAACATCGGATGGGACTACCACTCTCTCGGTCAGTCCGACCTCTTCACGTCTCTCTTGCCGACGACCGAATCGGTCATCGACGGCGAGGACGTGCTTCTTCCGGCAAAATCGAACGAGAAGGTGGTGATCTCCGCATTCCTCGCCGGTAACGTCGGCACGTTCCAAAGCGCCCTCGGACTGGCTCCGCACACGGTCTACCTGACCCAGTCGAGCGTGGTCACCGGCAACTTCGAAGAGCCGTGGAATCCGCTGCCATGTTGATCATTCCCCACCGGCGCCGCCCAGTACCCTGTGCCCGTGCCTGACGAGGACGACGCTCCTGTCTCCGAAGGCGACCCGCCCGAAGGACGAGCTAGCGGTGCACGACGCCGCCGTTGGCCACGCCGGCTTGCGATCGGGCTCGCCGGTGTCGTCCTGCTGGCTGCAGCGGGGATCGGTACCGGGTACTGGTACGTCCGTCACGAGCTGAATTCCGTCAAGCACTTCTCCAACAAACAGACGACTCACCTCTCCAAGCCGGCGCCACCTGGTATGCCGGAGAACGTCCTTCTCGTCGGCTCGGACTCACGGGGCTGCGTCGGCAAGAGCGCCTACCACGAGGTAGGCAACCCCGCCATCCAGACCGGCCAGCGAAGCGACACAATCATCGTCGTCCGCCTGGTACCCGCGACCAACAGCGTGGTGATGCTCTCGATCCCTCGCGACACCGTCGTGCCAATACCTGTGACCGGTGGGTCGAACAAGATCAATTCGGCCTTCAACTCGGGGCCGAACCAGCTGATCGAGACGATCGAGGATGACTTCCACCTCCCGATCAACCACGTCGTCGTGGCGAACTTCTGCGGGTTCACCGACGTCGTCAACGCGCTCGGCGGTATCTATCTCGACTTCCCCGACCGGGCAAGGGACTTCGAGACAGGGCTTCGCGTCCACACCACCGGCTGTCAGCTAGTGGGCGGCGTCGCAGCCCTGCAGCTCGTCCGGAGCCGCTACTACGAGTACTACTCCGACGGCGTTTGGAACAACGACGGGATGAGCGACTGGAGCCGGATCCGGCGCCAGCAGGCCTTCTTCCACGCGGTACTCGACAGGGTCCATGCCGAGTCACTGAACATCTTCGCCATGACCAAGCTTCTCGGTGCCGTCGTGAAAGACGTCACCGTAGACCGGACCCTTACCTCGAACGACATGCTCAGCCTTGCGTTGCACTACCGGCACTTCAGCTCGAGCCAACTGGAGACGCTCGTGCTACCGACCGTGGAGGGGTACATAGACGGGGCAGACGGGATCAGTCCTGCGGTACCTCAGGCCGGCGAGGTGCTCGCCGATTTCTTGAAGTTCGGCGCCCCGACCACGACCACGGTGCCGAGGACCACGACGACAACGACCACGGGCGTGTCGGGCTCGTCGGGAGCGACGTCAACGACTACCAGCACCGCCACGGCGACCACGCAACCGGCCGTGCCGACCACGACTTCGCCGCAGAACGAAGTAGTCCTCGACACACCTAAGACGCTCAACGAGCCCTGGAATCCCGTTCCCTGCTCACCGTGAGTCGTGCGGCTGCGAGCGCCTCTCGCCCTCTCGCCCTAGGTCCGCAGCGCCGACGACACCTGAATAAGGGCGTCGAGCGTCCGAGTGACCGAGCCGTCGTCGATGAGGGACTGGGCGAGATCGATACCGCTCGAGATGTCGGGAGCAGTGCCGGCCACTACGAGCGCGGCGGCGGCGTTGAGCGACACGAAGTCACGTCGCGCTCCCCCTTCACCGCCGAACACGGACCGGACGATCCCGGCGTTCTCTTCCGCCGTCCCACCGCTCAGCTCCTCGCGAACGGCGCGCCTCATGCCGAGCTCGGTGCTGTCGATCTCGTACTCGAGGCGGTCGTAGCCATCGCCATCGGTCCTGACGCGAGTCTCGAGCACCGTCGACGCCGCGACGGTCGAGAGCTCGTCGAGACCGTCGTGACCGAACACCACCATCGCGCGTTCGGTGCCGTTCGCCTCGAGGACGTCGACCATGCGCGTCGCCATCGCCGGGTCGCCGACGCCGATGAGTTGACGCGTCGCGCCGGCCGGATTCGCCAGTGGACCGAGAAAGTTGAACACCGTAGCGACCCCGAGCTCTCGGCGGACCGGAGCGGCGTGACGCATGGCCGGGTGGAAGCGCGGTGCGAGGCAGAAGCCGATGCCCACCTCCTCTATGCAACGCGTCACCCCGGCGGGCCCGAGATCGACCGCGACGCCGAGCGCTTCGAAGACGTCGGCCGATCCCGAGATCGAGCTCGATGCCCGCCCGCCGTGCTTGCACACCCGCGCTCCGGATGCGGCCACGATCACCGCCGCCATCGTCGAGACGTTGATCGATCCGCTCCGGTCACCCCCGCTACCGCAGGTGTCGACCAGGCCGGGACCGAGATCGATCCGCTCACCGCGTGCTCGCATCGTTCGTACGAGCCCGATCATCTCCTGGGATGTCTCGCCCTTGGTCCGCAGCGATGCGGCGAACGCCGCGATCTGCGTGGGAGCGGCCTCTCCCGCGAGGATCGAGTCGAGGGCCGCCCCCGCTTCGTCTGAGGTCAGGTCCTCACGTCGGAAGAGGCGGCCAAGCACTTCCGGCCAGCCGCCGAGCTCGGAGATAGTGGTGGTCGCCCGGCCGTCGGCCGGCTCGGTCACGAGGGTCAATCCCACCACAGGTGATGATCGAGGACACCTCGAGCGATCAGTCCCAACTGGACCTGTGAGGTGCCTTCGACGATGGTGAGCTGGCGGGCATCGCGGTACCAGAGCTCGGTCGGATGATCCTTCATGTAGCCCGCCGCACCGAGAAGCTGTACCGCCAGGCCCGACGCCTTCACGGCGACCTCAGTGGCGTAGTACTTGGCCATCGAGAGATAGGGCACCCACTCGCGAGTGAACTTGCCCTCATCTGCTAGCCACGCCGAGCGGTAGGTGAGGAGACGAGCTGCCTCGATCTCTACGGCCATCTTGGCGATCTCCCACTGGATGCCTTGGAAGTCCGCGATCGTGGATCCGAATGCCTTGCGCTGTTTCACGTACTCGGTCGCGTACATGAGCGCACCTTCTGCCAGCCCTATTCCGCGGGCCGCCACGATCGGGCGCATGGAGTTGAGCCCGAGCATTGCGAGGCGGAAGCCTCCCACCTCGCCGATCACGTTCTCAGCTGGGACACGGACGTCCTCGAGGATGAGCTCGCCGGTGTCTACTCCCCGGACTCCCATCTTTCGATCGAGGGAGCCGACCGAGACGCCTTTAGTGGACCGGTCGACGATGAACGCCGTGATCGAGTCGTGACGGCGGCTTTCAGGGTCGCCGGTCTTGGCGAACACGGTGTACCAGTCCGCTTGCACGACACCCGACATCCAACATTTGACTCCGTTCAGGACCCATCCGCCGTCGCTGTCCGGGTCGGCGGTTGCCCGGGTGCGCATGCCGGCGACGTCACTCCCGGCCCCGGACTCCGACAGGCCGAAGCCGGCCCGCGAGGAGCCCTCCGCGATTCCGGGCAGGTAGCGCTTCTTCTGCTCCTCAGAGCCGGCGATCATGATCGGCCCGGTCGGAAGACGAGTCAACAGCAACATCAGTGCTGCAGCATTCGAGTACTTCGCCACCTCTTCGATGGCGAGAGTGAGGCCTACTATCCCGGCGCCTGAGCCGCCGTACTCCTCGGGAATGCACAACCCGAGAAGGCCGGCTGACGCGAATGCATCGAAGAGATCCTGCGGATACTCGCCGGTCTCGTCGATCTCGCGAGCTCTCGGTTGGACCTTGTCCTTCGCGAGTCGCCGGACACTCGCCTGCAGTTCGCTCAGCTCGTCAGAGAGTGTGAAATCCACGACGAGCAGGCTACTGCGCAAGCTCGGCCGTCTCGCGACGCAGCAAGCGCCCTCTCACCAGTTGGTAGTTCGGACCGACGAGTTCGCCGGTCGAGGGGTTGGCTCAGGCCGACTTGCGGCGCTGGCGGAGGATCCGACGACGCTCTCGCTCGGTCGCGCCGCCCCAGACACCCTCACGCTCGCGAACAGCAAGAGCGTGCTCCAGGCAGGGCTGGCGCACGGGGCACGTGTCGCACACAGCCTTAGCCTCCCAGGCGTCCTCGTCGGACACTGGGTAGAAGATGTCGGGGTCAAGGCCCTGGCATGCGGCTCGCTTGCGCCACGTGGCGTTCATTGCTTGTCACTTTCTGGACGGTGCGCGACGGTCAGCCGCACACGTGATTCAGGATTCTCCCCAGGTCGCGCCGTCAACGGAACCACCGGCCGCCGATCCGGGGAAACAAGATTATCCACGACCGTGGGCCTCTTGTCAACACCCACCCTAACGGCCGAGTATGATGCGCGCTCCCTCGGACTCGGCGGACCCGCCGCCAGCGTGACTTACCGCTATGCGCGCAGGTCCCGCTCACAAGGTCACGAAATGCCATTCGGCCTGGTGAGCTCCAGCGCGAGATAGCGGGTCTCTGCGACCGCCTCGAACGACTCGCTTTGGCCAAGGCCGCCGCCCCCCGGCGTGAGGTCAACCGCGCCTTCAACGCGTCCGATCGTCCGGAGCTTTTAGCTGAGGCAACGTATTACCCTTCCCGGAGGATTTGACGTGAGGCAACAGGACGCGGCAAGGAGGCGATCGTTCCGCCCTGTGGCAGGCTGTCGGGGATGCCAAGTGGTCCCTTCACCGCATTTCACCGCTCCGCGGGGCTCGAACGCCTCCGGACGGAGGAGTTCGACGTTCTGGTGATCGGCGGCGGTATCACCGGTGCGGGAGTCCTGCTCGACGCTGCCAGCCGCGGCCTGCGGGCAGCCCTCGTGGAACGGGACGACTTTGCATCAGGCACCTCGTCGAAGTCCTCCAAGCTGGTGCACGGCGGCCTTCGTTATCTGCAGCAAAAAGAGTTCGCTCTTGTCCACGAGAACCTCGTGGAGAGGCAGCGTTTGCTCCACAACGCCCCGCATCTCGTCGAGCCGTTGCCGTTCCTTATACCTCTGTTCGGCAAGGGGGGTGTCGTTGACCAGACGATCGTTCGTACATTCTCGGTCGCTCTGTGGATGTACGACGTGGCGGGCGGCTGGAAGATCGGAAAGCGGCACAGAAAGGTGACGGCCGAGGAGCTAGCGGCGCACCTGCCTACACTTCGCCGCGACCGACTGGTTGCAGGCTTTATCTACTACGACGCACGGACCGATGACGCCCGCCTGACCCTGGCCGTTACACGCACCGCCGTGCTGTCTCATGGAGCCGTGGCAGTCAACCACGCCCCCGTCACGAAACTGTTGAAGGACGATGAGGGCCACGTCTGCGGGGCAGTCATCGAACCGAGCGACGCGCACGGCCCTATCGAGGTGACGGCTCGGGCGGTCGTGAACGCCACCGGAGTCTGGTCAGATGAGATCCGTTTCCTCGAAGACGGCAGCCACGAGGGCACGATACGACCGGCAAAGGGCATCCACCTGACCGTCGACCGGGCAAAGCTGCCCTGCGACATCGCGGCGGTGATCCCGGTGCCGAAGGATCGCCGCTCGATCTTCGTCGTGCCGTGGGGTAAGCACACCTATCTCGGGACGACGGACACTGACTACGCAGGAACGCTCGAAGATCCACAAGTCGACGAAGCGGATATCGCCTATGTCCTCGGCGCCGTCAACGCAGCGGTCAGCGAGCCGCTCACAGCCGACGACATCACCGGAAGTTGGGCCGGGCTTCGCCCGTTGCTCGCGAAATCACCTGGTCACAAGCGTGCACCGAGCGCTCGGACTGCTGATCTCTCGCGACGCCATCAGGTGATCGTCTCGGACCGGGGACTCGTCACGATCACGGGCGGCAAACTCACCACCTACCGGAAGATGGCACAGGACACCGTCGATGCCCTCGCCGATCAGCTCGGGCGCATCCGCACGTCACCCACCAAGAGGCTCCTGCTCCGAGGAGCAGATGGCCTCGGCGCCGTGGACCGCCTCGCGTCGTCTGGCAGCCGCACCGTCGACCTCGCGGTGCTGGCACACCTCCGAGGTCGGTACGGCGGCGAGACCCGAGCGGTCCTCAGCCTCCTGAGCGGAGATCCCGATCTGGCCACGCCGCTCGTCGAAGGCCTGCCCTACCTGCGGGCAGAGGCTGTCTACGCCGTCCGATACGAGATGGCCGCGGATCTTGCGGACGTCCTCGCCCGGCGCACTCGGTCGCTCCTGCTCGACGCCCAAGCAACGCTTCGCGCCGCGCCCGCGCTGGCTGACCTGATGGGCGACGAGCTCGGCTGGGACGCCGCACGCCGGTCCGCCGAAGTGACCAAGTTCTCGGCCATCGCCGAACGTGAGATCGGCTCACTGCACAGGGCCGCCGTCGAAGAGCCCGCTGCCGAGGAACAAGAAGTCGAGCAGGCGGAAGCGTCCTCGTGACGAGACCGACGCCTCCCATCGATTGGGGCCTTCCAGTCGGAGAGCTGACCGATGTCTTCGAGGTGGGAGGCGCAAGCGAACTCAGTGACTCGGTCATCGAGCAACTCCGCGCGACGGGCGCGACCGTCTCGACGGCTGACGACATCCGAGCCGAGGCCTCGCGGGACTGGTGGCCGCTCGCCCAGCGATGGGCACTCGAAGGACGGGCTCCCGCCCGCCCGGCTGCGGTCGTCACGCCGACGACAACCGCTCAGGTGTCGGCGTTGCTCCGGTTGGCGAACAAGGCGCGCATCCCGGTGACGCCGGCCGCCGGGCGGAGCGGCGTCTGCGGGAGCTCGGTACCGCTCTTCGGCGGGATCGCGCTCGACTGCTGCGGCCTTTCGGGCGTCTCCTCAGTCGACGACGCCTCTCTCCTAGTGACCGTGGCCGCCGGAACCTTCGGCCCTGATCTCGAGACGCAACTGACTGATCGTCACGGCTTGACCATCGGGCACTGGCCACAGTCGATGGCCTTGGCGACGGTTGGTGGCTGGATTGCCTGCCGCGGCGCGGGGCAGTACTCGACTCGCTACGGCAAGATCGAAGACATCGTGGCGGGACTCGAGGTCGTGCTGGCAGACGGCAGAGTCGTCCGGACGGGTGCCCTCGCAGGTGCGGGACCGCGCTCAGCCATGGGGCCCGATCTGACGCAGCTGTTCGTCGGTAGCGAGGGCACGCTCGGCGTGATAACGGCGGCTGCTCTGAGGGCCCATCCTGTCGCAGGACACCAGGTGAGGGCGGCATTTGGCTTCGCGAGCTTCGAGAAAGGGCTCGAGGCGTTGCGCGCGACGCTCCGGCTCGGGGCAACACCAGCAGTCGTCAGGCTCTATGACAAACGGGAGTCGGGCCGCAGCTTCGAAATCGGCGACGCCAACGTCCTGATCGTTCTCGACGAAGGGCACGCACCGGTGATCGACGCAGCCATGAGCGTGTTGTCGGCCGCATGCATCGACAACGGCGCGTCACCTCTCCCCGATTCCCTCGTCGAGACCTGGCTCGGGCACAGAAACGACGTCTCGGCTCTTGCCTCGGTCACGCGGGCCGGGATCGTCGTCGACACGATCGAAGTGGCCGCCCCGTGGTCTGAGCTCGCGGCGCTCTACCGCGACGCGCTCGATGGCCTGAACGGCATCGACGGTTGTCTCGCCGCCTCTGCCCACGAGTCGCACGCCTATCTCGACGGCGCTTGCCTCTACTTCACTTTCGCAGGGCGCGGACCGGACCCGAGCGACGACAAGTGGGCCGAGGACTACTACCGCCGCTCGTGGGAGGAAGTCATGGGCGCGACGAGACGCCACCGCGGTTCCATCTCCCACCATCATGGGATCGGCCTCGTGCGCGGGCCTTACCTCGCGGATGCCCTCGGCGAGGGCTTCTCCGTACTCGAGTCGCTGAAGGCGGCGCTCGACCCGGTCGGAATCCTCAATCCCGGCAAGCTCGGGCTCTCCTCCCCCTTCGGAGACGCGTCGACTTTCATGACGTCGTCCCACTCCTGTCCATGACTCCCGCCAAGTCGGGTGGTCAGGTCCTCGTCGTCGACGTAGGGACAAGCGGCGTGCGGGCGACTGTGGTTGGCGAAGATGCCCGCATCGGCCTCGTCGAGTACGAGGAGGTGCTGCCGTCCTCACCGGCGCAGGGTTTTGTCGAGTTCGACGCCTCGAAGATGGCGAGCGCCGTGCTCACCGTCGCACGCGCAGCCCTCGACCGGAGCGGGCCGGTCGAGGGCGTCGGCATCGCCAATCAGAGGGCGTCGACGATCCTGTGGGACAGAATTTCAGGGGAGCCGGTGGGGCCGGGCATCGGCTGGCAGGACCTCCGCACGGCGGGCATGTGCCTCATGCTCCGCGACGAGGGCATCCGTCTCGCTCCCAACCAGTCCGCCACCAAACTCGTCATGCTCCTCGACCTCGCCGATCCTGACCGCTCGCGCGATCTGTGCTTTGGCACTGTCGACACCTGGGTGGCCTGGGTCCTGTCGGGCGGCCAACTCCACGTCACCGATCACACGAACGCAGGAGTGACCGGCCTCGTCACTCATGACGGTCGGGGCTTCGACACCCAGCGTTGCGAGCAGCTGCGGATCCCGCTGTCGGTTCTGCCGCAGATCGTCGACTCGACCGGGGTGCTCGGCCCCGCCTCTGCGCTCGAGGGGGCGCCTCCGATCGCAGGTATCGCTGGCGACCAGCAGGCATCGCTCGTCGGGCAGGGCTGCCTCGAGCCCGGACAGGCGAAGGCGACATTCGGTACGGGAGGCATGCTCGATTGCTGCGTCGGTCCGGATCGACCCTCGTTTGCCGAACGGGGCAGTTCCGGGTGCTTCCCGATCATCGCGTGGAGCGCCGGCGGCAGTCTCACCTGGGGCCTCGAGGGCGTGATGCTCTCGGCCGGATCCTGTGTCGAGTGGCTTCGCGACGATCTTGGCGTCGTCTCCACTGCAGCAGAGACGGACGAAATAGCAGCCTCGGTCGACGACTCTGCCGGCGTCTACTTCGTCCCCGCCTTGCTCGGCCTCGGGACGCCGGTGTGGGACTTCGGCGCCCGCGGCACCGTGCTCGGTCTGACCCGTGGTTCCACTCGTGCCCATCTCGTGAGAGCCGTGCTGGAGGGCATCGCCCACCGTGGGGCTGATCTTCTCGAGGCGGCCGAGCTCGACGCCGGCCTGAGTGTCGGCGCGCTCGCCATAGACGGAGGAATGAGCCAGAACGCCACGTTCGTCCAGGCGCTCGCCGATGCAACGGGTCGGCGCATCGACGTGTCGGCTGTGACCGAGGCCACAGCGATGGGCGCCGCTTACCTCGCCGGAGTCGCAACCGGGATGTGGCCCGATCTCGCTACCGCATCTGCGCAGGTCAAACCGGCGCGTTCGGTCGAGCCACGCCGCCACCCCAACCGGGAGCGTTGGCTCGACGCACGCGCCAGATCCGAACGGACCGTACCCGAGCTCTCCTCGCTCGACTTCTGAGCCCGGACGCGGCGGGCGATGTTAACCGTCGGACACTTACTATGTTAATCGTCGGACACTTAGTGGCATCCGGACGCACTCGCGCTCAAGTTCCTCGCTCAGGCGCCGATACGCTCAAGGTCGACACTCTCGCCCGCCGGGCCGATTGGAGCTCCCGCACAATGACGACTGAGAAGGCGCTGACGACCGAGGACCGGCCGCAGGGCTCTGGCGTCGCCGCACCGCCCGCGCCTGGCCGTGCGACAGCTATCGGCCAAGCGCTCGTCAGGAATCTCTCTTCCGTCGTCCGCGGCACCGAAGAGGCCTGCCGGCTGGCAGCTACCGCGGTGCTGGCCGGAGGTCACCTGCTGATCGAGGACGTGCCCGGAGTCGGCAAGACGATGCTCGCGAAGGCCATTGCCGCCTCCCTCGGAACGTCGCTCGCCCGCATCCAGGGACACCCTGACCTGCTGCCCTCGGACATCACCGGGGTGAGCGTCTACAACGAGACGACGAGGGACTGGGAATTCCGGCCCGGCCCCGTCTTTGCCCACGTCGTGCTCTTCGACGAGCTGAACCGTACCCCTCCTCGGAGTCAGGCAGCTCTGCTCGAGTCGATGGAGGAGCGGCAGGTGAGCGTGGATGGGCAGTCATGGCCCTTGCCAGAGCCTCACCTCGTGCTCGCGACCCAGAACCCGGTGGAGCAAGCAGGCACCTACCCGCTTGTCGAAAGCCAGATGGACCGATTCCTCCTCGCCACGCGCCTCGGCTATCCCGACGCGAAGACCGAAGCTGCTATCGCCCTCGACCGGGGCGCGCAACAGGACCTCGCTCTGCTGGAGCCGGTGTGCTCGCCGCGAACCCTTGCCGAGGCCCAGGCCGAGGTTGCCAACCTGCACGTGCATGAGGCCGTCGCCGACTACGCCGTCGCCCTCGTTCGCGCCTCGCGCTCGCTGCCCGAGGTCCGCCTCGGCGCGAGCCCTCGCGCGACCATCGCGGTGCTCGCGGCCGCCCGGGCCGAAGCTGCGCTGTCAGGGCGCGGTTATGTCACGCCGGGCGACGTGAAGCGCATAGCCGCAGCCGCACTCGGTCACCGGCTCGTGGTGGACGCACCGCAGGGCTTGATCGACTCTGGGGCGATTGTCGTGCGGGCACTGCTCGAGAGCGTTCCTTCCCCACGTCCGTGAACCGCTCCAGGCGGAGCTCCCGAGCATCTAGGCGATGGGGGCGGGCACGTCCTGACCGTGCCTTCGGGACAGTGAGCGGAGCAATCATTCTCCTCGCCGTCTGGGCCGCCGTCGCCCACGCGAGCGGCTCGGGGTGGGTCCAGGCACTGGCGGCGCTCGCCGGTGGCATCATGCTCGTCGGGCTTCTCTCTCCGCGCTGGGCCGTTCGCAGGGTCACCGTCGAAGTCGTCGGGTCGCCGAGCGACGCGACGAGCGGGCAACCGCTCGAGGTGAGCATCAAGGCAACGAGATCCTGCCGCTGCTCGCCCATCCGCCCGAAGGGCCCGCCAGTGCTGCTGAGAGCCGGCCAACCAACGAAGCTCACGCTGCAGCCAGAGCAGCGCGGGGTCCTCGGGGCCATCAATGTCCGCGTCGCGAGTGCCGCCCCGCTCGGCCTTCTCTGGTGGTCGACCCGGCGCCGGTTGGAGCTCCCGCGACTGGTCATGATCGCACCGGCGCGAGGCGAGGCTCAAGGATCGTTCCTCTTAAGCGAGATGGGCGAGACCGGGCGCGGGCAGTCCAAGCTGGCTGACAAAGGTGAGCTCCGCGGCGCTCGTCCGTACCATGTCGGCGACAGCCCGCGGCAGGTTCACTGGCCTTCTACTGCCCATACGGGCTCGCTGATGGTGCGCGAGTCGGAGATCCACCCGGATCGGCCCGTCCGAGTGGTCGCTGTCCTGCCTGAGGACGCGGATCTCGCCGAGCTCGAGGCTTCTCAGGTGCGGAGCACCGTCGCGGCGCTCCTCGAACACCGACGGCAGGTCGTCCTAGAGACGACCGAGGCAGGCGACCAGATAGCCGCGGTCGTGGCTGATGAGCGCTCGGCCGGTCGCCGACTGGCAAAGGCCGGTCGCAACCCATGGGCCGATCTTGGCCCGCCCGCCCGCGCACCTCGGTGGACTCCGTGACAAGCGTCTCGCTCGTCGAGCGGGTGAGGCGCGCGAACGCCCCTCCCCCGCCAGACGACTCGGTGCTTTTCCGAGTCGTGACGATGATCTCGGTCGGGACAGGGATCATCGCGTGCGAATCTGTCGGTGAGCTCTCCGCCCCGATCGCGATATGGGCGTTCATGGCAGTAGCGATCGGGATGGTCTTCTCTTACGCGACGCGCACCCGGCCTTGGCAGTGGCTCAAGCTCGTTCTCGCGATCTCGGTCATCGCCGTATTCGCCGAATTCGTCGCGGAGATCTTGCGAGCGGCACACACCGGAGAGCTGGCGTCGATCGAAGTCCCGCTCGCCGGTCTGTTCACTTGGGTCCAGGTGATCCACGCGTTCGACGTTCCTGCACGCCGCGACCTTCTCTTCTCGCTCGCAGCGGCTGCCGCGCTCGTGACCATCGCCGGAGCTCAGGCGGTCTCGTCGAGTTTCCTGGTCTTCGTGGCTATCTGGCTCCTGTCGACGCTCGTCGGCCTCGCGTGCTCGTGGAGGTCGATGACGGGCGACACGCGTCCGGTTCCCGTCGGAGTTCTCGCCGCCTCGCTCGCCGCCGTCGTAGCCGTGGCGCTCGCCCTCCTCGTCGTGTTGCCGCAGCCACACGCCAACCAGAGCATCACGCTGCCGGCGTCGCTTACCTCCTATCTGCCGCTCGCGGGATCGGGGCTCGTGAATGGCACGGGCACACACCCGACCGAGCCGGCGCAACCCGGAAAGCCTGGCGGCCAGATTGGCGTGGGCGGATACGTCGGCTTCAACGGCCCGCTCGACATCGCGGACCGGGGTTCGCTCGGCAACGAGGTGATCATGCGAGTCCGCGCCGACCGCCCCGGCTACTTCCTCGGGATGACCTACGACACCTGGAACGGCCAGAGCTGGCTGCAGTCGAAGCACGACCTCGGCGCGACGACGCTCGCCGGCGGCTCCCCGTTCCAGATACCGGACCAGTCCTTCGGCGGGCAGCAGGTTACGAGCAATATCCAAACGTTCTATATCGAGCAACCCCTGCCGAACCTGTTGTTCGCGACGACAGAACCGGCGGAGGTTTACTTCCCGGCGCATTCGCTGATCGTCGGGAACGACGGCTCGATCCGCTCGACGGTCGCGATGACCCCCGGGACCGTCTACACAGTTATCTCCGGTGACGACGAGGTGAGCCCGGCCGTGCTCGCCACCGACCGGACTTCGCTAACCAGTCAACAGAAGGCTCTTCCCTCCATACAAGCCGCTCTCGAGCTGCCGTACGGGTACCCGCGAGCGGCCGCCCTTGCGCGGAAGATCGTCAGTACCGGTCATGCGACGACCACTGAAGCAAAGGTGAGCGCTCTCGAGGCCTGGATCGGTGCAAACACCGAGTACTCGACCTCGATACCGCCGCTTGCCCCCGGCGAGGACGCCGTGAACGCATTCCTGTTCGGCAATCGGAAGGGCTACTGCGAACAGATCTCGACGGCGCTCGCTGTCATGCTTCGCACACTCGGGATCCCGGCGCGCGAGGCGATCGGCTACGTCCCAGGACCCTTCGATCCGCTGTCGGACCTCTACGACATCCAGGCAAAGGACGCTCACGCCTGGGTGCAGGTGTATTTCCCGAGCTACGGCTGGCAGAACTTCGACCCGACGGCGTTGGTCCCTCTCGCTGCGGAGAATCCCGGCTCGGTCATCCTGCACGACGTGTGGTCCCGCGTCGCCGACCTTCCCTGGCTGCCTATCGGAGCATTGGGCGGGGCGGGCGTGGCGGGTTACGGGTACCTCTCGTGGGAACGCCGTAGGCGGCGCCGGCCGACGACCTGGGCTGGCCAGATGGCGCTCCGCCTCGAGCGCTTGGGCTCTCGAGCCGGCATCGGCCGCCTCCCTGCCGAGACTCTGGCCGAGTATGCCGCGCGACTCGATCAGGCGTTGCCGGCACTCGGGCTCGGGCACGCAGCTGCCATCCTCGAGGCGAGCGCCTACTCGCCGGGCGGCGCCCCTCGAGAACGCGGCGTCGCGCCTGCCGGGGTCGCGGCGGACGAGATCGCGGCGGTGACGGGAGCCCTCGACCGGCTCGGGCACCGGCTCGGTCACCGGCTCGGTCGATGGCGACCCTCGGCGCGAGCGGCCACCTGACGAGTCACTCAACCGAGCAGCGCGAGCGCTTCGGTGTACGGGGTCGCCGACGCCAGCATCGGTCGGAAACGCATCAGGGAACGAGGCATCGAGATACCGACGACTGCGCTCAACAGACCCCCGCGCCCGAACGCGGCGACAAAACGCCCATCCTCCTCCCGACCATCGACCACCACGACCTCGTCGGCCGGATCCGGGATACCGAGCACCTGGATCTTCACGTCGTACTGGTCGGACCAGACGTACGGCACAGTCACGAAGGGCTCTCTCGAGCCGAGAAGCGTGCCGGCTGCGTGATCTCCTTGCTCGGCCGCGTTCGTTCGATGTTCGAGGCGGACCGCGTCTCTCCCAGGGCCGAACGGCCACAGCGCGAGGTCGCCGGCAACGACGATGCCGGGCGCCACCTGCAACGTCTCGTCGCACGGCACGCCCCTTGGACTGAACTCGAGGCCTGATCCCTCGAGCCAGCCGACATTGGGGACGGCGCCTATGCCTACCAGTACCGCGTCGGCATCGATGGCCGAACCGTCAGTAAGGACCGCCGCCATCGCCCCGCCTGGCACGGCGCGCGAGACGGAGTCGATCTCTGAGCCGAGAAGTACACGGACCCCGTGGTCAAGGTGGAGACGGAGACAGGCCTGCCCGACCAAAGGCCCGAGCACCCGGGCGAGCGGGAACTCGAGCGGCTCGACGACGGTCACGTCAGCTCCCAACTTGCGGGCAGTTGCAGCAACCTCCATGCCGATGAAACCTCCGCCGATCACGAGAAGGCGCGCGCCGGGCGTGGTCAGGACGGTTCGGAGGGCCACGGCGTCGTCGATCGTGCGCAACAAGTGGACGCCGGGCTGAGCCTCGAGACTCGGCAGGGTTCGCGCGCTGGCACCGGTCGCGATAACAAGCCCGTCGAAGCTGAGGTGCTCGCCCGACGCAAGGGTCACCGACCGTGCCTCGACATCGAGACTCATCGCACGATTGTCTGGGCCTTGCCGGCGATCCAGCGCGAGCGCCTCGAGTTGGTCGTTCTGGCGGAGCCAGACCTTGTCGAGCGGCCACTCACCGGCAAGGAACTGCTTCGACAACGGTGGGCGATCGTACGGCAGGTGGCTCTCGTCGCCGAGCAGGACTATCTCTCCTGCGTAGTCGCGGGCCCGAAGTCCCTCACATGTACGAAGGCCCGCCAGACCTGCGCCGACGACCACTACCCGCTCCATCAGCCGTACGCCTTTCGCCTCAGATCGAGCCCGTACCTTTTCTCGCTCCTCTGAAAGGTAGCCTCCAGTCGCAATGGCTGACACTTCATCACTGGTTGGGGCGCCTTCGGGCCCGGCGGGCTGGCCCGCTGCCGATCCTGCGATCGACGCGCTGTTCGCGGAGGTGATCGGGACACCAGAGGGGCGTCGCGATCCGTACACCCGCTACAAGGCTTTGCGTGAGGCCGCACCTGTCTACGCGAGCGGTATGGGTCTCGTGATTTGCACCCGCTACGAGGAGTGCCAATTCGTGTTGCGCGACCCGCGCTTCGGCAAGGCCGAAGGCACGCGGGCGGACATCGCGCAGGCTCGTTTCGGTCACCTCGAGATCTTTCCCCGTATCGAGGCGCTCCTCTCGGATCGTCGCTCGCTCTTGTTCATGAACCCGCCCGACCACACCCGATTGCGCTCGCTCGTCTCGAAGGCATTCACGCCGCGGACGGTGGAGCGTCTCCGTCCCGAGATCGTCGCGCTCGTCGACGGCCTGCTCGACCAGGTGAACCCCGGCGAAGTGACTGACGTGATGAGTGCGCTCGCCTTCCCGCTGCCTGCCAACGTGATCAGCCACATGATCGGGGTACCCGAAGAAGACTGGCCGCGTTTTCGCAACGTCGTGAGTCAGGCGACCGCCTTGCTCGAACCGATCGTGCCCGACGATGAGCTCGAAGCCGCTCTTCTCGCCCAGCTCGAACTCGAGGAGTACTTCCAAGCTCTCGTGGCTGAGCGCCGGGCGCGCCCGCAGGATGACCTGCTCAGCCAGCTGATCGCCGTGCAAGAGGGGTCCGACCGCCTGAACGAGGGCGAGCTCATCTCGATAGTGATCCTGTTGTTCGGAGCGGGCTTCGAGACCACCACCAACCTCATCGGCAACGGCCTGTACGCCTTGTTGACCCATCCCGACGAGCTTTCTCAGCTCCGGAGCGATCTCGGGAGCGGCGACCGGAGCGCTGTCATCCGCGCGGCGATCGAGGAGCTGCTCCGCTGGGACAGCCCGGTGCAGTTCGACGGACGCCAACCTTTTGAGGACGTCGATATCGGTGGCGTGACCGTGGCTGAGGGCCACGAGGTCGTCACGGTTCTCGGCGCAGCGAATCGCGACCCCGAGCATTTCACCAACCCCGAGCAACTCGATTTGCGACGCAACGAGGGACCGCCGATGAGCTTCGCGAGTGGGATCCACTTCTGCCTCGGGGCTGCACTCGCGCGCACAGAGGGGCAGGTCGTGTTCGAGAGGTTGCTCGATCGTTTCTCCTCCATCGAGCTTGCGGACGACTCGCCGGAATGGAAGAACCGCATCACGCTGCGCGGTCTCGCAGCATTGCCGGTCGTCTTCTCGGAGTGACGGACGCCGGCAGTCTCGGAGCGATCCAAGAGGCCACGTTCGCAAAAGCCGCTTCGTACACCGCTGCCTCGTACCCGCCCGAGAGTCGGCTCTCACCCGAACAGCTCAATCGCTACTTGGATCAGCGCGCCTTCGCCGTCGTCGGGTCGACTCGCCCTGACGGTAGGCCCCACTCGGTGCCCACCTCCTACGTCCGCCGCGGCGCGGCGCTCTGGATGCCGATTGGCAAGGGGTCGGCCCGCGAGCGCAACATCCGGGCGAACCCGAAGGTGAGTCTCGTCGTGGCCGAGGGAGACCATGACCGCCACGTGGCCGTGATCATCGAGGGAACAGCCGACGTTGTCGACTGCGACAGCGCGCCGAGCGATCTTCGTGAGCAGATGGACGGCGACTGGATCGAAGGTTGGGTTCGGCTGCGGGCAAATCGGGTGATGTCCTACGCGTCTCCCGGGATGGTCTCCTAAGCCATCAGGGACTGATGAGTCCGAGGACCGCGCTCACCTTGCGGGCGCCTTCGGGCTGTACTCGTAAAAGCCCCGCCCTGACTTGCGCCCGAGCAGACCTGCCTCGACCATCCTTAGAAGCAACGGAGGAGGTGCGTAGAGCGGTTCCTTGAATTCCTCGTAGAGGGATTCCGCAACTGCCTTCATGGTGTCGAGTCCGATCAGGTCCGAGAGAGTCAACGGCCCCATCGGGTGTGCACATCCCTCGGTCATGCCGGCGTCGATGTCGTCCCTCGTGGCAAAGCCGGATTCCAGCATCCGCACCGACGAGAGCAGGTATGGGATCAAAAGGGCGTTCACGATGAAGCCGGCTCGGTCTTGCGATCGGATCACGCGCTTGTCGAGCGTCTCGGTAGCCAGCAGGGTGGCGCGGTCGATCGTCACGTCGCTCGTCAGGAGCGACGTGACCAGCTCGACCAGTCGAAGGACCGGCACCGGATTGAAGAAGTGAAGGCCGATGACCTGTTCAGGACGGTTCGTCACGGTCGCCAGCTTCATGATCGGGATGGACGAAGTGTTGGACGCGAGGATGGCGTTCTCGGACTCGACGATCCGATCGAGCGCCCGGAACGTCGCGATCTTGGCCTGCTCGTCCTCTGTGATCGCCTCGATGACGAGCTCGCGGTCCGCCAGGGTGCCAAGGTCGGTCTCGTAGCGGATCTGCGTGAGCGCCCGCTCGGAGTCCTCCTCGGAGAGCTTGCCGCGCCTCACAGCCGTCGCGAGTGAGCCTTCGATACGGGCTCTCCCCATTTCTGCTGCTGAAGCGTCCACCTCAACGACCGTGACGTCCAGGCCTGCGCGGGCGCAGACCTCCGTGATGCCGGAGCCCATGAGGCCCGATCCGATGACGCCGATGTGTTCGAATCTCTCTGCCATATCCCGACGCTACCCAGGCGGCGACGAGAGGTGGCGGCAATGCTGCCGTCGTCTCTCGGTCCGCGGTCCGCCGCGCGTGGTCAGCCTTCTCGGTGTTCGCGAAGCAAGGACCACATTGCCTTCTGCTCGACCTCGCTCATGTGAGGATCTTTGACCTTCCAGGCGACAACGTCGGCCAGCTGCGCCTTCAACTGAGCCGAGTCGAACGGTGCGATGACGGCGTGGACCAGGCGGTCGCCCTCGCCACATGGCGCAGCGGGGAGCCACTCGGGAGCAGGGATCCGGTGCAGGCGCTGATGCAGGCGAGCGAGAAGCCTGGCCTGCCTGCGCACCGTCCAGGGACGCCGACCGATCTCATCGAGCATCGAGGGTCCGTCAACCCGCTCCATCACGAGGTCGGTCCCGTCATCACTGATCTCGGCAATAGCAGGTACGGGATAGCCGAGCCCTCGCACGTACTCCATCGTCCGCGCCTCGGTCGACATCGAATGCCCCTCGCGCGAACGCCGAAGCACGAGGCCGCTCCCGTACTCGAAGACGTCAGAGTCGCGGCCCGAGGCGAGCAGCGCGCCTGGCTCGTTCACCGACGAAGCGTAGCGACTTGTCGGCAGTCCTTTCGACCTATGGCCGAGCTAGTCACCGCTCGGCGCATCAGCGGTAGTGCTCTGCCGCCCTACTCCTCTAGCTCGTCGTCGCTCGAACCGACGCGCTCGAGGCGAGGAAGGATCGCATCGACTCGCTCGCGCGCGCCCCGGATCCGCCGGTCGAGCTCTTCGACGATCTCCACGGCGCGCGAGAGCCTGTCTTCGAGAAGGTCGACGTCGACGACGCCGCGATCGAGTTCTGCGATGATCCCGTCGAGCTCTGCAGCAGCCTCGCTGTAACCAAGGTCGGCCACCACTGCCCTCGTCTGTTCTGTGCCCGTCACGTCGTCACCCTCCATGATGCTCCTTGGCACTCGTTGGCTTAATGGGCGACGCGACCGTTCGCTCGCCAATTGACAGGGCCGCCGAGACGATCGTCCCGTCGGCCACGACGGTCACGAGCTCGTCGCCCGGTGATACGTCGGCCACATGGCGGACGACGCCACCGCCCGGCCCCCGCGTGAGCGACCATCCTCTTTCCAGCTGGCGCCGCGGATCGAACGCGTCGAGGATCGCCCGTCGTTGGGCCAACTGCTGTTCGCAATCTCTGAGGTAGTGAGTGACCTGTGATGCCAGGTGGTGCGATCTGCGGGACAAAGACGACGCGCACCGCTCAATCGTCAAGGTCGCGCTCCGCTCGGTACGCACCCGCGCGCGCGCGATGACCGCGTCCGCCCTCTCGAGCTCATGCCGGGCGGCGCGAGAAAGGTCGGACCGGCGACTTCGGAGCTCTCGAGCTGTGCTGTCCATCGCACGCGTGCTCGTGTTCAAGATCCGCGTCACCCGATCGCTCAAAGCGTCGAGATAGGCGAGCACCACGTCGACCACGGCCTCGCCGCACGCAGTCGGTGTCACGAGGGATCGATGAGCGATCTCGTCGGCGACAGACCGGTCCCCGGTATGCCCGATGCCCGTCCAGACCGGGTATCGCGACGAGAGGATCGCTCGCGCGACCAACTCGTGATCGAACGCAGCGAGATCCCCCTTCGCCCCTCCACCGCGGACTACGACTATGAGATCTAGCTCGACCTCCTGCAGGCGGCCCAGAGCGTCGGCGATCTGGCCAGGAGCGTCGACGCCTTGGACGAGGGAAGTCTCGAACCGAGTCTTGAACGCCAGGCCGGAACGCTGGAGCTGGCCAGTGAAGTCCCGATAAGCCTCTGAACCGGCGCTCGTGACGAGCCCGATCCGAAGCGGGACCAGAGGGACCCCAAGCCGGCGGTTGGCGTCGATCACGCCCTCGGCCTGGAGCGTCATCAGCAGCTTGCGTCTCGCCGCGGCGATTCCCCCGACCAGAGCCTCCACATCGAGATCGGTCATGGAGAAACGCACGCGGGCGCCCGCCTCCCACACCGACACCTTCCCTCGGACCCGGACCACGAGCCCAGCGGTGAGCTCCACGCCCACGGCATCGAGCGCCGCCGCGATCGTCGGCCACTCTCGTGACCAACACGCGACCTCGAGCGTGGCCCCCGTGGCCCGGTTGCCATACGGATTGCCGGCGCGCGCCTCGGCCATCCCCTCAGCGTCGTGGTCAGCGAGCTCGATGTAGCGGTGACCCTTCGACACGGTGACCTTCCGAATCTCGCCGGTCACCCACACCTCGTCGGGAAACTCCGCCCGCAGCGCGATCCGGAGGCGCTCATAGAACCCTGCAACGCTGAGTGCGGAATCCGAAGCACCGCCGGGCGAGATCTCGGAGAACGACCCTCCTTCATAACTGATCGCAGCAGCGAGATCAGGCGGTCGTCCGGACGCAAGTGCCTCGCGTGCCAGCTGTAGACCTTGCACTCGGCGATCGAGCCCGGGCAACGGGTCCACCCGGCCAGGCGAAGTGTCAGCCCGGCCAGGCAAGGAAGGAGGCAAGCTCTGCGAGCGCGGGCCTTCAGGGGCTGTGTCCGGCTCGAGCGCTAGCTCTGCCGGCCCGTCGTCCTCGATGCCGAAGTCGAACTGAAGGGCGTCGACTGCCTTCTTCCGAGCCACGGAGTCAGGCTACTGCGGGGGTGTACGACGTCCGCAGATGCGAGGGACACCGACCTCAGGTCGTGGCTGTACAGGTGCCAGAGCCACCGCCGTTGGATAATGACCTATGGCTTCAGTGAACTCCTCGACAGCGTCCCGCTGGTCCCTCTGGTCTGAGAATTCGATGCTTTCGATCGGGTCGAAAGGTTCCTTCATGTCGATCGGCTCCGTCGGATCCGCGTTCTCTATCGGCTCGGCCTTGTCACTGCTCTCGGTCATGTCCGCACTCTCGCGTTTTGCGGTGATGTCCTTCAGGGCGCAACGAGCTGCCCTTGCGTCACCTTCCCACTGACGCTTGCGCCGCCGCCGCTCGCCCCAGTCGACCGTCACCCCCGCCCGAAGCCGAAGAGTCGCTGAGCGACCCGCCGCATCTGGATCTCCTCTGAGCCCTCGGTGATCCGATACCGGCGGTGGTGCCGGTAGATGTGCTCGAACGGTTCGTGGCGGGTGTAACCGAGCCCGCCGAAGACCTGCATCGCACGGTCCGCCGCTTCACACACGAGGCGATTCGCTCTGTAGTTGGCCATCGACACCTTGTCGGAGACGGCGAGGTGGTGGTTGCGATCGAGATGCCACGCCGTCGAGTACACGAGCAGGCGAACCATCTCGCACTCGCTCGCCAGCTCCACCAGGGGCCATTGGATGCCCTGGTTGACGGCCAGAGGCTTTCCGAAAACGACACGCTCCTTGGCGTAAGCAACCGCCCGGTCGATGCAGTACTGAGCCGCGCCCACGCCACTCGCCGCCTGTCGGATTCGGTTCTCGTGCGTGAACGTATTGGCCACCTCGAGCCCTCGCCCGACCTCGCCCAGCACGTCGTCGGCCGGGACGACCACGTCTGTGAGGGTCACCTCGGCATGGTCGGTCGGCATGTTGAACGTCCACCAGTAAAAGGGCACGTCAAAGCCGGGCGCGTCGGTCGGGACAAGCAGCGCGGTGATCCCGGAGGCATCGCCGGCGTCGCCGGAGGTCCGAGCGAACACGAGGTCGTGAGTGGCGTGGTGGATGCCGCTGTTGAACCTCTTCGCGCCGTTGATCACCCAGGCGTCACCTTCCAACAGCGCAGTCGTCTCGAGCCACGTCGCGTCCGATCCGTGATCGGGCTCGGTCAGGCCGAAGGCCAGGCGTCGTGTGCCGATCACCATCGCCTGGGACCACTCTGCGCGCTGCTCGTCGGTTCCGAAACGCTCCATCATCACGACCATCGGGTTGTTCGCCACTACCGACGACTCGTTCTGAAGGTCGTTGTGGAGCCCGAGGCCCTTCCGGGCGAGATGCTCACGGATCACAGCCATGTCGAGGTTGGTGCCCTCGCGCCCGCCAACCGAGGCCGGCAGGCCGTAACGCAACCAGCCGGCCGCGTCGGCCCTCCGCCGCATCTCACGAAGCTGCGCTTCCCACTCAGGCCGCGGTAGTCCGCCATTGTCGAAGTCCGTCCGGGCCCACTCCCTCCGGTGGTCGAAGAACTCCGGGTGCTCGGCTTCGAGCGGCACGATCTCGCGCTCGATGAACTCGTCAAGCTCGGCGAGGAGGGGTGGTAGGTGGTCTGGCAGGTCAAAGTCCACGGGTCTCCCGTCCCTTTCTGCGTCGGTGTTCAGCACAGCTTGTCAGCGCCGTGTGTCGCGACCGCGTCAGTGAGGTCTACCGTTGGCCGACATGGAACCAGGCGAGACGGTGGACTTCTTCTTCGCCTCCGAAGCGACGATGGCCCGGCTGAGATACGAGCCTCGCCGGCCGATGGGCGAGCGTTGGCGACTCTGGTTCTTCGGACCGAACCACGTGTACGACGTCCAGGTGATCGACCCCCAACTGACCGGAGAACACGATTGGGCCGACGCCGCGCCCGTTGTGGAGGAAGTCGAAAGGCACCTGTCCGAGCGTTACTCGCAAGCTAAGCGTCGCCAGGTCCCGACCGGCACGGACGCCGTCGCAGAGTGGGAGCTCTCCTGAGAGACACGGCTCCGGTTCGACCTGCATGTCGGTGGCGAGCCGGCCCAAATGCTGGAAGCATGCATAACGCCGGCGGTAGCCCCGACGATCGGAGAGATCGGGGCGGCCCGTCTCGGCCACGCGTCGGCAGCCGAGACACTCGATACGTACAGCCACCTGTGGCCCGATTCGGAGGACCGGACTCGCTCGGCCGTAGACGAGGTGCTCGTGCCCGGCCGCTATGACAGCAGCCGCACCATCGCCATCACGTAGACGTGTCGGCACCGAGCGGCGGGATCCCATCCGGGCACGGCAGGTACGTCAGGAACCATCCGCCGGGTAGCCCCGCGATTAGACGCTGCTCACCGTTACCGGCTGCTGGGCCTCGAGCCGGCAGGACTCGGATCTCCGTCGGTTCGTATGGGTCTCTCAGAATCTTTCGGATCGCTCCCAAGAGTGCGTCTTGGTCGACCTCGTCCAGATTCTCGAGCGCCCTTTGGATTCGCTTGAGCGGATCCCAAATTCGCCAGGAGCCGTCGTCTCCCGGCGAAGTCAAGCAGTGCGGCCTTTGACGAGGGAACTCAGATCGTCGAACCCCAGAGACGGCCCAACTTCCTCCGCGCCTAGGTACTTCTCGGCCTCGGCGATCTGACGTCCCCACTCGGAATCGGAGGCCACCCGTACGCTAAGGATCCAGCTCTCGAGGTAGTCCGTCAGGCCGATCATGACGGAGACCGCTGTCGCCTCGTCGAGCTCCCGAACCATCCCGCGGTCGATCATCGAGTGGAACTGTTCTCGCAGGCCTGCCAGGAACTCGTCTTGCTCGGAAGGCAAGAGGTGCTCGAACAGCCACGCGTGCTGCTCAAGGTGGAACAACGCAAACGGGTCTCGAGCGATGGCATCTAGATCGATGACGCGAGGCGACTCAGGTGTTCCGCTCACAAGCAGTCCCCTTCCCTTGACTTCCTACTATCGACGCCAACAACGCAATTATCAAGCACATTCTCATTCGATGGCTGTCGCGGTGTGGGGATCTCGTGGGCTCCCGTGGCTCGGTCGCCCCATCTCCCCTGGTCACAGGCCTATTGGTGGCGAGCCGGCCTGTAGGCGGGGTTCTGTCCGCCGGTTACCCGGCGGGGTGGCCATCCATCTAAGCGGCCTACCTGGGGACATAGGGCGGGCAGCCCGTCCCCTGTTTGACCTTGCTCCGAGTGGGGTTTACCAAGCCGCCCGAGTCACCCCGGGCGCTGGTGCGCTCTTACCGCACCGTTTCAACCTTGCCTGTGCGATGCCGAGGCACCGCCATCGGCGGTTTGTTTTCTGTGGCACTGTCCTGCGGGTCGCCCCGACTGGCCGTTAGCCAGCACCCTGCCCTGTGGAGCCCCGACCTTCCTCAGCCACTTGGTCGTAAAGCGACCAGGTGCACTGCGACCACCCGGCCGGCTCGCCGCCACCATTCTCGCGCACCTGGGCGCGGCCGCCCCAATGGACATTTCGAGAAACGCTTCAGCGAACCCCCGCCATGTGCCCGGTCTCGCCGAACGACACGAGCGACGGAGCGCTCGTCGAGATCCGAGTGATCGTCGCCACTCCGAGCGAGAGGCGCCAGGCCAGCTCGGGACCAGCCTTGAGCGCCCATATGGCGGCCGCCTTGATCGGGGACACGTGACTGACGGCTATGACATCGCCGTCGTCACCGTCGGAGCGGAGCGAATCGCACCAAGCCGTCACCCGCTCCTGCAGCTCGACGAGTGTCTCGCCTCCCGGAGGCCGCCAGGAGGGATCAGCCCGCCAAGCCGCCCAGTCCGCAGGCTCGACTTGGCCGAGCGTCAACCCGTCGAACTTTCCGTAGTCGAGCTCGATCAGCTGCTCGTCGACCTCGACCTCAGCACCTTGACCGCATTCGCGAGCGACGATCTCGGCGGTCGCGCGAGCTCGCTGCAGCGGGCTCGACAAGACGAGCAGCGATCGCGGGGGATGATCACGCTCGCCGCTCAGCAGCTCAGCCGCGAGATAACGACCGGCTGCCTCGGCCTGGCGCACGCCGAGGTCGGTGAGCGGCGGATCGCTCCGGCCGACGAGAAGCCCGGCGGCGTTCGACTCGCTTTGGCCGTGACGCAACAGGATCAACATGGGGCGCCGGGTCTTAGGCGACAAGGATGCGCCCGCATTGGTCGCAGTAGACGACCTCACCGGGCGCCGAGTGCAGGAGGCGCTCACGTTCTCCGGTGGGCAGGTGCAGGTGACACCCACCGCAGGCACCCTCGACCAGCTTGGCCGCCCCGATCCCACCGAGCCGCTGGCGTAGGCGCTCGTAGGTNNTCACGTTCGCCTGCGAGCACGGACAGCTCGCCCTCGATTGCCTCGAGTTCTTGCTCCACTGGCTCGAGGAGCTCCATGACTTCGAGCTCCTTGTCCTCGAGCTCTCGACGGTGGCGAGCGAGCGAGCCGGTCTCCTCGCTCATCGCCTGCACCTCGCGGTACGCACCACCCTGGCGCAAGCGGTTTTCGATGACAGCGATCCGGTCGGTGTAGGTCACGACCTGTGACTCGATGTCGGCTTGCCGCTCGCCGAGGTGCGACGACTCCGAGCGAACGGTCGCACCGCGCGCCTCGAGAGCTTGGATCCGGACGTCGATCTCCGCCAACGCCTTACGCTCGTGGAGCTCGCGGCGGCGATAGGTCACCTGGTCGATCAGGAGGTCCCGCTGCTGCACGTCGAGCAGCAGAGCCAGAGGCTCGGTCTCGGCGTTCTCGGTCTCAGCTGGGTCCGCCATCGGGTCTGGAGGCTACAGGGGTCGAGGCGGCCTCAGTCGCTCATGCGGCCAACCGGTGGCTGACCGGTCACTTCTCGAAGGCTGCTCGTCGTGAGGCGATGAGGGCATCGAGCAAATGAGCGGTGGCAGCAGCGACAGGGGCGCGCCGCTCAGCGTGCTCGAGGACGAGCAGGTCGCGGCCTGCCGCGTCGGCCATGAATGCTCCCGCCTCGTGGCAGACGAGCAGGCCACCGAGGTAGTCCCACACGCCGTGGCCGTCGGGTCCGCAATCCGCGTAGGCGTCGAGCGTGCCGTCGGCCACGGCGCAGAGGTCGAGGGCTGCCGCGCCGAGTGCCCGGTATTGCCGCCATCCGAGGTGCCGCGGCGGATAGCCGGCGAGACCCACGATCGCGTTCGAGAGCGCCGTCTCGCCTCGAGGCTTGATCATCTGGCCATCTCGGGTCGCCCCTTTTCCACGGATGGCCTCGTAACTAACGCCGCTCGCCTGGTTGACGACCAGAGCAGCTAGCGGACCCGCGTCGTCCACCAGGCAGATGCTCGTGGCGAACCAGGGGATGCCACGCGAAGCGTTCGTCGAGCCATCGACCGGGTCGACGACGGCAAGAAGAATCCCAGGCCCGGCCGTCCCCGTCCGGCCCGACTCCTCACTCAGCACGGCAATCCCCGCCGCCGCGAACACAGCGAGCGCAGCCTCGTCGGCGGCCAGGTCAGAGCGGTACTGGCCCGGCTTCGTCCCGGCCGGCCCCCAGTCCGACAAACCTCCGAGGGCGGCATGGACAGCGGCCGCTGCTTCCCGGAGGATCTCCATCAACGACTCTGATCGCACGCTGGCACGGTACTAGTGGAGGCGGCGTACACTCGCAACGACATGGCCGTCATCGATGTCGCTGGCTACGTGGCCGAACTCAAAGACCATGCCGTGGACCACGGCTTCCANNGTGCACGACGAGCGTCATTTCGTCGAGACGTACTCGCTGCGCCAGTTCTGGGAAGTGGACCTCCACCCAGAGGAGGGCTGCGGTGGCCCGATCGATCTCCACCTCGCCCTCGAGGTCGAGCCCCGAAGCCTTCTCTCCTTCGAGGATGCCGTCATCGCCCTTCCCGATGACGCCGAGCCGGAGGACAAATGGTTCTTCCCGCTCACGTTCAACTGGGGAATCCCGCCACTGCCGAACGGACCGGACCTGCTCCGCCTCGCGCTCGACCTCTCCGAGATCGGCGGGCTCGAGCTGCCGCTCGAGATCTCTGCGACCGACGCGTACGGTTCGGTCACTGATCCCCCGGTTCGGAGGCTGACGATCGTGGCCCGCCAAGAGGTGTCGCTCGCGCGGGTCCTCGCCGGCGAGGAGCTCCTGTGCGAGACGTTCGATCGGGCGTTGGGAGTGACCCGTTTCTTACTGGAGGGGGCTCCGAGTTGGCTCGCGCCGCTCGGCGACTGAGCCTCACGTCCCTGCGGCGTGCCCGAGCCGGCGTCATCGGCCCGCTCGCCCTCGCGACAGCCGGCGTCGCTCTTGCTGGCTGTGGGTCGAGCGGGGCGACCTCGCTCGCTCATCAAGCATGCGCCTACGTGGCCAAGGCTGCGACTCTCCAGCGCGAGGCGAACCTGGCCTCGGGGACAAGGGCGAAGGCGCTCGACGCGCAAGCGACACGCCAGCTGGAGCTCGCCGAGCCCCTCGCCGCCGGGGCAGCGGGGGACAACGGATCGTGGCAGGCGCTTCAAGCCAACCTCGCCGAGACGAGCGAGCTGTCCGCTTCCATGATCCTCCCGGCCGCAAAAGCTGACTGCGCGAACGGTGGCGCCTGACCGGTTGCCGACGGCGGCGCGCCAGCCGGCATCAGTGCGTGAGCGGGTGCTCCCAGAGCTTGATGCCGCCGAGGATCCCGGCCACGTTGTCCACGATCGTGATCGACGGGTCGATGTGGCCGGTCATGTGCCTTGCGTTGCCGCCTCCGAGGTACAGCCGGTCGTAGTTGACGAGGCTCTCGAAGTTAGAGATCGCCTCGAGAACCCGCTTGCGCCATTTCTTCGTCCCGATCCGCCGCAGCGCCGCGTCACCGATCTGGCCGTTGTAGGTCTCATCTTTTCGAAACGGAGCCTGGGCCAACTCCAAGTGAGGTGCCAACCTCCCGTCCATGAAAAGCGCAGAACCCACGCCGGTCCCGAGAGTCACGACCATCTCGAGGCCTTCCCCGCTCACGACCTCCCATCCCTGGAGGTCGGCGTCGTTCGCAACCCTGACGGGATGGCCGAGCTTCTCCTCGAGCGACCCGGCGAGATCAAAGCCCCGCCAAGCTTTCGCGAGCTCGGGCACGACGCGCGATCCCGGCCCCGACTCTGTGACGAAGTGAGGGGCCGTCACCACCCTCCCCTTGCGCACGACACCAGGGAAGCCAGCCGACGCCCGGTCGGCCGGCGGGAGCGGCGCCACGAGGGCGACGAGCGTGTCCACCATCTTTTGTGGAGACAGGGGGTAAGTGGTGGCAACTCGGACGCGATCGGCAAGCAGCCGCCCGTCGGTGCCGAGCACCGAGGCCTTCAACCCGGTGCCGCCGATGTCGATGGCGAGAGTCGTCGGATGGAGGTCCGCCGCCTTCGGCGTCGGTACCGAACGCACGGCCTTGACCGGCGATGCCGCCCGCTTCGCAGTTGCGCCAGCCGTGCGCGACGCGCCCGGCTTCGACGCGCCCGCCTTCGATGCGGCGACCCGCGATGAGGCTGGGTTCGACGAGCCGGTCTCTTTCGTGACCATCAGCCCACCCCAATGTGATCAGCCATGCGCACTCCCGTGTCTCCGATCGGTCGGAATTCCTGCACGAATTCAAGCAGGGTCCGGACCCCGAAGCCCGTCCCGCCCTTCCGGATCTCGTAGCGCTCCTCGTCGGAGTCCGAAGGCCCGGCTACGTCGAGGTGAGCCCATGGCCGGTCCGCAACGAATTCCTCCAGGATCAGCCCGGCGATGAGCGCGCCCCCTTGGCGTGGCTTGCCTGTGTTCTTCATGTCGGCGATCTGAGACTCGAAGTCCTTCGCGTACTCACGCGGCAACGGCAGCCTCCAGACGGGCTCCCCTGCACGGCGAGCCGCCTCCTCCACGGCGCCGACCGCGTGCGAGTCGTTGCCCATGAGCCCAGCGACCTTCATTCCGAGCGCCACGATGCAAGGTCCGGTCAACGTCGCGATGTCGACGATCACGTCCGGCTCGAGCTCGGCCGCGAGCGCGAGGCCGTCGGCGAGGACCAGCCTGCCTTCGGCATCGGTGTTGAGCACCTCGATCGTCTTGCCGTTGCGGGTCTTCAATACATCGCCCGGCTTGATAGCGCGCCCGCCCGGCATGTTCTCGGTTATCGGGGCGATCGCCACCACGCGTACGCCGACACCGAGGGCACGGCATGCCCCGACGGTCGCGATCACGTCGGCGGCCCCGCTCATGTCCATCTTCATCCCGATCATGCCATCGGGGGTCTTTAGCGAAAGCCCACCTGAGTCGAACGTGATGCCCTTCCCGACGAGCACCACGGTGGGCACCCTGCCGCTCGAATCCGGCAGGGCCGTCGCCTCGTCGGGCTCATAGGTCATCCGGACGAGCCTCGGAGGTTCGGCCGAGCCCCGCGCCACACCCAGTAGTCCGCCAAGGCGCTCCGCGGTGATCTTCTCCTCATCCCATATGTCGATCGTGACGGCTCCCCGCTCGGCCACCGCGGCGGCCTCTTCCGCCAGCACAGTCGGGGTGACGTCTCCCGGCACCCGATTGGAGAGATCCCGTGACCACGAGACCGCTCCTGCGATCGCAGAACCGCGCTCGATCCCACGCCGAGCGTCATCGAGCGCTCCCTCGTCGACGGCGACTTGCACCGATTCGAGGACACTCTCGGGCTCGCGGCTCTTGTACCGATCGAAACGGTACGCCGCTCCCCCAGCACCCTCCACGATCACCTGCACGAGCCGCTCGGTCGGAAGGTCCCCGGCCGCGACACCGCGAAGGTCGATTGCAACAGTGGACGCCTTGCCCCTGGCACGGACGAGACTCGCCGCCGCCCGACGCGCCTCGAGCGAGCCGAAGGAGTCACGCGGCCCGGAGCCCACGAGGATCTCGATTCCGGAGTCAAGCGCAAGGACGAGGGTCTCGCCGACCTTGCCCGTGAAGCCACGGAGCTCTGCTAGATGCGTCGGAACTTCCTCGCCCGTCGTCATCGAAGTCAGATCTGTCGCGACCAGCCTGCCAACCACTTGGACTGAATCCGGTGGTGTGACGGTGGCCTCGAATGAGGGAAGCATCGCCGATTCATCTCGCTTTCGGTGTCTTGGCTGTCTGTGCGGTGAGGTGCTCCGCCTCTACAGCCCTCGCGAGCAGCCAGCAGAGGTCAGAGAGCCGGTTCAGATATGGAACCACGAACGAGTCGCCCGCGGCGCCGAGATGCACGGCCTGGCGTTCGGCCCGCCTGACGACGGTCCGGGCAACGTCGAGCGTCGCGCTCGGAAAGGACTGCCCTGGGACGACGAACTCCTTCGGCATCACGTCCGCAGCCTCGAGACCGTGCACCAGGTCATCGATCCGGTCGACCATTTCCTTGGTGACGAGAGACATCCCGGCCACGAGCTTTGGGCGCTTGGCCGGCGGCGTGGCGACTTCGGCCATGAGGACCCAGAGGTCACGCTCGATCCCGACGAGGAGCTGGTCGAGCTCTGCGGTCCCGTAGCCGGTCGGGCCACTGGCGGCGGCAACGGTGATCGCAGATCGAGCGAGCCCAAGCACGGCCTGAGCCTCGTCAACCGATCCGTTGCACTCGATCCTGATGGCGTCCTTGCGGACCCGACCGCCGTACAAAAGGCCGGTTGTGCCCCCGTCTCCCCGTTTGGTGGCAATGCTCACGGGGCAGAAATCTATCGAGGTACGGGCCTCGGAGGTAGCCGGCGCTCGATCCGACGCTCCTCGCTGGGCATTGAGCGACGCTTAAACGGTACGCGCCGAATAACCTGTCGATCGTGGCCGTCGTCCTCCTCAGTCTCTGCGCCGCCTTGGCATTCGCATTTGGCGCCGTCCTGCAGCAGCACGCAGCGGCTGGCCAGCCGGCCGAGCACAACATGCGGCCCAGCCTCGTTATCCGCCTCGTTCAACGACCGATGTGGCTGGCCGGCATCGGAATGAACGGTATTGGGACTATCTTGCAGCTCGCGGCGTTGTGGAAGGGCTCACTCGTCACTGTTCAGCCGCTGCTCGTCTGCGGGCTGATCTTCGCTCTTCCCATCAACGCCATCTGGCTCCATCGGCGCCGCCCAGGCGTCCGCGAGTGCCTCAGCGCCGGCGCGGTGTGCATCGGTCTGACCGCGTTTCTGCTCGCTACCGCTCCGACGCCTGGTCGCGGAAGTGCCAGCCCTCTATCTTGGTTCATCGCTCTCGGCGCGATCGCAGTTGTGACAGCTGTACCGATCGCGGCTGCCCTCCGATCACGCGGGCCACTTCGGGCCGGGCTGCTGGCAGTCGCTGCCGGCGTCGTCAACGGGCTCTCGGCAGCTTTCATCAAGGGAATAGCCAGGCAGATCGGGCACTCGTTGCACGCCGGGTTCGGGTCGGCAGCTGCCGGCCTGTTTCAGAACTGGGAGCTCTACGCGTTCGCCATTACCCTGCTGTCGGCCACGCTGCTCGTCCAGAGCGCGTTCCAATCCGGGCCGATCCGATGGTCGCTTCCGGCGTTGACGGCCGCCAACCCGGTGACGAGCGTGATCATCGGTGCCTGCGTGCTGTCCGAACAGATCCGAACGGACCCGCTCGCGATCGGGGGCGCGGTGGTCGGGCTGGCGCTCGTCGTCGGAGGGATCATGGCGCTCTCGTCCTCCAGCCTGATCACAGGCGAGATCGGGCACCCCGACATCGTGGTCGCGCCCAGAAGCGCTGTCTCGAACCCGGAGCCGGAGCCGGCTACACAAGCCGCTTTGGCGGTCGATCCGGCGACCGCCGCGGTCGACGCGACCGACTGACGGCGGCGGGTACCACCGCCCCAGCCACCGAAGGCGCCCGCTGGCCGTACGATTGTCGGCGTGAAGGTCTCCACGCGCGGCGATTATGCGAGCAGAGCACTGCTCTCACTCGCGTTGCGCGCCGGTGAAGCGACTCCGACCTCGGTGCGGGACATCGCCGAGCGGACGGGATTGCCACAGCCGTATCTCGAGCAGATCTTGCTCGCCTTGAAGGGCGCCGGTCTCGTTCGCTCCAAGCGAGGCGTCGGCGGCGGTTACGTGCTGGCCCGCTCGGCGAGTGACATCACGCTCGGTCAGATCGTGAGCGCCGTTGACGGGCCCATCATGGTCGGCGACTTCGGGCAACCGCACGAGAACGGTGCTTGCGACCACGAAGGTCAGTGCGTGCTGTTGAGCGTGTGGTCGGAGGTAGGCGAACACATGCGCCATCACCTCGACTCCTTCACCCTCGCCGACATGGTCGATCGAGCGAGGGGCACCGTGCTCCAACCGGTGGGACCGCTCACCTGAGCTCATAGAACCGAGGTCCAGCCGAGTGGCCGCCTCGCCTAGATGTTCCAACCCACGAGGCCAGGATCATCTCGAGCCCACCCGACGATCCCGAGTGCCCCTGTCTCAAAGGGCAGCGCGCGGCCGGCCTCAGGTCCGAAGTCGCACCAGACCGAGGTCAGCACCCGCAATACGTGACCGTGCGCGAAGATCAACGCCGGTCGCTCGGTGAGCAGGTGGTTCGAGCGCAGCCGGCCAATCACGCGATTGACTCTCCGTGCCACGTCTGAGAGCACCTCGCCCCCTGGGCACCCGTCGCGGAACAGCTCCCAGCCAGCACGTTGCGCCTGGATCTCAGGGGTCGTGAGCCCCTCGTACATTCCGTAGTCCCACTCCTCGAGATCTTCGTCCAGCTCGGCCTCGTCGCCGTAACCTGCCAGCCGGCAGGTATCTACCGCGCGGCGAAGCGGACTCGAAAGGACGAGACCGGGTGGCCGGTCACCGAATCCACTTGCGAGCTTGGCCTGAAGCGCGCTGGCCTGGGCTTTTCCCTCCTCGAGGAGGGGTAAGTCAGTCTTGCCTGTGTGCTGGCCGCTAGTCGACCATTCCGTTGCACCGTGACGCACGAGAACAATCTGTTGCGGGGTGAGCGGTATCGGCTGCATGCTTGCAGTGGTTCGCACGCACGCGGAGGTTAACCATTCGTCGGCACATTCCGACCTCGCCAGGAATGTCCTGGCCCGTACCTGCGTTGAAGACATCAAGAAATGAAATGAAATGAAGGGAGCTGGGACCATTCCGGCCAACTCAACGATGGAATACGCGTCCTCCGCTGAGGGCGCAGCAGCCGACCGGGCGGTCGGCGGCGGCGATCGTGGCGGCACCGCGCCCGATCTGATGCGCTTGTTCCTAGATGACCTGGGCAAATACCCGCTGCTGAGCGCGGACGCACAGGTGGAGCTCGCAAAGCGGATCGAGCAGGGCGACCAAGAAGCCCGCGAGCAGATGATTGGGTCAAACCTCCGTCTGGTCGTTCACTGGGCACGCCGCTACCAAGGACGAGGCGTTGATCTCGTCGACCTCGTTCAAGAGGGAACATTCGGATTGATGCGAGCGGTGGAGAAGTTCGATTGGCGGAAGGGATTCCGTTTCTCGACCTATGCCACGTGGTGGATCCGTCAGGCGCTGCAGCGAGCCGTTCAGTCGAAGGGCCGGGCGATCCGCCTGCCTGAAGACGCGCTCGCGGCCGAGATGGAAGCTGATCCAGACCAGGCGCGGCTCCCCCGCGTCGTTGCCAGCCTGGACCAGCCGCTCACGAGCGAAGCTACAGCGACACTCGGTGACGTAGTAGCGGGCGACGACATGCCGTTCGAGGAGGACGTAGTCCACTCGATCAGCCTCGGTCGGCTGGAGAACGCCATCGGACGCCTCCCTGAGCTCGAGCAGTCGGTCGTCCGCTTACGGTTCGGTCTCGACGGCGCCCAGCCGGCCTCGCTCGAGGCCACAGCCAGGGCGCTCGGTATTGGAGTGCGTCGAGTCCGGCGCATCGAGGCCTCGGCCCTCCAGTTTCTCGCCGAACAGCCCGAGGTAGAGGGCGTCAACAGCGCAGCCTGAGCCGAACCTTCTGGTTCAAGTCAGCTGGCCGAGCACCCGGGCGAAGTCACCCGGTGGCTCGGCCTCGACGTTCACCCGCTCGCGCGTGACGGGATGCTCGAGCGAGATTCTCCAGGCATGAAGCATCGGCCTGCCGACCGGCAGGATTCCCCTCGCGCCCCCGTAGCGTTTGTCTCCAAGGACTGGGTGTCCGATCGCGGCGACATGCACCCTGATCTGATGCGTACGCCCAGTCTCGAGGCGCAGCTCGGCGTAGGTGGCCAGTAGCGGTTTGTCGAACCGCTCGCGCACCTGGTAGTTCGTCCGCGCTGCCTTGCCCGAGCCGGACACGGCCATGCGAGTCGGATCGTTCGTGGACCGCGCGATCGGCGCGTCGATGATCCCGGTCGCGGCGTCGATGTGGCCGAGCACGACCGCGAGGTACGTGCGTCCCATCGTCCGTTCCGCCAGCTGGCGTGTGAGGGACCGGTACGCCTCCGGCGTCCGGGCGACCACGAGCACGCCAGAGGTGTCCTTGTCGAGGCGATGGACGATGCCTGGCCGGTCGCGGTCACCCGCCCCTGCGGAAGGGAGCTCTGCCAGCTCGGGGTAGCGAATGAGCAGCCCGGCAGCCAAAGTGTCGAGCCGGTTGCCGGCTCCCGGATGCACGACGACGCCGGGCGGCTTGTCGACGACGATGATCTCGGAGTCCTCGAAGAGAACCTTGAAGGGAACCGGCGCCTCGGCGCGCGGAAACTCGCCCAGCGTGCTTGCTTCAGACAGAAGAGCCAGATCGATTGTCAGCTGGTCGTGCTCCTTCAGGCGCCGAGCGCGATCTCGGACCGCCACCCCACCAAGCGCGACGGCCCCCTCGCCGACTAGTCGAGCAGCCTCGGCGCGGGTCACGTCCGCCAGCAAGGCGACAGCCCGGTCGACCCGGACGCCGGCAAGCGCCCCCGGCACATCAATGACCCCGCCGTGCTCGTGACCGTCGGGCGTGGTCACTCCGCTGTCCGGTCGCCCTCAGGACTTAGGTCCAGCGCGGGCGCGTCCGAAGGCGCGCCGGCGTCGCTGCTCGAGAGGTTCGGGACCTGCGCGTCCCTAGCTTGTCTCGGCGATCCCGCCTTCAGGAAAGACCAGGCCACGAGCACGCAACCGCAGACGACGGACGAGTCGGCGACGTTGAATGTCGGCCAGTACTTCGTGTAAATGAAGTCCACGACCGCGCCGTTGTTCCCCCGGAACAGCCGATCGGCGAGGTTGCCGACGGCACCACCCAAGATGAGGCCTACGCCGAGCGCCGAGAGGGTCGTCGGCACCCTTCTCGCAAACCATGCGACGGCGAGGACGAGCACAATGGCCACGACGATGATCGGGCCTGTGAGGCTCGTCCCGATCGAGAAGGCCACACCCGAGTTGTATTCGAGCCGGAGAGCGATCGGTCCGATGATGTGAACCTCGTGATGGCTCAAATGGCTGACTGCGAAGGATTTCGTGATCTGATCAGCACCGAGGACGACGAGCGCCACGCCGCCGACCAGCGCAAGCCTGCGCCGGCGCGTCCTCGCGGCGCTCTGGTCGCTCAACGTCGGGAGAGCCCTCCGCTCTTACAGTCGATGCACAGCCGGGCGAACGGGAGAGCCTCCAGCCTCGGCTTGGGGATGAGCTTGCCGCAGTTCTCGCAGATGCCGTAGGTCTTACCAGCCATTTTGGCAAGCGAATGATCGATCTCGTCGACCGTCTGGAGCGCCTGAGCCGAAAGGGCGAGATCCCGCTCGCGGTCAACTGTGACCGTGCCGCCCTCGCCCGACTCGTCGTCGAACTGGATGTCGCCTGGCTCCATCTCTTCCACGAGCGACTCCGCCTCGGCTTTCAAGAGCCGGGCCTGCTCGACGTATGTGGCGCGCTCAGAGTCGAGCAGGTGCCGCTGGTGGGTGAGCCAACGCTCGTCGGAGTATCCCTCAGTGCGCCGCTCGACCGTCTTGTGCCGCTTCGGCGCCAGACCAAGGCCGTTGCCGGCAGAAGGCGCCGGTGATTCCTTCGGTGTGGCTGCAGCGCTCTTTGCGGAAGCGGTCGGCTTGGACGCCTTTGTCGCGGTCGTCTTCGCACGTGTGGCCTTCGCATCTGTCTTCGCCGGTGACGTCTTGGCTGCCGATGCCTTGGCTGCCGATGCCTTGGCGGGCGATGCCTTGGCGGGCGATGCCTTGGCGGGCGGTTTGCCGGCGGCTTTCGACGGCGCCTTGGTCGCGGCCTTCTCGCTGGCCACCGCCTTTGCAGGGCTCACCTTGGCGGGCACGGTCTTTTCCAGGGTCGCCCTCGCAGCGTGCACCTTGGTAGCGGCCGCCTTGCCAGCAGGCGCCTTCGCAATCGGAGCCTTCGCAGCGATCACTTTGGTCGATGTCGCCTTGGCAGACACCTTCGCGGGCGCGGACTTAGCAGAGGCAGACTTTGCTGTCGCCTTGGAAGATGACGTCGCCTGGATGGCGGGAGGCTTCTTGGCCACGTCTGCCTTCGCCGGCGCACGTAGCAGCCTCGTCGCGGCAGGCTTCTTAGAAGCTGTCTTCTTCTCGCCATCGGTTACTGGGTTTGCCTGCTTCTTAGTGCCCGGCACGGTGGCCGTCACCGCCTTCCGCTTCGTTGACGACGCGTTCGACTTCGTCTGTTGTCTCGTGGCCATCGGCCGAAATCTCCATTTCCCCGACGGAGGGTGCCAGAGATTAACGCGCCCTTGAAGCGAGTCCGGCCATCCCGGCGCCGAGGGCGCTATCTCACTTCCGGCGAGCCCTAACCTAGGGGGATGCCAGACACGGCCGGCGCCGCCGCCAATCGAGACGACGATCGCTACCGCCCCTATCCGGCCGTCACTGCGCAGCCACGGTACGCCGAGCTCGAAGAGGAGACGCTCGCCTTCTGGTCGAAGGACGCGACTTTCGAGGCATCAGTCCAACAGCACGGACCCGAGACCGAGTTCGTGTTCTATGACGGCCCCCCCTTCGCGAACGGTCTGCCCCACTACGGCCACCTGCTCACGGGTTTCGTGAAGGATGCCGTCCCTCGCTACCAGACGATGCGGGGCCACCGAGTGGAACGGGTCTTCGGCTGGGACTGCCACGGGTTGCCGGCCGAGATGCCAGCGGAGAAGGAGCTCGGCCTCGCTGGTCGCCAGGCGATCATGGAGTACGGGGTCGACCGCTTCAACCAGTACTGCCGGGACCTCGTCCAGCGCTCCACGGACGCGTGGGAGAGGTACGTCACTCGCCAGGCCCGTTGGGTCGACTTCGAGAACTCGTACCGGACGATGGATGTCTCGTACATGGAGAGCGTCATCTGGGCCTTCAAGCAGCTGCACGAGAAGGGGCTGACCTACGAGGGATACCGGGTGCTCCCCTACTGCTGGGAGTGCGAGACGCCGCTCTCGGCGATGGAGACCCGACTAGACGACTCCTACCGGGACCGGACCGATCCGGCCGTTACGGTCTTGTTCGATCTCGATCCTTTGGACAGCGATGCCGCCTTGGACGACCCGCTCCTCGCTTCGGACCTCCGCATAGCCGTGTGGACCACGACCCCATGGACGCTTCCGTCGAACCTCGCCATGGCCGTCGGGCCCGACCTCGACTACAGCGTCGTCGAGCGAGACTGCGGCGATCAGAGGACCGAGCGCATCGTGATCGCCTCGTCTCGTCTAGGTGCCTACGCCGCCGAGCTCGGTGACGAGCCCGTTGTGCTCGGCACGCTGAAGGGAGCGGCACTGGTCGGCCGGCGGTACCGACCACTGTTCGACTACTTCGCCGGCACCGAGAACGCCTTCTCTGTTCTCGGTGGATCCTTCGTCACGACCGAGGACGGGACCGGTGTCGTGCACATGGCACCTGGGTTCGGTGAGGACGACCAGAACGCGTGCGAGGCCGCCGGCATCCCGGTGCTCGTGCCGGTCGACGATCAAGGGCGCTTCACGTCGGAGGTGAGCGACTTCGAAGGCCTGCAGGTCTTCGAGGCCAACCCTCGCATCATCGAGCGGCTCGCCGAGGACGGCGCACTAATGCAGGCGGCCGAGTACACCCACAGCTACCCACACTGCTGGCGCACGGACACACCGCTCATCTACCGGGCGGTCAGCTCCTGGTTCGTCGCCGTAACGGCCTTCCGTGACCGGATGGTCGAGCTGAACCAGCAGATCGACTGGATGCCCGAGCACGTGAAGGACGGCGGGTTCGGCAAGTGGCTCGAGGGGGCGCGCGATTGGAGCATCTCCCGCAATCGTTTCTGGGGAACTCCGTTGCCGGTGTGGAAGAGCGACAACCCGGCCTACCCGAGGGTCGACGTATACGGATCGCTCGACGAGCTCGAGGCGGACTTCGGAGTCCGGCCGACCGATCTGCACCGCCCCTACGTCGACGAGCTCACCCGGCCCAACCCAGACGATCCGACCGGCTCTTCTACGATGCGGCGGATCACCGACGTCTTCGACTGCTGGTTCGATTCCGGCTCCATGCCGTACGCGCAGTGGCACTATCCCTTCGAGAACAAGGAGCGCTTCGAGGAGCACTTCCCGGCTGACTTCATCGTTGAGTACGTGAGCCAGACGCGTGGGTGGTTCTATACGCTTCACGTCCTTTCCACGGCACTGTTCGACCGGCCGCCGTTCAAGAGCTGCATCGTCCACGGCGTGATCCTCGGGCGAGACGGGCGCAAGCTGTCGAAACGCCTCCGGAACTTCCCCGACCCGGAGCAGGTCTTTGCTCAACAGGGCGCCGACGCGATGCGCTGGTATCTGCTTTCCTCCCCGGTGTTGCGCGGGCTGGACGTCGTCATCGAGGAAAAGGCGCTCACCGAGCCTGTTCGCCTGGTGCTGAACCCAATCTGGAACAGCTGGTATTTCTTGTCGTTGTACTCGAATGCCGATCGGGTCCGCGGCCGCTTTCGCACCGACCAGCAGGGCCAGCTCGACCGTTACGTGCTGGCCAAGACCCGCCAGCTCGTCGAAAGCGTCACCGAGTCGATGGAGGGCAACGACATTGCCGGCGCGACCTGGGCGATCGAGAGCTTCCTCGACGTGCTGACGAATTGGTATGTGAGGCGGAGTCGGGGCCGTTTCTGGCGGGCGGGAGGAGCCGCCGGCTCCCATGGTGGCCACAGCGAGTCCGCTGACAGCTCTGAGAACTCGCGCGCCGACGAGGACAAGCTCGACGCCTACGACACCCTCCACACCGTCCTCGACGTGCTGTGCCGCGTCGCGGCACCCTTCCTGCCATATCTGACCGAGGCGGTCTACCGGGACCTCACAGGCGAACGCAGCGTCCACCTGCAGGCTTGGCCGGATGCTGCCGGGCTGCCGTACGACCCCGAGCTTGTCGCGACGATGGACCTCGTGCGCGAGGTGGCGTCCGCCGGCCACTCGATCCGCAAGGGAGCAGGGCGGCGCGCACGGCTGCCTCTTCGACGCCTGACAGTCGCTGCGCCGAGAGCACACCGACTAGAGGGCTTCCGTGGGCTACTGGCCGACGAGCTCAACGTAAAGAAGATCGATCTCACGGATGCAATCGGACCGGACCGAGCAGCGGAGGTGCTGGCGGTCGTGCCCGCCGCCCTCGGCCCGCGCCTCGGCGCCGACACCCAGACGGTGATCAAAGCCGTCCGGACCGGAAATTGGGAGAAGCGACCTGACGGGAACATCGAGGCGGGTGGCATACCCCTCCTCGAAGGCGAGTACAGCCTCCGGCTCCGTCCGCTCGACGAGAGGGCCAGCCGCGTCCTGCCTGGCGACGCCGGGGTTGTAACACTCGAGCTCGAGACAGACGACGAGCTCGAGGCCGAAGGTCTCGCGAGGGACGTGGTGCGCCTAGTGCAACAGCGAAGGCGGGACACCGGTCTCGAAGTATCGGACCGGATCAGGCTGACGATCACAACCCTCCCGATCGTGGCCGACGCGGTGAAACCCTGGCTCGAGTTCGTGGCGGAGCAAGTGCTCGCGGTCGGCATCGACATCGCAGTCGCCGAGCGGGTAGAGGATCTGGTGGAAAGCGAGCNNACTTGCCGTCGCTGTGACGATCTGTGCCTTTGCCATGACCGCCTGCGGCAACGCGACTTCTCACGCGTCCTCCGACAACTCCGGGCACACCGACGCGTCGGGCTGTGCGATCGGTCACCTCCACCTCTCGGCGGCACCGGCGACGACGCCGCCGAGCGCGACCCTCATGCTCACAGCGACAGCGGTGCCAGGCAATGACTTCGTGATCGAAGACGTGGGGACCGTCGGCACCATGACGGGCACGCAGTACCGGCCGCTTTGGGACATCACCCTCGACGCGCGCGGTCGCAGCAGCTCTGACGACGTCGAGGTCACCGGTGCGACGGCGGTGCAACAGAACGGGCACATAGCGAACGGCGTGTTTTCCATCGAGGTGCCGCCGTTGTCAAAGGGAACGCACCAAGTCCGTTTTTGTCTAGGACATCCCGCCGGCCGGAACGCTGCCGAATGGCCTGCGCGTGGGCAACTACACCCTGTGCGCCCTGCTGTCGGTTACCTGACGGCGGGAGCTGCGGGTCACGAAACCGGCGAGTCCGCCTGTCCGCTGAAGTCCCACGTAGCCGTGGGCTCGGTGTGCGGCTCGGCATCGCCGAACTCCTCGAGCGCGGGAAGCGCCATCAGACTCGGTCGGCTCGCAGGCTCTTGACCTTGCCAGTCGTCGTCGTAATCGGACCGGTGAGGCGGCGGAGACGGAGCCGCGGCGGCCGCGTCAGCCGCGATCGCCGCCTCGAGCTCGTCGACATCCGGCGCAGCGACGGAAGCGGCGCCTGTTGCCGAGACGGCCGGCGCCACCGAGAAGCTCGCTAGCTCGGGCGAGGTGAGGAGGTTCTTCTCGACGAAACGCAGCATGGTGGACAACGACTCCTTCAACCGCTCCCGCTCTGCGCCGAGCAGCCCGGACAACACGTCGATTTCACCCCGCAACCGCTCACGCTCCGCATCGAGGCGTCCGACCTCGTCCCGGAGCTTCTCGTCGGCGTCCGCCGTGATGCGGTCAGCCGTCTGCCGGGCGTCGGACACGATGGACTCGGCGTCGACTCTCGCGCCGTCGAGCAGCTGGCCCGCCTCCTCTTGCGCTTCCTTGATCGCCAAATCGGCGGTCCGCTGAGCGAGGATGAGCGTCCGTCGGATGCTTTCCTCGTCATCGAGGCCGCTGCGCTCGCTCGACACTCGTTCTGCCCTCTCGACCCGGTCACGAAGTGCGCTCAGCTCCTCGCGCAACCCGTCGAGGCCGACCGCCGCGGTCTCGAGAAAATCGTCAACTTCAGAGGTCTTGTAGCCCCGCAGCTCGGAGCCGAACTCGACCTGCCTCAACAACTGTGACGTGAGGTCCATATGCTCGATCGTACCCTTGACATGCTTGACGTCGGCGGATGCCCTCTCAAAGCAGGCCGAGGATGATGAACACCGCGACGGACACGATGAGCGGCGAGAGGTCGACCGCGCCACCACCTATCCGGGCCGGAGGGAGGATCCGTCGCACTGGAGCCAATACCGGGTCGGTGATGACAATGACGACCTTGTTGAACGACTCGAGCGGGCTGCCCGGCATGACCGAGACGTAGGACAGGATCATTCGGGCGAACAGCGAGAGGAGGAACAGCAGGCAGATCCACCGGACGATCTCAACGAGCATCTCTCAACTCCCGGCGACGCGACGCCGCCTCTTCATCAAGACCGGAATAGCCCGCGCTCGGTAAGTCTCTGGCGTTCTTCCTGCGATACCTCGACGTTAGAGGGTGTGAGCAAGAAAACCTGTTCGGCGACCTTCTCCATGCTGCCCGAGAGGGCATAGGTGAGACCCGAGCAGAAGTCGATCATGCGCCGGGCGAGATCCCGTTCGCTTGCCTGCAGGTTGACGATCACAGGATTGTTGGCCTTTACGAGGTCACCGATCTCCTGTGCATCTGAGAAACGCTGCGGCGCCACCACCTGGGGCTTCGTCTGACGCTGCGATACGAGCGGTCGCACGACTCCTCCTTGGCGTAGCGGTTCCCCGGTGCGGTTGTCCCGCACGATTGGTCTAACGGTGGCGACCGGCGCCGTGCCACTGGGCGGGTCACCGCCCGACTCCGGGTAGGTCGTCCGGCCCTGCGCGGGCGCAGACTCCATCATCTCGTCGTCGTCGTAGAAATCCTCGTCCTCGATGTCCTTGAGGCCGAGGTACTGCAGTGCCTTCTGCATGAAAGAAGCCATCAGAAGTCCTCCTCTGGACGTGCCATTCTTGCAGCCCTTAGCGAGGCACGCGTTGATCCCGCGGACCAAACAGAGCCGTTCCGATCCTGACCATTGTTGTACCAGCTCTTACGGCCTCTTCGAGATCCCCCGACATGCCGATCGACAGCTCTCCGAGGCGCAGCTCCGCCCTCAGGCGGGCGACCTCTGCGAAGGCACGACTCGTCGTGTCCCGGTCGCCCTCGAAAGGGCCGACCGCCATCAACCCGCTCACTATGAGACCGGTCGCAGCGATCGACGCGACGAGGCCCGGTACCGCGGCCGGCTCGCAACCCGGCCTGTTCGGGTCGCCTGCGACATTTACTTCCACGAAGACGCTCGGCTGTTCGTCTCTTGCCCGCGTTGCGATGGCCTCTGCCTCGACGAGCCGCGAGACGGTTTGCCAGCACCCGACGATGCCGGCGAGCCGAGCGATCTTGTTGCGCTGGATGGCACCTATGAAATGCCACGCCGGCTGTGCCGGAGCGACCCCGGCGAGAACGGCCGCCTTCCGGATCAGTTCGTCGGCGTAGTTCTCGCCCAGCTCGGTGAGCCCGGCCAGGAGGCCCGCAAGAGCCGACTCGGGCCCGAATGTCTTCGTCACCCCGATGATCCGGATTGCTCCCGGATCTCCCCCAGCTCGCTCGATCCGGCCGCGGATCTCCGCCAGGCGCTCGGCCACCTCTGGCTCGAGTGCCTGCGCGCGCGCGAGCAGCCGCGACGGCTCGCCTGGTGGCGCGAGGCCGGTCACTGGCGCTCGACGATGACGAGGCCGTGACGCCCAGGGTCGCGCCGCGCACGATGCGAGAACCAAGTCGGCTCTCCCGAAGCGGTCCGTGCACAGGCCGTGCAGGAACAGACCTCGTGGACGAGCTCGATCTCTGCCCGGTCACAAGCAGCCCTCACCCCAGCGGCGAGATCGAGCGCCGGACGGCCTACAGAAGTCTCTCCCCGTACTGCTGGGCCGTACTCACGCGCGACGCTGTCGAGGTCGTCCGGACTGAATTCGTAGCATTCCGGCCCGATACAGGGCCCACGAACAGCCGAGAGCGTGGTCGCCCCGAACGATCTCATCGCCCTCGCGGTCTCCTCGATCACGCCTGCGCAAAGCCCGTGCCAACCGGCATGAGCGACCCCGACAATGCCCTGCGGGCTCAAGATGCCGAGCAGAGCGCAGTCTGCCGCGAACATCGCCGGCCGGGCGCCCGCCGCCCGACCGATAAGGCCGTCACCGGCGTCACCGGCGTGCTCGGCGGTGACGACCACGGCGCCGTGGACCTGGCGGGTCCATCTCCACGCCCCGCCTGGAACGACGCTGGCTCTTCGTGCGGCCGTCCCCCGTATTCCCGGCCGGAGATCACCGGCTCGACGGGTCGTGATCATCACCTTGCCGGGTAGATCACCCGCCGTGATCGCGCAAGCGAGCTCGCCGGTCTCGAGTGTCGTGTTCACGTTGCCCGGCACAGCGCCGGATCTGTCCTACTTGAGGAAGGACGGGACGTCGAAGTCGTCGTCGAAGTCGTCGAGATCGTCGTCGCCCGGGCCGAATACGTCGCGGTCGGAGCGGGACGCCTCGCCGCGCCCGAAAACGTCGGGAAGTGCGCGACCGGCCTCACCACGACTCGTGGTCGGTAGCTCCGGATCGCTCCGCGGACCCGGTGGGGGCGAAGCGAGGTGACTGCCGGGCGCGCCAGCTGCGGCCGGCCTCTGCCCCGGAGCAGCCGGCGGTGCGGCGCTCGGCCGCTGTGACCTTTGCCCCTGGCGAACGGGGGGCTGGGCCTCCTCGAAGCGATCGAAGCCGGCTGCGATCACCGTCACTCGGACTAGGTCGCCGAGTGACTCGTCGATGACGTTGCCGAAGATGATGTTCGCGTCCGGGTGCGCAACGTCGTGGATGATGGCGGCTGCTTCGTTGACCTCCCACAACGTGAGGTCGGAGCCGCCGGCGATGTTGAGGAGGATTCCCCTCGCGCCTTCGATGGACGCCTCGAGCAGCGGGCTCGTGATGGCGTGCCTCGCTGCGTTCACCGCCCTCCCCTCGCCCGAGCCGGTGCCGATGCCCATGATGGCGGAGCCGGCGTTGTTCATGACCATCTTCACATCGGCGAAATCGGTGTTGATGAGGCCTGGCACGTTGATTAGGTCGGTGATCCCCGAGACTCCTTGCAAGAGCACCTCATCTGCCATCTTGAATGCGTCCACCATCGAAGTCCGCTCGTCGGCGATCGCGAGCAACCGCTCGTTCGGGATGACGATGAGCGTGTCGACCTTCTCCCGCAGCCGCTGGATACCCTGCTCGGCTTGATTCGATCGGCGCCGGCCCTCGAAGGCGAACGGCCGGGTCACGACACCGATGGTGAGCGCGCCGAGCCCTTTCGCCATCTCCGCGATGACCGGCGCGGCGCCGGTGCCCGTGCCACCGCCCTTGCCGGCAGTGATGAAGACCATGTCGGCGCCCTTCAAGACCTCTTCGATCTCCTCCAGGTGCTCCTCGGCCGCTTGGCGACCCACCTCAGGATCGCTACCCGCCCCGAGGCCGCGCGTGAGCGCCCGACCGATGTCGAGCTTGATGTCTGCGTCGCTCATCAAAAGCGCTTGCGCGTCGGTATTGACGGCGATGAATTCGACGCCTTGCAAGCCGACATCGATCATGCGGTTGACGGCGTTCACACCACCGCCTCCGACGCCTACGACTTTGATGACGGCGATGAAGCTCTGGCCCGGGCTGCTCATGCGCGCTACGTCCTCCACTGGGGTCCTGGCGGGACAGCCGAGCATGCCATTCGGATCACGGCCCTGACCTGGAGGTAGACCATGGCATTTCTCCCGGCAGCAAACTCGGCGACCTGCAACTACGAACTACTCGTCGGCCATGCAGGCTGACTCTGGGTGTGCCGTCACCCCCTCCGGCAGTGGCCATCCCAGAACACTCTCAGCCGCCAACGCTTCGAGCAACGATAGGACTGGCTGACTGCCGAATCAAGACGGGCGCTGCAGGAACTCGCAGGTCGATGGTCCCGATGCCCGATAAACCCCCATGTGCAAGGACTGTTGCGAGCGCGACGAACTTGTCTTCGAGCATCGAGGCGTTGCCGAGAACGGCCACGATCTTGCTCTTAAGATCGGCCACCACGCCTTCGGAGTCCCATCGCACGTCGACTACCTCGGGCACCATTGACTCGGGCATCGCGGCCGCGACGTGGGCCAACGTCGCGACACGTGCAGGGAGACGACGGCCCGGCAGGGGCACGGCGCCCGAGACGGCGAGGTCGGGCAGGCTGGTCGGGCGGATCGGAATGATCTCGAGCACACGGCCGGTGGGATCGGTCACTGCCCACCGATCAGCTCCGTCGCGAAGTGAAGCGACTGGCGTGCGCTCGGTCAACCGAATCCGGACGGTCGAAGGCCACGAGACGAAGACCGCGGCGGTCTGCACCCACGGAAGTGCCTCGACCCTGGTCGCAATCACCGCTGGCGAGAGATCGATGAGAGGTGGCGCTCCGCCGAGGCCTGCCACCTTCACGATGGTGGAGTAAGGCGTGTGAGCCGAGCCGCTGATCTCGACGTGGCGAGCGCCGAAGAGCGACGAGTGAACGAGCGCGAATCCGCCCGCGACGATCAGCAGGCCGAGCACCCCAGCGATGAGCCACCTACGGCGGTGGCGCCCCGCCGCGCGAGCGACGAGGACGCGCCGCTCGTGTATTCGCGGATCGGTCATTTCACTACTCTGACCGATGACAAGCCCGAGTTGGGGGATGATCGCCTGGGCGGTATCAAGCTTCACATGCTGGCCTTATGGCTCAGCAGGGCGTGCCGTTCCACGGCTCGGGCTGGGTGTCGAAGACAATGTCAGCCGACCCCGCCGAAGGTTGGGTTGTCGTCGTCGTCGTGCTCGTCGACGTGCTCGACGCCGTCGAGGCGGAGGAACCCGATCCGGCCGAAGTCCCTTGCTGGCCGGCAGTGGCGGTCCCGATGGCGAGGAACTTCTCGATCATCGCGTGGTCGAAGGGCTGAGCCGGGTCGAGCACTTCGGCGCCGCTCGAAAGCGTCGTCCCGATAGTCGGGAGCACCTCGGTGTGGATCGACCCGGAGGAGGCATGACGGAACTCGAGCGCCAGGTCGCGGAGGTCGCTCGTGCTCATCGTCGAGTCGACGGCCAGATTGTGGACGACCGAGCCGAGCAGGTCGTTCATATCGAGGAGGTTCGTCTCCTTCGCCTTGACCTGGTCGAGCAGGGCGTGGAAGAAGACGTCCTGGCGGCGGATCCGGCTGAAGTCGCTCATGCCGTCGTAGTTCCACACTCCGTTCACCTCATAGGAGAGGTGCCGGCTCCTCACGTAGGCGAGAGCCATCCCTCCGCTTATGAACTGGCAGCCGGTGCGCCGGACCGACAGCCCGGTGTAGCCATCCTTGATCGGATCGGGGAAGTCGATCTTGATACCTCCGACCGCGGCCACCATCCCGGCGAAGCCAGAGAAGTTGACCTCCGCGAAGTGGTCGATCGGGATGCCGAGATCCTTCTTCAAGGTCTCGATGAGCAGGCTGGGGCCACTGTTGAAAGCGGCGTTGATCCGGTTCGGACCGGAAATGTCCGTCACGTTGCCAGGGATGTCGACCCAGAGGTCCCTAGGGATGGAGAGCATGTAGATCTCTCGCGTCGCCGGCACGACCCGGGCGATGATCACCACGTCGCTGCGCTGTCCGGTAACGACCGTGGCTCCGCCGAAATTCGAGCCCTCGCTTTGCCGGCTGTCGGAGCCGATCAAAAGGACGTTGAAAGGAGCACCCGGCTTGGAAACATGCAGGACGCCCTTTGCGATCGCGACGTGCCGGACCTGGCCGATGCGGTAGTTGACGTACCACCATCCGGCTCCTCCGGCAACCGGAACTGCGACAAGTAGGGCGGCGAAAGTGCCGATGAGACGCTTGCGCCACCGCTTTGACTTCGGGCGCTCGGCCGCGCTCTCGGCGCCCCGGCGGGGGCGCATGGATCTGGTCACATATCACAGCTTGCGCCCCCAACCTGACGCTGGCATGAAGACGGGACCAAAAGTGGACCTGGCATGGCCCTAGGTATCTCGGCGCCTCCGACCTGCAGGCGAAGCTCCGCGTCGGTTAAGAACCACCTGTGAGGGTTCTCGTTGCCGAAGACGATCCGGCGCTGCGGTCGGTCATCGCGCGAGGTCTCGAGGAGGCGGGTTACATCGTCGATGCCGTAGGCGACGGCGGCGAAGCACTGGCCTACCTCGATACTTATGAGTACGAGATCGGCATCTTCGACTGGGGGATGCCGAAGCTGAGTGGAATCGAACTCGTGCAAGAGCTACGACGCCGGCACTTGTCGCTGCCCGTTCTCCTCTTGACAGCCCGCGATCTCGCGGCAGACCGAGTCGAGGGGTTGGATGCGGGTGCGGACGACTACCTCGTCAAGCCCTTCGACTTCGGCGAGCTCCTGGCTCGCCTGCGGGCCCTGAGGCGGCGTCCCCAGGCTGCTCGCTCCGACGCCCTGAAGCTCGGCGACGTCTCTTTAGACCCGGCGACGCTCGAGGTCAGGATCGCCGGGGACCCTGTCGAGCTGACGCCTACCGAGCTGCGGATACTCGAGCTGCTCATGGAACGCTCTCCGGCGGTCGTCTCGCGTTCGTCCATCGCCATCCACGCCTGGCAGGATGAGGCCGATGCGGTCGGGTCGAACACCATCGACGTGCATGTCGCCCGGCTCCGCTCCAAGCTCACCGGCTCGCCGGTTCGGATCGAGACCATCCGTGGCACCGGGTACCGCATGGTGACGCGAGCAACGTGAACCTTCGCCTAAGGGGCCGGTTCAACCGGCGAGACCTCCTAAGGGCTGCGCGCGTCGCCCTCATCGCGACGCTGCTGATCGCGGCCACCTACCTAGCGGTGGTCTCCCTCCTCGACCTGGTGGTGGCCGATCGCCTAACGAGCCAGGTGGACCGGCAGCTCGCGGACCGGATCGAGACCGCCCGCACCAATCCATTCAAGGCCTTCGCCAGCTCAGGCGTGCAGACGAACGGAGCGCGTTACGGCCTCGGGATCTACGGGGAGCCGATCGCGCTCTGGGCCTTGACAAACGGCGGGCAGATCTCCCGCTCCGCTGTGGCAGACCCTTTGCTCCCGGCTACCTTGCGGCCACCGGCAACGGGCGACACCGCATCGTTGAACTACGGCATCGGGGGATCCACTTATCGGCTCCAGTGGCTGAGGACCTCGACCGGATGGTTGCTCGCGGGCGAGAGCCTGACCGAGCTCGGGCACGTGGAGGCGGTGCTGATCACCTCGGAGGGAGTGGCATTCCCGTGTCTGCTCCTTGCCTTTTTCCTAGTGGCCCTCGCCATCGGATTGCGATCAGCCCGACCGATCGAGACCGCGCGCAAACGCCAGCTCGAGTTCACGGCTGACGCCTCTCACGAGTTGCGCACGCCGCTGAGCGTCATCGAGGCCGAAGTCACCCTCGCCCGGAGCCAACCGAGAAAGGCGGCCGACTACGAGGAGTCCCTCGACCGGATAGGCCACGAGAGCCGCAGGCTCCGAAGGATCGTGGAGGACTTGCTGTGGCTGGCCCGCGTCGATGCCGAGCCGGCTCAGCCGTCGCGTGAGGCGATCGACCTGCGAGAGGTCGCGCGGTCCTCCGTCGAGCGATTCACGGCGGTCGCTTCATCGAGCCGCCAGCACCTGGAGCTGGCACCCGCGGGCGAACCTGCCGGCCCGCTCAGCGTGACCGCGCCGACGGACTGGCTCGAGAAGCTGGCGGGGACGTTGATCGACAACGCCTCTCGCTACTCGCCTGAGGGAGCCACGATCCGCGTCTCGGCCGGCATGAATCCCGAATCGAGCCGCGTGGTCTTCCGGGTCGAAGACGACGGCCCGGGAATCGATCGAGCCGATCGACTGGACGTCGTACATCGCTTCAGGCGGGCAACGACCGCTGGAGGTGGTCACGGGCTCGGCCTCGCGATCGCGGACTCGGTGGCACGGCGAACCGGAGGACGCTTGACGATCGGCGAGTCGGAGCTCGGTGGCACCCTCGCCGAGACGTCTTGGCCCAAGGCAGCCGGCTCGTAAGTCGCTACCTGCTCAATCGCTGATCCAGCGCACCTCGATGGCCAGCTCGACACCGGTTCGCTGCGCGACGGCCGCCCGGACCGCGTCGATCACTCGCCGTACGTCGTCTGCCGACCCGCCCGAATCCGCCTGGATGAAGTTGGCGTGCTTCTCTGAGACCGCCGCTGTGCCTATGCGGAATCCCCTCATCCCGATCGAGTCGATCAAGCGGCCGGCGGAGTCGCCCGGCGGATTCGTGAACACCGAGCCGGCGTTCTGGCCCCCGGGCTGGTTCTCACGACGCCACCGGACGATCTCGGAGAGTCGCTCCGCGCCCTCGCCTGGGTCTCGAGGCTCGAGCTCGAACGTCGCAGCGAGTACGAGATCTCTCTGACCGATCACCGAGTGCCGATAGGAGAACTCGAGCTGGGCCGCCGAGAGTTGGCGGGGCTGGGCGTCTCCGCCCCCGAGAGCGACGACGCGGGCGCTCGCCAGTCGATCCTTTGTCTCGGCGCCGTGCCCGCCAGCGTTCATCTTGACCGCGCCCCCGACCGAGCCGGGGATGCCGACTGCCCATTCCATCCCTCCTAGTCCGGCCGCGACGCATCGACGTGCGAGGACCGGGTAGGCCGTTGCGCCGCCCGCCGCGACAAGTCCGGTATCGATGGATATCTCCGCGTACCCGTCGCTCAAGTGCACTGCCAGCCCGCTATAACCCGCATCGGCGACGAGGAGATTCGAGCCCTTGCCAACGATGAGGACGCCCACGCCGCTCGCCGACACTGCGGTACAAACGGCCTCAAGGGCCGATTCGTCGTTGATCTCGACGTAAAGGGCTGCCACGCCGCCCACCCGATAGGTCGTCATTGCACCAATGGAAACGCGCGACCGTGCTCGCCCGCCTAGCCTTCTTGCCGCCTCCGCAACCGGCACAGAGCTCACCAACGGTCGTCGGCCTGCATCTCGTCCGGAAGTCCCGCGAGGTCGCCAGCCTCGAGCGACAGACAGAGGTCGCCTGGCCGGAGGATCTGACGCAGGCGCGCAAGCAACCCCTCGTGATCTGGCACGTACGAGATGTCGGCGCCCGGGTGGGAGGTCAGCACGGCGTCCACGACGAGCTGGCCCGAGACGCCAGGTCGGGCCGCCTCGCCCGACGCGTAGACGGCGGTGACGATCACGACGTCGGCCTCCTCGAACGCGTCCGCGAACTGATCAGCGAGGGATTGGGTGCGGGAGTAGCGATGCGGTTGGAAGACCGCCACGACGCGGCCGAAGCCACCCTGGCGAGCAGCGCTGAGCATGGCTCGGACTTCGCCGGGGAGGTGCGCGTAGTCGTCGACGAAGGTGACGCCGTGCCGCTCGCCCCGGAACTCGAATCGCCTTGCGACGCCGGCGAACCGGGCGATCGCTCGCCTGGCCGCATCAGGTTCGACGCCGATAAGCAGCCCCGCCGCGACGGCCGCGCTGGCGTTGAGAGCGTTGTGCTCCCCCGGCATCGGGAGCTCGAAGCGGCCGAGATCCGCCTCGCCGTAGGTGAGGGACCAGCTCACGTTGCCGCGCCGTCCTTCGACGTCTCTCACCGCCAGCCGAGCCTGTTCGGAGCGACCGAACAGCACCGAGCCGGGCCGCGCCACCGAGCCGAGGCCGGCGGCAACGGGCTCGTCCGCGAACACTACGGCATGCGCAGCCTCGCCGACGTAGCGCTCGAATGAGGCCCGCAGCTCTTCAAAACCTCCGTAGTGCTCGAGGTGATCAGGCTCGAGGCTCGTGACAACCGCGATCTCAGGGCGCAACCGGAGGAATGTGCCGTCGCTCTCGTCTGCTTCTACGACGAGCCACTCACCGGAGTCCCACACGGCGTTCGTCCCGATGTCGTTGACGTCGCCGCCGATGATGAAACTCGGNNCGCGATCGACGAGAGGACGTCGGCTCGTGAGAGCACCGGAATACCGCGCTCGCGGGCTCGCGACACCTCGACATTGGTCTCAGGGATCGCACTCGAGATGGCAACGGCATCGGCTTGCGCGACGTTGGCAGGATCATGGCCGATCCGCACGTCGAGGCCGGAGGTCGCCAGCCGCTCGAGAGCACGCGATGCCTTCAGGTCGCTGCCGGTGACCTCGTGGCCCATTGCAGCAAGCACGGTGGCGATGGCGCTCATGCCTGCACCACCGACGCCGACTATGTGAATGTGCTGACGACTGGCGAGGTCCGTCA
>PLDN01000158.1 GCA_003136185.1 Acidimicrobiaceae bacterium | reverse complement strand
GGGTGGTGGTGAGCATCTGGGGGCGCCGGGTCGAGGACTATGCGCGCGCCGCGTCACTGTTGGCGGAGGCTCCGCCGTGCGTGGTCGCCGTCGAGGTGAACGTCAGCTGCCCGAACCTCGAAGACCGCTCGAAGATGTTTGCCCACTCGGCCCAGGCGACGGCCGAGGCGGTGGTGGCGTGCAGGGCGGCCGGACTGCCTCTCATCGCGAAGCTCTCCCCTAACACTCCTGAGCTCGTGGACATCGCGGCCGCCGCCCTCCAAGCCGGAGCCGAGTCCTTGACACTCGTCAATACTCTCCTCGGCCTTGCGATCGACGTCGAGACCCGCCGGCCGGTGCTCGGCGCGGTGGGTGGTGGCCTGTCCGGGCCGGCACTACATTCGGTCGCCCTACGAGCGGTCTACGAGTGCCGGCGGGCGTTTCCCACTGCCGGGATCCTTGGCGTCGGCGGGATCTCCGACGGGGACGGCGCCCTCCGGATGCTGATGGCGGGGGCCGACGCCGTCGAGGTCGGCACTGCCACACTTGCCAACCCGCGCGCTCCTCTCATCGTCCTGACCGATTTGCGTCGCTCCCTTGCCCGGGTTGGCGCGTCGTCGGTGCGCGAGATCGTGGGAGCAGCCCAGAAAGAAGAGCCCCCGGAGTGAATATGGATGCCAGCAACGCCACGAGCGCGATGTTGGCGCGAGACCACCTGGCGCTCGCGCTCGACGTCGCAGACCTCGACGCTGCGCTCGCGTTGGCCGAGCTACTGCGGCCCTTCTTCTCTGTCGCGAAGGTCGGGCTGGAGCTCTTCGTCGCCGAGGGCCCCGACGTCGTCCGGGCGATGACCGGCGAAGGATTCGACGTCTTCTTGGACCTGAAGCTCTATGACATCCCGAACACCGTCGGCAGAGCAGCGTCGCGTGCGGCCGCCATCGGAGCGAGTTATGTCACGGTGCACACCGCTGGCGGCGAGGCGATGGTGCGAGCGGCGGTCGAGGGCTTCAGGTCGGCGAGCGGCCGCGAGGAGGACGGGTCCGGCATCCTCGGAGTGACCGTGCTGACGAGCGATCCCGTCGCTACCGAGCAGGCCCTCACCGAGCGTGCGGCGCTCGCCGCGAACACCGGCTGCGTAGGGATCGTGTGTGCCGCCGGTGACCTGCCGATCGTCACCGGTCCGAAATCTTCCCTCATCACCGTGGTGCCCGGAATTCGGCTGGCGTCTAGCTCGGTCGACGACCAGTCACGCATCGCGACCCCCGCTTCGGCCCTTGAGATGGGTGCTGACCTGCTGGTTATCGGCCGGACGGTGACCGGCGCCGACGATCCGGCTGCTGCGGCGGCCCTCGTCGCAGCCCAGGTGGCTGAGAAACTGGGTCTGAAAGCCTGAGCCAACCCTGTACGAACTGTTACGGATTTGCTACGGTGAGAAGTTGACGACTGTCACCCAGTCCGTTTGCACTTAGGCAGAAGTGGTCGGCCGTCAGCCAACAGCGTCGTTGAACCCGGGAGGTAAGAAAGTCAAAATGGCACTCACAAGTGGGCTCAAGAGAGTCCTAAAAATCGGAGCTGCGGGAGCAGCGGCAGCGTTGGTGTTTGCCGCGTGCGGCGGCGGCACCGCTTCGCCTACCACGAAGGCCACGGCTACGACCGTGCCAAGCTCGCACCAAAAGGGTGGCACGGTCTACTGGGCCGAAGGCGCTAATGCCACACCGAACTGGATTCTCCCGTTCGTCCCCGGGGCCGACTTCAGCGTCGCCAACCTCACTCAGTTCCAGGAGCTCATGTACCGGCCGCTGTACTGGTTCGGTCAGGTGACCACCTCGGACCCGACAGTCGACTTCGCCTTGTCGACCGCCAATGCCCCTGCCTGGAGTAAAAGCGGCAAGAGCGTCACGATCACGATGAAGGGCTGGAAGTGGTCCAACGGCACCACGGTTGATGCACAGGACGTGATGTTCTGGCTCAACATGATGGTGGCAGAGAAGACCGAGTACGGCGGTTACGCGCCAGGCGGTATCCCCGACAACTTGAAGAGTTACTCGGCGAGCGCCTCGGCTGACACCGTCACCCTCAACCTCACGACGAAGTACAGCACCAACTGGTTCCTTTACAACGAGCTCTCGCAGATCACCCCTCTGCCGACGGCTTGGGACATCACGAAGGCCGGTGCTGCCGCTGGATCGGGCGGTTGCTCGACGTTGACGCCGTCGAAGGCGACAGTGGCCAAGTGCACCGCGGTCTGGACGTTCCTCACCGACAACGGTGGCAAGAACAAGAACCCGATCGAGTCAGCAGATCTCGCCACCTACGGGTCCAACCCGCTTTGGCAGGTTGTCGACGGACCTTGGAAGCTCAGCGCATTCACGACCGCTGGCCAGGCGACGTTCGTCCCGAACTCGTCCTACACGGTTCAAAAGCCGATCCTGGCGAAGTTCGTCGAGGTGCCCTACACCTCAGACACCGCCGAGTACAGCGCGCTTTCGGCCGGTGGTGCAGGTGCTCCTGACGTCGGCTACATCCCGTCAGAGGACGTCCCCGCGAACACTGGGGCAGTTGGAACAACCGGCGCGAACGCGGGTCTCGTATCGTCGAGCTTCACCCTCGTGCCGGTCTACGGCTGGAGCATCAACTACTTCCCGGAGAACTTCAACTCGAACGGTGACGGCGGCAACGCCGGCCCGATCTTCAAGCAGCTGTACTTCCGTCAGGCGCTGCAGGACCTCGTCGACCAGACGGGGATCATCCACGCCTACGACCGGGGTTACGGCGTGCCGACCTACGGGCCGGTTCCCGTGTACCCGACGAACAGCTTCGCTTCGAAGTCCGAGGCCACGAACAATTACCCGTACAGCGTGGCCAACGCGAAGCAGCTCCTCGTGTCGCACGGCTGGACGATCAAGCCGGGTGGTGAGTCGGTTTGTTCAGTCGGCTCGAAGTGCGGCCCAGGCATCAAGAACGGTGCCGTGTTGAACTTCACCGAGCTGTACGCGAACGGCACCGAGCTGATCAAGCAGACGGTCACCGCTGAGGTCTCGGCCTGGAGCAAGGTCGGCATAAACGTGTCGCTCAAGGGCACCACGTTCGACAACGTGTTCTCCACTGCGGTCCCCTGCACCACCAGCCAGGCGGCCTGCTCGTGGGAGTTCGCCAACTGGGGCGGTGGCTGGATCTACGCACCGGACTACCTGCCGACTGGTGAAGAGATCTTCGCCACCGGCGCAGTTGAGAACTTCGGCAACTTCTCGGACACGACGAACGACGCCAACATCAAGGCGACGAACGTCTCGAGCAGCCTGTCGTTCCTCACGACCTACGAGAACTACTTGGCGAAGAACCTCCCGGTCGTCTGGCAGCCCAACGCCGCCAACGCCCTGGCGGAAATCTCCGACAAGGTCGGTGGTGTCACGCCGATCAACGCACTACTCAACCTCGACCCGGAGTACTGGTACTTCAAGAGTTGAGCTGACTGTCATGGACCTTCGGCCCGGTTCCGCCCGCGATGGGGGTGTAGCCGGGCCGAAGCCATGTCGAACGTCCCAGCGGCGCGATAGCTCGACCGGCCCGAACTGCAGGGGCTACACTCGCCGTTACGTAAGCGCAAAGAGGAGTCCCTGTCGTCGTCGTCTCGCAGCAACGAGGCTGTGAGCGCCCGAGCCAGGAGGTTCGGCCACGATAAGTTTCATCATCAGACGCCTGCTTCAAGCAGTGATAGTCATCCTCGGCGTCACGCTCATCGTGTTCCTGTTGTTCCAGCTCGCTCCAAACGGAGCCGTTGGCCTTGCACGCACCGACCTCGGCTCGCGTGCCAGCCCGATCCAAATAACGCAGTTCATCCACCAGAACGGTTTCAATCTGCCGTGGTGGGATCAGTACTGGCACCTGATCGACAACTACGCCCACCTGAACTTCGGCTACTCCTACCACTTCAACCAGCCGGTCAGATCGCTGATCGGGGAGTTCCTCCCGAGGTCGCTCGTCCTTGTCGGCATGTCGACGCTTCTCGCGCTGCTTGTCGCCGTGCCTCTCGGCATCTTCCAGACCGTCCGGCGCAACAAGGTCTCGGACTACGTACTCACGAGCCTCGCGTTCATCTTCTACGCGATGCCGCCATTCGTCTTCGGTTTGCTGCTGATCCTCTACTTGGCGATCGACAACCACTTCTTTGCTCCGATAGTGCCTTCAACCGAAGGCGTCGTGCAGATGATGACGGACTTCCACGCCATGTTCCTTCCGGTGCTGACGCTCGCGACCGGCACCATCGCGGCATTCAGCCGGTACATGCGTTCTTCGATGATGGATTCACTCGCGCAGGACTTCGTGCGTACGGCGCGGGCAAAAGGAGCCAGCCGGAGCCGTGTCCTGTTCCGCCACGCGCTCCGGAACGCGCTAATTCCGATCATCACCCTGCTCGGGCTCTCGCTCCCGGCGATCGTCTCGGGAGCAGTTATCACCGAGACGGTCTTCAACTTCCCTGGCATGGGCTACCTCACCTACCGCGCAGCTGACCAGTACGACATCTACGTGGTGGTCGGCACGACGATCGTGGCGACAGTGGCAACCGTTGTCGGGTCGTTGGTCGCCGACCTCCTCTACGCCGTCGCTGACCCGAGGATTCGCTATGTCCACAACTAACGAAGAGCTCCTTGCTCGCAGCACGGAGATCATCGAGGCGTCGACAACGGGGAATGGCGCTTCCTCGGGCGCTCTCGGCGAGGGAGGGCTTCAAGGGCCGTCAGGTGGCGAGGCCACCAGTACCGGGAGCATCGGAAGCCTGATCCTCAGGGTGTTCCTCGAGAACAAGCTCGCAATCGTCGGTGTCGCGCTCGTCATCCTCATGCTGTTGTTCTCGTTCGTAGGCCCGCTGATCTACCACACCAACCAGATAGGGGTGAACCTCGCCGATACGACGCTGCCGCCTTCGTCATCGCACGTCCTCGGCACGGACCCGAGCGGCTTCGATGTGCTCGGACGCCTCATGTACGCCGGCCAGAGCTCGCTCGAGGTCGGTCTCGCAGCCGCCGCGATGGCGACGCTCATCGGCGTCGTGTGGGGAGCCGTGGCCGGCTTCTTCGGCGGCATCATCGATGCAGTCATGATGCGCGTCGTCGACGTGCTGCTGTCGATCCCCGCGCTCTTCCTGCTGATTGTCCTCGCCGTCATCTTCACCCCGGGCAAGGTCGGCCTCATCTTCATCATCGGCGGGCTCGCCTGGTTAACCCCGGCGAGGCTCGTGCGAGGTGAGACGCTGACGCTGCGCACTCGTGAGTACGTGCAGGCGGTGAGGGTGATGGGTGGGAAGAACCGGCGGATGGTGCTTCGCCACATCATCCCGAACGCCATCGGCACCATCGTCGTGAACGCGACGTTCCAGGTGGCAGATGCCATCCTGGTGCTCGCCGCACTGAGCTTCCTCGGTCTTGGGATCCAGTACCCCCAGGCGGACTGGGGCTCCATGCTGAGCGACGGCTCGCAGTACGTCCTCACCGGCTACTGGTGGCTCATAGTCCCAGCTGGCGTCTGCATCGTGGTCGTCGTGGTGGCGTTCAACTTCATCGGGGACGCGTTGCGTGACTCCCTAGAGGTCCGGCTGCAACAACGCTGAGGCCAGTCTTTCGGTCGGCCCGGGCCACATCCCGGCGCCGCCGAGCCGGAGCCACAAGCCCGCACCACAAGCCGGAGCCCCGGCCGACTACATGAGGACCGTTTGGACCTCGGCCGCCGCGACCGGCGTCTGTAGAGGGAAGTGACAGGCGGCGTAATGCCCGCTCGAGAAGAGCTGTAGATCCGGCTCGACCTCTGCGCAGATGTCCTGTGCGAAGGGACAACGAGTGCGGAAACGGCAGCCGGACGGTGGATTGATCGCCGAGGGGAGCTCGCCCTTGATGGGCTTGTTGAGCTTGGCTCTCGCGAGCGTGGGCTCGGCGACGGGGATCGTGTCGATGAGGCCCTGTGTGTACGGGTGGGCAGGGTGCTCGTAGATCGCCTGAGAGGGCCCGAATTCCATCAGCTTGCCGAGGTACATGACGCCGATGCGATCGGCCAGGTATTTCACGACGGCGAGGTCATGCGAGATCATGACGTAGCTGAGGTGATGGCGCTCCTGCAGGTTCTTCATCATGTTCAAGATCTGGGCTTGTATCGAGACGTCGAGAGCCGAGACGGGCTCGTCGGCCACGATGAGCTGTGGGCTGAGGGCGAGCGCGCGCGCGAAACCGATGCGCTGCCGCTGCCCGCCGGAGAACTCGTGCGGGTAGAGATCGAAGGCACGCTTGCTCAGCCCGACTTCGGCGATGAGCTCTTGGACCCGTTCGACCTGCTCGTGCTTCGACCCGATGCCCTGCACGATGAGGGGCTCACGCAGGATCGAGCCGACCCGCATTCGGGGGTCGAGCGACGAGTACGGGTCCTGGAACATGAGCTGCATGTCCCGCCGCCTGCGCCGGAGTGCCGTGCCTCGCAGCGTCGTGACCTCGGAGCCCTCAAACTTGATCGAGCCACTGTCGGGCTTCTCGAGGCCGACGATCAGGCGGCCGATAGTGGTCTTGCCACAGCCGGACTCCCCGACGAGGCCGAACGTCTCGCCCTGGCGCAGGCTGAAGGTGATGTCGGAGACGGCTTTCACCGAGCCGACCTTCCGCTGTGTGATGGCTCCCGAGGTGACCACGAACTCCTTCACCAAGTGCTCGATCTCGAGGAGCGCGGGACGAGTCGCGAGCTCGGCCACGCGCTGCTCCGCCCGCTCGAGCGCGGCGGTCCTCTCCTCGGGCGTCGCGACGAGCGTAGGCGCGGTCTGGCCTTCCTCGGACCCGACAGGGTGGAAGCAAGCAAACTCGTGTGTGGGGGCCTCGGGCACTGCCTCGAGGACGGGCTCCTCGGTCCGGCAGCGGTCGGTCACGTTCGGGCAGCGCGGGTTGAACCTGCAGTTGGCGAGCTTCTGAGCGAGATCCGGCGGGATGCCGGGGATGCTGTACAGACGTTGCGTGGAGTCCTGGTCGAGCTTCGGGATCGACTGCAGGAGCGCCGAGGAGTACGGGTGCCTCATCCGGTGGTAGAGCTCGTCGGTCTCGGCTCCTTCGACGATCTTGCCCGCGTACATGACCATTACCCGGTCGGTCCGCCCGGCGATGACGCCCATGTCATGGGTGATCAGGATGACAGCGGTGTGGAGCCTTGCGCGGAGATCGTCGATGAGGTCGAGGATCTGTGCCTGAATGGTGACGTCGAGTGCGGTCGTCGGCTCGTCGGCGATGAGGAGCTGCGGCTCGCATGCGAGCGCCATAGCGATCATCACGCGCTGGCGCAATCCACCCGAGAGTTGGTGGGGGTAGTAGTCGAGTCGCTCTGCCGGTCGCGGCATCCCGACGAGCGTCAGCACCTCGAGAGAGCGCTCCCTTGCCTCCTTCTTCGAAGACCCGCGGTGGATCCGCACGCCTTCGGCGATCTGGCGGCCGACGGTCATCGTCGGGTTGAGCGAAGTCATCGGGTCCTGGAAGATCATCGCGACCTCGTTGCCGCGGATGTGCTGCAGGTCCTTCTCGCCGAGCCCGACCAGCTCGCGTCCGCCGAGCTTGATGCTCGACTCGCCGACGATGTGTCCAACGCTAGGCAGAAGCTGGATTATCGAGAGTCCTGCAGTGCTTTTGCCACACCCGGACTCTCCGACGAGTCCCACGCACTCACCGGGCGCGACGGTGAACGAGATGTCGTCGACAGCCCCCACATTCGCCTTGCGAAGGTGGAATTCTGTCCTCAGCTTCGATACTTCGAGCACGTTCGCCATTGCGACCACTCCCTTGTGATCCGGCTGTCCAGTGACCCTTGGCCACGATGGTCCTGGTCACCCGGCTTGCGTTCCGCTATGGTAGCTGGCCATGCCACAGCCACCTAGTCTCTCACCGGAACAGCGACAGGCCGCCCTAGAAAAGGCAGCGTTGGTACGACGCGAGCGGGCCGAGCTGAAGGACCACCTGAAGGCCGGCCGCCTCACCTTGAAGGAGCTACTCATCAAGGCGGAGTCGAGCGAGACAGTCGGCAAGATGAAGGTCCTGTCTGCCCTCGAAGCGCTCCCCGGCACCGGCAAAGTCAAGGCTCGTCGCCTTATGGAGCAAGTCGGCATCTCCGAGACCCGCCGTCTCCAGGGCCTCGGCGCAAAGCAGCGCGTAGCGCTGCTCGAGGCCGCTGAGCGTCCCTGATCTCCCCTGATATTCGTAGTCGTCGGCCCCGGTGGGGTCGGCAAGGGGACCGTCATACGAAAGTTGGTAGAGCGCGACCCGACGCTCTGGTTGAGCCGTTCTTGGACGACTCGACCTCAGCGGCCGGGCGAAGCCGATGACGCCTACTCGTTCGTAGACCGCGAGACATTCAACCGACGCGTCGCGGCCGGCGGCTTCCTCGAGTGGGCCCCGGTGCTAGATCACTTCTACGGGACCCCGATCCCCGAACCGCCCCCTGGCTCGGATGTCCTGCTCGAAATCGACGTGCAGGGCGCCCGCCAGGTGCTCGAGAACCACCCCGACGCCACGTGCATCCTGCTCCTCGCACCGTCTGTCGAGGCCCAGGCCGAGCGCTTGCGGGCACGCGGTGACTCAGAGGACCACGCGCAGCGTCGCATCGCTCTCGGCCAGCTCGAAGAGGACGAGGGTCGTCACCTCGCGACGCACGTCGTGGTGAACGACGACCTCGATTCCGCGGTCGACCAGCTCTCGGCTATCATTGATGCGGCCCGGAGCGCTTCATCGCGCCCGTAACGGCGTCACCGCCAAATCGACGAGACATCGTGCTGCAAACCGCGAGGATTACCTCGCGAGCAGCGATCTGACAAAGGAGCCACATGGCTGAGCCGCGTAGCAGCATGATCGAGCCGCCGATCGAGGATCTCCTCGACAAGGTCGATTCGAAGTTCACGCTCGTCACGCTGGCTGCACGCCGCGGACGCCAGGTGAATTCGTACTTCAGCCAGCTCGGTGAGGGTCTCGGCGCCATCGTGCCTCCGCAGGTTGCCTCGATCGCCCGCAAGCCTCTTTCGATCGCCCTCGAGGAGATCGCCGTCGGCAAGGTCCGGCCGCACTTCAACGCCGACCGTGACGGGCCAGTCGAGGGTGTCGAGGGCGAAGAGGCGGACGGCAGCGGCACCGCCGAGGAAGCCAGCGGCGACGCGAGCTGACGCTCGCAGCCTCTGAGCGACGCTCCACGAGCCAGCAGCTTCCATGACCGAGACCGGCCTCGAGGGCGCGACGATCGTCCTCGGCGTGAGCGGCGGCATAGCCGCCTACAAGGCCGTCGAGCTCACGCGGCGGCTCGTCGACGCCGGTGCGCATGTCGTGCCGGTACTGACAGCGGGGGCGTTGCGTTTCGTCGGGCTCCAGACCTTCTCTGCGCTTGCCTCCGAGCGTGCCCGCACCTCCCTGTTCGAAGACGCCGATCCGATCCCGCACACGACGCTCGGCCAGCGGGCCGACCTGGTCCTCGTCGCGCCGGCAACGGCCAGACTGATCGGGTCCTATGCGGCTGGCATCTCCTCCGACCTGCTCGTGGCGACCCTCCTCGCCACCCGTGCGCCCGTGCTGATCTGCCCGGCGATGCACACCGAGATGTGGGAGCACGAAGCCGTGCAGGAGAACCTCGCCACCCTGCGAAGGCGTGGCGTCCACGTGCTCGAGCCAGACGAAGGCCACCTCGCCGGCGGCGACGTAGGCGCCGGCCGCCTGCCCGATCCCGCCCGTATCGTCGAGAAGGCGGCCGAGGTCCTCTCGGCGAC
>PLDN01000145.1 GCA_003136185.1 Acidimicrobiaceae bacterium | reverse complement strand
CCGACGACTGGCACCCCGAGCGCGAGGCACGCCTCGGCCATGCCGTCGATCGCCTCCGACAGCTGCCACATGACCACGGGGTGCTCAGGATTGCCGAAGTTGAGGCAGTCGACGGCAGCCACCGGGCGCCCACCGACGCACGCGACGTTGAGGACGGCTTCGGCGACGGTCGCAGCGGTCCCCGCACGAGGGTCGACGGCGCACCACCCCGGATTCGCGTCCGTCGTGAGCGCGAGGCCCTTGCCTTTGAAGGGCACACCCGGCGCTGCAAGCCGCAGGACGGTCGCATCGGCGGCACCCGGCCCGAGCACAGTGTTCAAGAAGAGCTGGTGGTCGTATTGCTGGAAGACGAAAGCCGGGTCGTAGACCATCGATAGCAATTGAGCAGAAAGGTCCCACGGCCAATCACCAGCCGCACCAGCCGGCCCAGCCCCCGCCGCTACAGCACCAGGTCCGGCCCGCTGGCGCTCGAGGAAGTCGGCCGGCGGGGCAAGCGGCCGGTGGTAGAGCGGTGCCTCGTCTGCGAGCGACTTGGCCGGCACGTCGGCCACCACCACCCCGTCGCCGTCTCGCACCACGACCCGGCCCACGCCGGCGCCGTCCGGCCCGGTCACTCGCCCGATAACGGTTGCCCTTACCTCGTGGTGAGCACAGGTAGCGAGGACCTGGTCGAGCGAAGAAGGGCTGACGATCGCCAGCATCCGCTCCTGGCTCTCGCTCGTCATGATCTCGACAGGTGTCATGCCAGGCTCACGGCAAGGCACAGCAGACACCTCTACATCCATACCGAGCTCAGCGCGGGCGGCCGTCTCGCTCGTGGCGCAGCTGAGCCCAGCGCCGCCCAGGTCCTGGATCCCGACGACGAGTCCCTGGTCGAGGAGGTCGAGGGAGGCTTCTATGAGGCGTTTCTCCTCGAAAGGGTCGCCAACCTGGACGCTTGGCCGCTTCGAGTCCTCCTCGGCCTCATCCCCAGAGAAACCCGCCGAAGCCAACACACTCACGCCCCCGATCCCGTCACGGCCGGTGAGGGAACCCAAGAGGACGGCGAGGTTGCCGACGCCGGACGCCCTCCCGAGCACGAGGCGCTCGATCGGGAGCAGGCCGAGACAGAACACGTTGACGAGCGGATTGCCCCTATAGGTCCGCGAGAACGTGAGTTGACCACCGACGGTCGGCACGCCGACCGAGTTGCCGTATCCGGAGATGCCCCGTACGACGCCATCGAAGATGAAGCGGCTGCGGGCGTCGTCGAGCTCACCGAAGAACAGAGGATCCATGAGCGCTATGGGACGGGCTCCCATGGTGAACACATCGCGGAGGATTCCGCCTACGCCTGTCGCCGCCCCCTGATATGGCTCGACAGCAGAAGGGTGATTGTGGCTCTCGATACGCACGGCGATAGCGACGCCGTCTCCGACGTCCACGACGCCGGCGTTCTCGCCCGGCCCCACAAGGACGTCGCTTCCCTCGGAGGGCAAGCGCCGCAAATGGATGCGGGAAGACTTATACGAGCAATGCTCGCTCCACATCACCGAATACATGGCGAGCTCGAGCGGCATCGGTTCCCGACCGAGAACATCGATGATGAGCGCGAGCTCGCTATCTGTCAGTCCGAGCATCCGGTGTACTGCGTTCGAGTCTGCGTTGCTCATGGTCGGTCCTCCCGGGCTTCTACCGCGCGGCGTCCCGCCCGCTTGACGGTGCATGAGTGTCGCATCTGGCTCTTGAATGAATCGGCTCTCAACCGATGCCCTGATTTGCAAACCATGGGCTTGAGAGTGACAATGTGGCTATGCCTCCCAGGAAGAGAACAGCAAAGTCGGCCCTGTCGAACGAGCACAAGGACGCGCTTGCCGCAGGTCGTCGTCAGAGCCACGCGGTGCGTCGCTACCTCATCGCTCTCGAGCAGAACAAGCCTCAGCGTGGACGCCAAGTGAGCGTCGAATCGCTGCTGGAGCGGCTCGCCGAAGTCGAGACTCGTATCGCCAACGCCGACCCCTTGCAGCGGGTCCACCTGATCCAGGAACGGCGCAATCTGGAGCGTCGCCTCGCTAGCCGCAGTGAAGAGGTCGAAGACGACCTGCCCACTCTCGAAGAAGCCTTCGTCGAGGTCGCAGCGGAATATGGCGAGCGCAAGGGGATCGATTACGCCACTTGGCGCGAGGCCGGGGTCTCGGCTGACGTCCTCCAGCAGGCCGGTATTCATTGGAGTCGCCGCGGCTAATTCGCGGCAGCGAATCGAGCAGTAGCTCCCGGTTCATCCCCCAAAGAAAGAGACGACGCAGGCTGGTTCGTCAGTGAGCGGAGAAGCGCGAGGCCGTCGAGCGAGCCAAGCAGCGCGCTGCTTGCCCGTTCGGGATGAGGCATGAGGCCGACGACATTGCGACCCTCACTGCAGATTCCGGCAATGTCACCGACAGATCCGTTCGGGTTGTCCACGTAGCTCAACACGATCTGGTCGTTGTCGATCAAGCGACGGAGGGTGCCTTTGTCACAGGTGAAGTTCCCTTCGTTGTGGTTGATCGGCAGCTCGAGCAGCTGTCCGTTCTCGCAGCGGTTCGTGAGGGCGGACCGTGTTGTCACGACGCGTAGGCGGGTGGTTTGGCAGAGGAAGCGCAGGCCTGCGTTTCTCCGGAGAGCGCCCGGCAAGAGGCCGGCCTCTGTCAGCACCTGAAAGCCATTGCAGATGCCGATAACCGGACCGCCCGCCTGCGCCAGATCCGAGACCGCCGCCATTATGGGCGAGAACCGGGCGATCGCTCCCGGGCGCAGGTAGTCACCGTGCGCGTAACCACCAGGCAGCACAACGCCATCGGCGCCGCCCAGGTCAGCCTCGGTGTGCCAAACCAACGTGGAATCGATCCCGACCACCCCGAGCGCTGCCACCACGTCGTGCTCACAGTTGGAGCCGGGGAAGACAACGACAGCGAGGCGGGTCACCGCGCCTGTCCCGCCGGCGCAAGGCTTACCTCGGCCTGCTCGATGACGGGATTGGCGAGAAGCCGCCGGCAGAGCTCCTCCGACGTTGCCCGCGCGGCGTCCTCGTCGTGCGCCTCGAGGTCGAAGCGCACGACCTTGCCGACCCGAACGTGCTCGACGCCTTCGAAGCCGAGCGCTGGGAGTGCCCGCTCGATCGTCTGGCCTTCAGGATCGGCGATGCCGTCGAGCCCGGTCACCTCCACGATCACGGAGAACTTCACGAGGCGTCATCGCTTCCGCCGAACCAGTCAGCCAGCTTCTTCCCGGTGATCTGTTCGTAAGCCTCGACGTAGCGCTCCCTCGTGGCCGCCACTACCTCCGGCGGGAGGGGAGGCGGGTCAGAGGACTTGTCCCATCCCGTCGACTCGGCCCAGTCGCGCACCGGCTGCTTGTCGAATGAGGGCGGGGCACTTCCGGGCTTCCACTCGTCCGCCGGCCAGAAGCGCGACGAGTCCGGCGTCAATATCTCGTCGCAGATCGCGAGCTCGCCGTCGATGAAGCCGAGCTCGAACTTCGTGTCCGCCACGATGATCCCTTGCAGGAGCGCCCGCTCGGCACCGCGCTGATAGGCGATGCAGCAGATCTCGCGCGCCCTCGTTGCCACTTCGACACCGACGAGGATGCTCGCCTCTGCAAAGGTGATGTTCTCGTCGTGGCCGCCGCCAACCTCTGCTTTGGTCGACGGCGTGAACACCGGTTGGGCAAGTCGCTCGGACTCGAGCAGACCCTCGGCGAGCCGGGTGCCGTGCATCGTGCCACTCGCCCGGTACTCCTTGAAGGCCGACCCGGCGAGGTATCCCCGCACGATGCATTCGATCGGGAGCATCTCAGCCTTGCGAACGAGCATCCCCCGGCCGGCGACCCCAGGGATCGACGCCGCCTCGGGAGGGAACCCGTCAGGGTCGGCAGTCACGAGATGTGTCGGCGCGACGTCGCGTAGCGCCTCGTCCCAGAACGCCGTCATCGCCGTGAGGACCCGGCCCTTGTCCGGCACCGGCTCGGCGAACACGCGGTCGAATGCGGAGATGCGGTCGGACGCGACCATTAACAGCTGGCCCTCGCCGGCGTCGTAGATGTCGCGGACCTTCCCGGAGTAGATGTGGGGCAGGGTCATTCGCCGAGCTCCTTCAGCTTCTCGATTGTCCGATGTGCGTAGCGCAGCGCCCGATCGAGATCGAAGGCTTGGTCGAGCACATTGAGCGTCTCGATCCCGGCCGCCGCGAGGGCGTCGGCGACGTCGGGGTCCTTCTCGAGGATCTCGCGGAACCCGCGGCGGTCCTCGTAGGCACGCCTGGCGTCGCGTTGCACGATCCGGTAGGCGTCGTCGCGAGTGAGCCCTGCCTGCACGAGCGAGAGGAGGACCGGCTGGGAGAAGACGAGTCCGTAAGAACCCTCGAGCAAGTTCTCGAGCATGCGCTCGGCATGCACGACCAGCCCGTCGAGCATCTTCGTCGCCCGCCGGAGGGAGTAGTAGGCCACAAGGCTCGCGTCGGGCAGCACGATTCGCTCGACCGAGCTGTGCGAGATGTCCCGCTCGTGCCAGAGGGCCACGTCCTCGAACCCGGCGATCGCGTACCCGCGCAGCACACGGGCGAGCCCGCACAGTCGCTCAGCGGTGATCGGGTTGCGCTTGTGCGGCATAGCCGACGAGCCCTTTTGGCCGGCGCCGAAGGCCTCCTCGGCTTCGGCCACCTCGGAGCGCTGCAGGTGGCGCACTTCGAGGGAGATCGACTCGATAGTCGTACCGATCGCCGCGCAGGCGTAGAGGTACTCGGCGTGACGGTCGCGAGCGATCACTTGCGTGGCCGGCACCGGCAGGAGCCCGAGTGCCTGGCAGACGTGGTCCTCGACGTAGGGGTCGATGTTGGAGTAGGTGCCAACGGCTCCGGAGAGTTTGCCGACGGCGATGTTGGCCCGAGCGGCCCGCAGCCGGTCACGGTCACGCGCGGCTTGCAGGCAGAACAGCGCCAGTTTGTTGCCGAAGGTCGTCGGCTCGGCGTGCATGCCGTGAGTCCGCCCGACCATCGGCGTGGCGGCGTGCTCGACCGCTCGCCGCTTCAGCGTCGCGATCAGGTCGTCGACGGCCACGAGGAGCAGGTCGGCCGCTTGCGTGAGAGTGGCGCAGAGTGCGGTGTCGACGACATCGGACGAAGTCAGGCCGTGGTGGACCCAGTTCCCCTCCGGGGCACCGATGGCCGCCTGCACCACGTCGACGAAGGCTGCGACGTCGTGATCGGTGACCTGTTCGCGCTCGAGGACGGCCTCGACGAAGGCCCGGTCGACCTTCGGTGCCCGTGCGCGGCAGGCGAGCGCTTGCTCTGCAGGGATCACGCCGAGCTCGGCCCAAGCGTCGATGGCGAGGAGCTCGATCTCGAGCCACAAGGCAAAACGTGACTCGTCGGAGAACAAGCCCTCCATCTCAGGTAAGGAGTAGCGAGCGATCACAGTGCAGTCCTCACGAGCCGAGCGCCACGAGCGGCTGAGCCGCGATGTCGCTTCGGACCTGCATCCCGTCGAAGTGGATCCGGTCCATCGCCCGGTAGGCGAGCCTGCGGGCGGTCTCGAGGCCGGCGCCGAACGCGCTCACGCAGATCACGCGGCCGCCCGCTGCCCGCAAGTTGCCCTCGTCGTCGACCCTGGTCCCGGCGTGAAAGACGATCACGTCCTCGAGGGTACCCGCCTCCGGCACCCCGGTGATGAGACCCCCCGCCTCCGGTGCCGCCGGATATCCCGGCGCGGCGGCCACGACGCACACGCCGGCATCGGGCGAGACGCGAGGCTCGGCGACGGCGCTCAGGTCGCCGCCGGCTGCGGCGGCGAGCAGGTCGACAAGATCGGTCTCGAGCCGAGGCAGGACCACCTGGGTCTCGGGATCTCCGAAACGTACGTTGAACTCGATCAACCGTGGCCCCTCACTCCCGATCATGAGGCCCGCATAGAGGACACCGCGGTAATCGACGCCGTCGCGCCGCAGGGCAGCGAGGGTCGGCTCGACGATGCGGTCGACGATCGTGCCGACAAGAGCGGTACCAACGGCGGGGACAGGCGAGTAGGCACCCATGCCGCCGGTGTTGGGGCCGGTGTCCCCTGTCCCGATCCGCTTGTAGTCCTGCGCCGGGCTGAGGGGCACGATCCGCTTGCCGTCGCACAGTGCGAACAACGAGATCTCGTGGCCGGTGAGGGCTTCTTCGATCACGACCCGCCGCCCGGCGTCACCGAAGGACGTGCCGGACAACTTCGCTTCGACATCGGCCTGCGCTTCGGCGAGATCCGTCGTCACGAGAACGCCCTTTCCCGCAGCGATCCCGTCCGTCTTCACGACGTACTGGCCGTGCAGGCGCTGCAGGAACTCGCGGGCTTGCGGCAGCTCCCAAGCACCGAAGGACGCCCAGCGGGCGGTCGGGACGGAGGCTGCGGTTGCGATTTCCTTCATGTACCGTTTCGAACCCTCGAGGCGAGCACCGTCTGCTCCGGGGCCGAAGACGAGCTTGCCTTTTGTTCGGAGCCGATCTGCCAAGCCGTCGACGAGGGGCGCCTCGGGACCGACGACGAACAGGTCGGCTTCGATCTCCTCTGGCGGAGCGGGCGTCGTCGAAAGTGAATGACCGCTTCGCGCGAGACCGTCGATGCCCGGGTTGCCAGGGGTGACGACGACATCAGCCGAACGGGCGACGGTCACCGCCAGAGCGTGCTCCCTTGCACCCGAGCCGACGATGCAGACCTTCACGCTGCGAAGGAGACGTACTGCTCACGGCCGGGTCCGACACCGACGAAAGTCACCGGCACGCCTGCCCGCTCTGCCACTAGCTCGACGTACCGCCGGGCCGCCTCGGGAAGATCCGCCACCGTCGTCGCCCCCGCGAGGTCGCTACCCCATCCGGGGACTTCCTCGTAGATCGGCTTCACGGCGTGAAGCACAGACTGGTGATATGGCATGTGCTCGTACCGCGCCCCGTCGGGGCCCTCGTAGGCCACGCAGACCTTGATCGTCTCGAGCTCCGAGAGGATGTCGAGCTTCGTGATGGCGAGCTCGGAGAGCGAGTTGAGGCGGGCAGCGTGACGGAGCATGACGAGATCGAGCCAGCCCGGCCGCCGGCGCCGCCCCGTATTGGTCCCGTACTCGCCGCCCCGCTCGACTAGGAAATCTGCGATCTCGCCGTCCACCTCTGTAGGGAACGGTCCGGATCCGACACGTGTCACGTAGGCCTTCACGATGCCGATCACGCGGGAGATGTCGCGCGGTCCGATCCCCGTGCCGACGCACGCTCCGCCCGCTGTCGGGTTCGAGGAGGTCACGAAGGGGTACGTCCCGTGGTCGACATCGAGGTAAGTGGCCTGCGCTCCCTCGAGCATCACCTGCTCGCCGACGGCGAGTGCTTCGTGGACGAGCGCGACGGCGTCGCCGATCATCGGTTCGATGCGCGGGGCGAGCTCTCCGAGGTACCGGTCGGCGATCTCGTTGCCGTCGAGAGGCAGGCGGTTGTAAACGCGGGACAAGATGGCGTTCTTTTCCCTCAGAACGACGTCGAGCTTCTCTCGGAAGATCTTCGGGTCGAGGAGGTCCTGCACTCGCAGGCCGATACGGGCGGCCTTGTCAGCATAAGCGGGGCCGATACCGCGCTTTGTCGTGCCGAGCTTGTTGTGGCCGAGGAAGCGCTCGGTCATGAGGTCGAGCTCGTAGTGGTACGGCATGATCAAGTGGGCGTTGCCCGAGACGACGAGGCGGCTCGTGTCGATGCCCCGTCCCTCGAGCATCTCGCATTCCTTCAGCAGTACGGCCGGGTCGACGACGACGCCATTGCCGATGACCGGGACGGTGTGTGAGTAGAGCACACCGCTCGGGACGAGCTGGAGAGCGAAGGACTCGCCGTCGACGACGATGGTGTGGCCGGCGTTGTGGCCGCCCTGGTACCGGACTACGAGGCGCATGTCCTTCGCGAGGAGGTCTGTGAGCTTTCCCTTGCCCTCGTCACCCCATTGAGTTCCCACTACTACGGTCGCGGGCACGGTCGCACAGCCTACGTGACCCCGGCATAGAGGTCGCGTAAGAGCTGGTCAGGTAGCAGCGGCAGCCCTCAGGGCCGGGTCTCGCCATACGTGCGTGCGCCGCGACGATCGGCTGGACAAGCCCTTAACCCCGGTTGCCTGCTCGAGGGACTCGGCGTAGACCTCGTCGGCGTCGAGCCTGCGCAGCTCCTCGGCGAGCAGATCGCCGAGCGCCCGCCGCAGAAGTGGGAGCTGACGCTCGGGCTGACCGGTGCGCGAGAAGGTCGCGAGCCGGCCGTCCGGACGGCTGAGCCGGATCGAGTGGGCCTCGCCGGTGTTGCCGCCGTCTTCTGATTCGCGGAGATCGATCTCGACTTCGGTGATCCCGGGTCCGGCCGAGTCCTCGACGACAGTCTCGATGCCGAGCCGCCGGGCGACCCATCCTGCGAGGAGGGCAGCGCTCGCGTTCCCCTGCTCGGCCGCGATCCGGGCCGACCCCGGCGTCATCCCGAGGCCGTCGAAAGACGACGCTAGGAGCGAGCGCCACGGCGTCGTGCGTGTCCACGCAAGATCGGTGTCGCCTGGCGCGAAGTCCTCCGCACGCATGCGTAGGGCCGCCGTCGGGTCGGGCGCGAGGGCGCTGTCAGTCACACGTCGATCGGCCAAGACCCCGAGTGGGTCAGTGGCGATCTCGTCGGGCGGTGGCCCGTGCCACCACGTGAGAACCGGGCAGTCCGGCGCGAGCAGCGGAAGGACGACCGACTCCGAGTGGAGGGTGAGGCGCCCATACATGCGCATGACGACAGCTTCGACCGGACCGAGCCGGCCGCCGACCTGCACCTCGGCATCGAGCCTGTCGGCAGTGTCGAGCTGCCGACGGATCACGATGATGAGGCGGCACGGGTGGGCCTGGGCGGCGATCGTCGCCGCTTGCTCGGCCGCCGAGACGTCTTTCTCGTCGACGGTTACGACGAGAGTGAGCGCGAGACCGGAGGCAACCATCGCGCCGGCGCGTCGTTCGGCCGCGAGCGCCTTTAAGACATCGCTCCCGGTGGTGTCCCACAGCGTGACCGTCATGGCCTTCTCCAAGTGCGGCCGTCGCGCGCGAGCATCTTGTCGGCAGCGCGCGGGCCCCACTCGCCTGCTCGGTAACGCTCGGGTTTACGGCTTTGCCAGAACTCCTCCAGCGGGTCGATGACAGTCCAGGAGGCCTCGACCTCTTCGTGGTCGGGGAAGAGCGTCTTGTCCCCGAGCAGCACGTCGAGCAGGAGCCGTTCGTAGGCCTCGGGGCTCGACTCGGTGAACGCCGCGCCGTAGAGGAAGTCCATCGACACTTCGCGGATCTCCATCGCCGATCCCGGCGCTTTCGAGCCGAAACGCAACGTCACCCCCTCGTCAGGCTGCACTCTCACGACCAGCTGGTTGTTCCCGAGCTCGGTCGTATCCGTCTTCGCGAACGGCAGGTGTGGCGCCCGCTTGAAGATGACGGCGATCTCGGTGACCCGGCGGGGGAGGCGCTTACCTGTGCGGAGGTAGAAGGGCACTCCCGCCCACCGCCGGGTCTCGACGCCGAGCCGAACGGCCGCGTAGCTCTCGGTCGTGGAGTCGGCCGCGATGCCCTTCTCGTCGAGGTATCCGTGGACGCGTGCCCCAGCGAGCCAACCCTGTTCGTACTGGCCCCTCACCGTCGAGGCCTCGATGTCCTCGGGAAGGGAGATGGCTTTCAGGATCTTGTGCTTCTCGATGCGCAGCGCTTCGGAATCGAACGAGACCGGCTCTTCCATCGCTGTCAGGGCGAGCAGCTGCAGGAGGTGGTTCTGGAGGACGTCCCGCGCCGCACCTGTGCTGTCGTAGAACGCAGCCCGCCCCTCGATGCCGCCGTCCTCGGCCATTGTGATCTGCACCGAGTCGACGTAGTTCGAGTTCCAGACTGGTTCGAACAAGGTGTTCGCGAAGCGGAGCGCCAGGAGGTTCTGGACTGTCTCCTTGCCGAGGTAGTGGTCGATGCGGAAGACGTCAGTTGGGCCGAAGACCGAGTCGACGAGGCTGTTCAACTCCTTCGAGCTCGAGAGGTCGTGGCCGAACGGCTTCTCGACGACTACGCGGCGCCAGCCGCCGCGCTGTGAGCTGTCGGCCATGCCCGTTCGGGCGAGCTGTTTGAGTACGACGGGGAACGCTACGGGCGGGATCGACAGGTAGAACGCGGCGTTGCCCCCGATGCCGTGCGAGTCCTCGAGCTCGTCCAGGGTCCGGTCGAGCGCGTCGAAGGCGTTGTCGTCGTCGAAGGAGCCGGGGAGGAACTTGATGCAGTCGGCGACCCGCCGCCAGACGTCCTCGCGGAACTCGGTCCGGGAGTGCGCCTCGGCGGCTTCCCTAGCCACCTGCTCGAAGTCGCCGTCGCCCCAGTCACGCCGGGCAAAGCCGAGGAGGACGAAGCCCGGCGGCAACAGTCCCCGGTTGCCGAGGTCGTAGATGGCCGGGATGAGTTTCTTGCGGGCTAGGTCTCCGGTGACGCCGAACACCACGAGCGCGCATGGGTCGGGGACGCGGGGTAAGCGGCGGTCGCGGGGATCGCGTAACGGGTTCCGGGCGTCCACCGCCCCGAATCTATCGAGATGACCGGGTCCCGCGCCGCCTGTGTTTGCGCATCCGGGCGTCAGCCGAGGACGAGCTCGCCGCCCTCGACGTCGATCCGGACGGTGTCACCCTCTGAGTACTTGCCCTCGAGCAGAGCGACCGCGAGCCGGTCGCCGATCTCGCGCTGGATCGTGCGGCGGAGCGGGCGGGCACCAAAGGAGCGGTCGTAGCCCCGCTCGGCAAGCCATTCCTCGGCCGCGTCGGTGACCTCGAGCGTGAGCCGGCGCTCCTCGAGGCGCTTGCCGAACACGCTCAGCTGGATGTCGACGATCTTCGACATGTCCGACCGCTCGAGCGACCTGAAGCGCACTATCTCGTCGATCCGGTTGATGAACTCGGGCTTGAAAAAGTCCCGCGGCTCGCCGGGAAGGTTGGAGGTCATGATCAAGATCGCGTTCGTGAAGTCGACCGTCCGCCCCTGGCCGTCTGTCAGCCGGCCGTCGTCGAGGACCTGCAGCAGCACGTTGAACACGTCGGCGTGCGCTTTCTCGATCTCGTCGAGCAGGACGACCGAGTACGGCCGGCGCCTGATCGCCTCGGTGAGCTGTCCGCCCTCCTCATACCCGACGTAGCCGGGAGGCGCTCCGACAAGCCGCGACACGTTGTGGCGTTCCTGGTACTCGCCCATGTCTATGCGGACCATCGACCGCTCGTCATCGAAGAGGATCTCCGCCAACGAGCGTGCGAGCTCGGTCTTTCCGACACCGGTCGGCCCGAGGAACAAGAAACTCCCGATAGGCCGATGCGGATCGCTCAACCCGGCACGACTCCTGCGAATCGCGTTGGCGACGGCTGTGACGGCCTCGTCCTGGCCGACGACGCGCTCGTGCAGGAGGTCCTCCAAGTGAACGAGCTTTGCCACCTCGCCCTCGACGAGCCGGGTGACGGGAACCCCGGTCCAGCGGCTCACGACCTCGGCGACGTCCTCGGCGTCGACTTCCTCTTTGAGCATCTGCTGCACTGACTGCAGCTCGGCCAGCTTGCCCGTGGCCTCCTCGATCTGTCGCTCGATCTCGGGAATCCGTCCGTAGCGGATCTCTGCTGAGTGGGCGAGGTCGCCCTCGCGTTCGAACTGCTCCATCTCGCCCTTGGCCGCCTCGAGCTCTCCTTTGGCAGCACGGATGACGGCGATGGCGTCCTTCTCGGCCTGCCAATGGGCGGTCATGGCGGTCTGTTGCTCTTGGAGGTCGGCCAGCTCGGCTTTCAGTCGCTCGAGCCGCTCGATCGAGGCCGAGTCGGTCTCCTTTTCGAGCGCGACTTGTTCGATCTCGAGTTGGCGGATGCGGCGGTGGACGACGTCGAGCTCGGTCGGCATCGAGTCGATCTCGATCCGGAGGCGGCTGGCGGACTCGTCCATCAAGTCGATCGCCTTGTCCGGTAGGAATCGCCCTGTGACGTAGCGGTCGGAGAGGACGGCAGCTGCGACGAGGGCGGCGTCTTGGATGCGGACGCCGTGGTGCACCTCGTAGCGTTCCTTCAGGCCTCGGAGGATGGCGATCGTGTCGGCCACCGAGGGAGGTTCCACGAGTACCGGCTGGAACCTGCGCTCGAGGGCGGCGTCCTTTTCGATGTGCTTCCGGTACTCGTCGAGAGTCGTGGCCCCGATGAGCCGGAGCTCGCCTCGTGCGAGCATCGGTTTNNTCCTCGAACTCGCCGCGGTACTTCGCACCGGCAACCATCGACCCGAGGTCGAGCGAGATGACGCGCTTGTTCTTCAAGCCCTCGGGAACGTCGCCCTCGACGATGCGGTTGGCGAGACCTTCGACTATTGCGGTCTTGCCGACGCCTGGTTCGCCGATGAGGACCGGGTTGTTCTTCGTTCGACGCGACAGCACCTGGATGACACGGCGGATCTCCTCGTCCCGACCGATAACCGGGTCGAGCTTGCGCTGCCGGGCGGCCGTCGTCAGGTCCCGCCCGTAGCGCTCGAGAGCCTGGTACTGCTCTTCGGGGTTCTGGCTCGTGATTCGATGACTCCCGCGGATGTCTCTCAGCGCTTTCAGAAGGTCGTCGCGCGAGACTCCGATCAGGTCGCAGAGCGCGAGCATGAGGTGCTCGACCGAGAGGTACTCATCGCCCATCTCGACTTGAGCTGCCTGGGCACGGGTGAACGCATCATTGAGCTCGAGTGAGATAGTCGGCTCGTCGCCCCCGTAGACCTTGCCCATCTTTCCGAGCCGCTCGTCGAGGCTGTTCCGGACGGTGAGGGGCGAGACGCCGAGGCGATCGAGCAGGGGTATTGCGACGCCACCGTCCTGGCCGATGGCCGCAAGCAACAGGTGCTCCGGCTCGACTTCGACGTGATGGAACTTGCGCGCGAGTGAGACTGCTTCGCGGGTCGCCTCTTGGGTCTTTTGAGTCCAGCGGTTGGGATCGAGTGCCATTTCGTCAGCCTCTGTTCGGACGCCACTTGGTGGGAAGCGCGGTCCTCTGCACCGGAACGAGGTCCCGGCGGTACTGCCGGTGCGTGCTCTCGATGGCCTTGCGCGCCTCCTCGCGGGTGCGCTCGAGTGCCTCGAGCAGCGTGGCGTTCTCCTCGACGAGCGCGAGGATCCGCCGTACGCCTTCAAGGTTCACGCCGGCGTTCGTCAGGTCTTGGATCCGGCGGAGGTATGCAATGTCGTCCTCGCTGTAGAGCCTGCTGCCGCCTCCCGTGCGGGCAGGGTCGAGCAGACCGCGGCGCTCGTAGATCCGCAGCGTCTGTGGGTGGACTCCTGCGAGTTCAGCGGCGACGGAGATGACGTAGACGGCTTGGGAGCTGCGGTCGGCTCGGCTCGCACGCATGCCGCGCGGGCGGGCGGGTTCGCTGCTCGCGCCGGCACGAGTGGGCTCGCCGCTCGGCCGGGCTTGAGTCATTGGTTCACCCCGAGATGGTCACGAGGAGAGGATGCGGCCGCTTCGGCGTACGCCTCGACGGCGGCGCGCTGTTCGTCGCTCAGCTCTTTCGGCACGTCGACTTCGACCGTCACGAGTAGGTCGCCGTGCTGGCTCCCAGCCGTGACGCCTCGGCCACGGACGCGAAACGTCTTGCCGCTCGGCGTGCCGGGCGGGATACGCAGAGTGACCGGATCGCCTAACGACGGCACTGTGATGTCGGCGCCGAGAGTGGCCTCCGCAAAGGTGATGGGCACTTTGAGGGTGAGATTCCGGCCGGATCGTCCGAACAACGCATGCCTGCCGACGTGGACGACAACGAAGAGATCGCCGCTCGGACCACTGTTCGCGCCGGGCTCGCCGCGGCCCTTCACGCGGATTCGCTGGCCACCTTCCACGCCCGAAGGAATGCGGACCTTCACTTGCCGTTGGCGTTGCTCGGCTCCCGTCCCTCCACAGGTCGGGCAGGGATCGGTGACCTTCATGCCACGTCCGCGGCATTCAGGGCAAGGCTGCGCGAGCGAGAACAAGCCCTGGTTGTCGTTGAGCGTCCCGGTTCCGCCGCAGCGCGGGCAGGCGATCGGCATGGACCCTGGCTTTGACCCCGAGCCGGCGCATGTGTGGCACACAGCGCTCGAGATCACGTTGACCGAGGTGACTGCGCCCTCGACAGCGTCCTCGAAAGAGAGGTGGAGCTCAGTGTCCACGTCCTGGCCCCGCCGAGGGCCACCGAAGCCCCCGGCGCCCGGAGAACCCGCGCCGCGCGTCCTAGCACCCCGATTGAAGATGCCGCCGAAGAGATCGCCGAGGTCGTCGACGCGGAACGNNAGCACGTCGTAGGCGGCCGAGATCTCCTTGAACCTGTCTTCCGAGCCCGGATTCGCGTCAGGGTGGTACTGCTTGGCCAGCTTGCGGTAGGCGCGCGTGATCTCCTTCTCGGTCGCCTCGGGCGAGACGCCGAGCACCTTGTAGAAGTCGGTCTGGAACCACTGGCGCTGAGGAGCCACGTCTGCCTTTCTCTACCTAGCTCAACCCTTGACCTTGACCATCGCGGGACGGACGACGCGGCCTCTGAGGCTGTATCCCGCCCGCATCACGTCGGCCACTTTCTGACCGTGCGCCCCCGCGCCATCGGCGTCGTCTTCTCCGTCTTCGTGTGCGACGGCGTCATGAACCGTCGGATCGAATGGGACACCAACCTCGTCGATTCGCTCGAGGCCTTCTCGCTTCAGAGTCTCGCGAAGCACCGCACCGATCTGGGCGATCGCCGCGTCCTCTGGGTCGCCCTCCGGGCTCGAGTGAGCCTCGGCAAGGTCGATCACGTCGAGCACCGGTAGCAGCTGAATGAGGAGGTGCTCCGACGCTCGGTCGAGCAGGTCCGTCTGCTGGCGCATCGCCCGCTTGCGGTAGTTGTCGAAGTCAGCCTGCAGCCTGCGCAGCGAGTCGAGGTACTCGTCCCGCTCTGCGACGAGCCTGACCAGGTCCTCGCCGATCAGATCGTCGAGCGTCACGAACAGATTGTCGGCATGGCTCGCGTCGACCCCGGCCGAGGCATCGGCTCTCTCGTCGACGGTCGCCTCCTCCGCGGCCGCAGCCTCCTCGGCGGCCTCGGCCGCAGCCTCCGCAGCCTCCGCAGCCTCCGCAGCCGCAGCCTCCTCAGCCGCGGCCTCCGCAGCCGCAGCCTCCGCAGCGTCCTCTACTTCTGGATAATCCTGCTCATCTGAGACCGAGGGCTCGCCCGGTTCAGAGTCTGGCTTCCTCATGCGCCTGCTGCGTCCGCTTCGCTTTCGGGTCCCTCGACGATCTCGGCGTCTACCACTTCATCCTCGGACGGCTCGTCCGAAGCACCGCTCGTGCCGCCTGACGTACCGCCGCCGCCGGCCTGCTCGGAAGCGGCCTGCTCGTACATCTTCTGGCCGAGGCTCTGCGAGGCGGTCCGGAGCGCATCGAGGCTGCGGTTGAGCGCCTCGGTGTCAGTGCCGGCGATCTTCTCCTTCACGTCGGCGAGGGCTGACTCGACCGATTGGCGCTCATCGGCCGGCACCTTGTCGCCGTGCTCGCGGAGGAGCTTCTCGGTCTGGTAGACGAGCGTGTCGGCCTGGTTGCGAGCCTCAGCTTCTTCGCGGCGCCTGCGATCGTCATCGGCGTGAGCCTCGGCGTCCTTCACCATCCGCGCGATGTCGTCTTTCGGGAGCGACGACTGACCCGTGATGGTCATCGACTGCTCTTTGCCGGTCGCGAGGTCCTTCGCAGAGACATGGACGATGCCGTTCGCATCGATATCGAAGGCAACCTCGATTTGCGGCACGCCCCGGGGAGCGGGCGGCAGATCGACGAGCTGAAACTTGCCGAGCGTCTTGTTGTACATGGCCATGTCGCGCTCGCCCTGGAGAACGTGGATCTCGACGGAGGGCTGATGGTCCTCAGCGGTCGTGAAGATCTCCGACCGGCGTGTCGGGATGGTCGTGTTGCGCTCGATGAGCTTGTGGGTGATGCCGCCCTTGGTCTCGATACCAAGACTGAGAGGAGTCACGTCGAGTAGGAGGACGTCTTTCACCTCGCCCTTGAGGACGCCTGCCTGGATGGCAGCACCGACTGCGACGACCTCGTCGGGATTGACGCCCTTGTGAGGCTCCTTGCCGGTGAGCTGCTGGACAAGGTCCTGGATCGCTGGCATACGGGTCGATCCTCCGACCAGCACGATGTGTTCAATGTCAGACTTCGACAGCCCCGCGTCGCTGATTGCTGACTCGAAAGGCCCCTTGCACTGGTCGACGAGGTCCTCGGTCAGCTCCTGGAACTTGGCCCGCGTGAGCTTCAGGTCGAGGTGTTTCGGGCCCTCGCTCGTCGCGGTGATGAACGGCAGGTTGATCGTCGTCTCCTGCACGGCCGACAACTCGATCTTCGCCTTCTCAGCGGCTTCCTTCAGCCGCTGCATGGCCATCTTGTCGCTCGACAGGTCAACGCCCTCGGTGTCTTTGAACGTCTTCACGAGCCAGTCCATGACCCGCTGGTCCCAGTCGTCACCACCGAGGTGGGTGTTACCGGACGTGGACTTCACCTCGAAGACGCCTTCTCCTATGTCAAGGATCGAGACGTCGAAGGTCCCACCGCCAAGGTCGAATACGAGGACCGTCTGGTCGGCGCCCTCCTTGTCGAGACCGTACGCGAGGGCAGCGGCCGTCGGCTCGTTGATGATCCGGAGGACCTCGAGACCGGCGATCTTGCCAGCCTCTTGGGTGGCGGTGCGCTGCGCATCGTCGAAGTAGGCGGGCACGGTGATGACAGCCTGGGTGACCGTGTCACCTAGATAGGACTCAGCATCGCGCTTCAACTTCTGCAGGATGCGAGCCGAGATCTCCTGAGGCGTGTACGCCTTCCCGTCGATGTCGACGTTCCAGCTGGTACCCATGTTGCGCTTCACGGACCGGATCGTCCGATCTGGGTTCGTGATCGCTTGGCGCTTGGCTACCTCGCCGACGAGTACCTCGCCGGACTTGGCAAAACCAACTACTGACGGAGTCGTCCGCCCGCCTTCCGCGTTCGGGATGACGGTGGGCTCGCCAGCCTCTAGGAACGCCACCACCGAGTTGGTCGTTCCGAGGTCGATCCCAACGGCCTTCGGCATGTGCTTTGCTCCTTGACTCTCGTTGCGGCAGTAACACCAGCTCACGCCGGTGGCCCACCGCTCAAACCCGGATTTCGGGTTCGCTTTCTCTCGCTTGCTGGCTTTCAGTATAGCCAAGTTGAGTGCAACGTTGTCAACGTGAAGCTGGCGGAGGTTATTCCGTCAGAGTGCCCAGGTCAGGTGGTGAAGTGGTCTCGGGGAGAGCTATAGATATAGCGAGGGCTCAGAGGTATTCGAGGTGATCCAACGCCAGATAAGCACTGCCGAGGTCGGTGATACGTGACGATCGAAGGTCACGGCGGAACACCTCGAGGGGGCGGGTGACTACTTCTATGTATTCGTACGGACCGAGCGACGGCTCGGCAACCCGCTCGCAATCCTGCGCGACGGCGACCCAATTGCGGCGTGTCATGTTCGCCGCCGGCGGGAGCCACCCGACGAGCTCGACCTTGCCGCGGTAGCCCGTCTCCTCGAGCAGCTCCCTTCCTGCTGCCTCGGCCGGCATCTCACCAGGGTCGACGAGCCCGCCCGGGAGCTCATCGAGGATCGCAGCCGGGCCCAGGCGGAATTGCCTGGCGAGGATGACCTCTTTTGATCGCGTGAGGGCGAGCACGGCGACCGCGTCCGGCCCAGTGACGAGGTCCCAGTCGGCTCTCCGGCCGTCGGGGAGGCGGTAGGTGACGGTGGTCACCTGGACGAAGCCGGACGGACCGGGTCGCTCGGCGACCCATTCCCACGCACCAGGGGCTGACTGCGTACTCATCGCGCAAGCTTTATGCGTTCAGGGTGCGAGTTGCTCGTACCTCGTGGCGGCGACATGGCTGAGCGTGGTCAGCTCTCTTCGTTCCCGGTTGAGGAACGCCCATCCTTCGCGCCCAACCACCAATACCATTCCGCGGTCGGCAATCGGGAGCGCCAGGCAGTCGTCGCTGCCGGCGAATCGGAGCGGCCCCCCGGCGGTCCGCGTAACGGACGCGGGAGGGACTCCGCCGGCAGCGGCTATCGGACGGTCGCGACCCTCGGAGACGACTACCGCCCACGAGGCGCTGAACGCCGCGACCACTCCCGTGACGAGTGCGTCGAGAAGTCCAGGGGGAGAGGTCTCAGCGATCATCGCAGCCGCGACCTCGAGTGCATCCACGAGAAGATGGTGGCCGTACTCGCCGAGAGGGGCGAGGTGATCAACCTCGACACCGGGGAGGCCCGCGAGCTCGTTGCCGAGCTGATCGGCGATCTCAGGTCCCGACAGCTCGACAGTGATCTCGTCGCGAGCACGGCCTCTGCCGTGCTCGAGTACGTCGACGTCGATCACGTCGCCACCGAACTTGCCGATCAGGCTGGCGACCGCACCGAGCGCACCGGGTTGATCCTGCAGCGAGATCTCGATCGCATAGCGCGGCACACCCTGAACGCTAGATCGGCGATGTGACGGCCGTGCGCCAGGAAGTTGAACGCCGTGTTGCGAGATCGACCCCACGGCGGGCGCGATATCCTCCGCCGATGCCCGCCGGCCGCGATTCCGACCACTTGGATAGCGGCAACATGCCCCCGTTGAGCCTCATGCAGCGCCTACGCAAGGCCATCGTGAAGCCGGTGGCCTCCGACGAGGTCACAGTTGCTGCGGCTGCGGGCGAGCCGGTATCTCTCGAGGAGCTGGAGGTGTCGGTCAAGTCTGCCGACGACAAGGAGCGGCTCTTGGGCCTGCTGGCGGCACCTTTCGCCGCGGCAATCGGCATCCTCGTCATCACCGCCCTCATCGATCACGATCCCTCGGCACACCTGAAGAATGGCCAGCTGAACAAGCTTCACGTCAGCCTGTCGCTTTACCATGGGTTGGCCGCCGTGCTGGTGGTCATGTCGGTCCTGATGCTCGTGACGGCCCTGTTGCGCAAGCGCCTCTACCTCGGCATCGTGATGGCTCTCTACGGGCTGGCCGTGTTCAACCTCCACTACTGGGGATTCGGCGTCCCGTTCATCATGGGTGGGGCCTGGTTGCTGGTGCGGGCGTACCGACTGCAGCGCCACCTGCACGAGGCGACCGCCGACACGACGTCGGGACCCGGCGTCGCGAGGACGGCCTACTCATCTTCTCAGCCCAGCAAGCGCTACACACCGCCGCGGCCAGCGCGCAAGCGCTAGTTGGCGCCTGCTCACCGCAGGCTGCGTCGTCGCCGGAGGACCACGGCTGCTACGAGGAGCACCAAGACGACCAACAAGATGGTCGGGAGAATGAACACTCTCCATGAGGCGTGTTCGGCGGCGAGAGCACGGGGTGTGGAGAGCAGGCCCGGATCACCTGAGGCTGTGATCGCCGCGAGCCTTGCTCCAGGACGGTAAAGCGTGTTTCCTGGTATCGCATCGTTGTAGAGATGGCCGCCGGCTGTGAAGGTTCCTCTGCACGAGTACCCCGCAATGTTGCTCCCGCTTCCGCCCATCAAGCCGATGCAGCTGGACACGGTGACTTCGACTGCCACCCCGTGCTGATGCAGACGGGTTATCTGAGCGTTCTTCTGGGCTCCCGCGATGAAGAGAACGAAGACAAGGACTGCCAAGGCCAGTAGACAGAGACCAGCGAGCACCCGACCGACGCGGCGGACGTCTACGTCCACACCGGCGCCGCGGAGGGTCATTATCGGCTCGGCGGAAGTCGGCGTCTTTCCGTTGCTCACCGGGCCAATACCGGCCGGGCGTCCTTGGCGAGCAACGGGATCCTGGGTCGTCCTTGGCGAGTCCATCGCTCTGTCTCACCTCCGCTCGCCAAGCCAGCTGTTGTCCTCCGGCGAACCGAGATCGTAGCGGCGGAAGACGGCGTGCTGGGAGCTGGCCAGCTTTCTCCGCCCGCCTGACCTGGGCTGTACCTCGCCGGATTCCAGTTCACGCACAAGTAACACAGGCGTGACTGTCCGGAAACTCCTGCCTTGCATTCTTGGGGCGGCAGGGCGAACCGCCTGCCGTGACATCGGCGCACTCGGTGCTGCGTGCCGCCCTGTCCACGGCGCGGGCGCCGGACGCAATGACCGTACGAGAGGAGTACCCGAGTGGTGCATTTGCTAGGGGCCGCAGTATCGGTCCCATATCCGAGTTGGCTGAATCCGGCCGACAACACGTGGCAGATAACGGCCGCCACGTTCGTCGGTTTGATGAGCCTGCCCGCTCTAGCCGTCCTCTATGCATCGATCGTCCCGAAGAAGTGGGCGGTGAACGTGATGGCGATGATGTTCGCCGGCTTCGCGCTCGTCCTCATCGCCTGGGTCCTGTGGTCCTACAAGATGGGCTTCGGCGCCACGTCGATCGGGGGTGGTGTCAGGAACGGCGTACAGACCCAGCTCTCCGGCGTTGGATGGGTGAAACACTTCTTCGAGAACTTCGTCGGTAAGCCAGGCGGCATCACCAACAGCTTCGGTGAAGAGGGCCAAGCGAAGTCGGCGGCAAACACCGCCATACCGTTCCACTACCCGACTGCGTCGCTTGCCTACTTCCAGTTCGTGTTCGCAGCCATCACCCCCCTGCTGTTCATGGGGAGCGTCCTCGGACGGATCAAGTTCAGCGCCTGGTGCATTCTCGTGCCGCTCTGGTCGACCTTCGTCTACGGCGTGGACGCCTTCTTGCTCTGGGGCGGTGGGTACCTGGCCCAGGAGGGCGCACTCGACTTCTCGGGTGGCTACGTCATCCATATGTCGGCCGGTGTCTCGGGCTTCGTAGCGGCATGGGTCCTCGGACCCCGGCTACTGCGGGACCGGCAGCATGCCTTACCCAACAACCTCGTCATGGCGGGAGTCGGCGCCGGCATCCTGTGGCTCGGCTGGAACGGCTTCAACGGTGGTGACCCGTATTACGCGGGCGCAAGCATGGCCGCCGCTGTGATCAATACCAACCTCGCGACCGGCGCCGGCGTTCTCGCCTGGATGGGTATGGACGGATTGTTCTCCAAGTCGAAGAAGCCCACCTTCCTCGGTGGAGTGAACGGCATGATCTGCGGCTTGGTCGGCATCACGCCATGCGCCGGCTGGGTAAACGGTCGGGGCGCCATCTACATCGGGGTGATCTGCACGGCCGTGGTATGGCTGGCCTGGAACTACCTGTCCAAGGTGCGGCCGTTCTCGAAGGTGGACGATGCACTTGGGGTCGTCTACACCCACGGCATGGCCGGCCTGATGGGCGGTTTGCTGCTCGGCATCTTCGGAGACCCCAACATGATCGAGTACGGCTGTGGCCACTTGGACGCCGCCGGGCAGGTCGTCAACACTACGCAGTCGGCATACGTCGCGAGCGCCGGGAAATGTGTGCCGTTCTCGGTGAACGGGCTCATGTACACAGGCAATGCCCACCAGCTGTGGGAACAGGCCCGAGCGGCGGTGTGGGTCATCTTCTGGTCGGCACTCGTGACCTTCCTCCTGATGAAGTTCATCGGGTTGATCCTCCGGGGCGCTCGCTACAGCGACGACATCCTCGAGATCGGCGACCTCGCCATCCACGACGAGGAGGCCTTCCCCGAGGACATGTTGGCCATGCGGAGCGGGGGTTTCGCGATGGCAGAGGTCGCCGCCGCGAGCGTCTCGCCGCCGATAGTGAGGGATCCGTCGCCACCACCCGATGAAGGGTTGTAGCGCCACCGGGATCCGGTGTCTGTTCTAGAGCACAGAAGATATTGGCTAGGTGGGCTGGTCGTCGGACCAGCCCACCTAGCCGCGTCCGGGAGGCCGCGGGCTGTGCGTGCGCAGTGACCTGCAAGGTGCGTGGCGCGTTAGCCTCCCGATGTGCCGACGCTTGTCCTTCTCCGCCACGGCGAGAGCACTTGGAATGCCGAGAACCGCTTCACCGGCTGGGTCGACGTCGATCTGTCTACCTTGGGAGAGAGCGAAGCCCGACAAGCCGGGGAGCTCCTGCTCGCCGAGCGTGAAGCATCGGGTCTCGACTTCGACAACGTTCATACGTCCGTGCTCACCCGAGCAGTCCGGACCGCGAACATGGCGCTCGATGTGCTCGGCCGCTCGTTTCTTCCGGTCTCTCGCCACTGGCGCTTGAACGAACGTCACTACGGAGCCCTGCAGGGGCTCAACAAGGCCGAGACGACCGAGCGTCACGGCGCCGACCAGGTTGCGCTTTGGCGACGGAGCTACGACGTCCCGCCGCCTCCGCTCGCAACAGACGACCCAGGGCACCCGGAATGCGATCCTCGATACCGATTGGTGCCGCGCTCTGTTCTCCCGGCTACCGAGTGCCTGGCCGATGTCGTGAAGCGCCTCCTTCCGTACTGGGCGGACGCGATTGCGCCCGACCTGCTGAGCGGAAAGTCGGTGCTTGTTGTCGCGCACGGCAACAGCTTGCGGGCACTGCTCAAGCAGCTCGAGAAAGTGTCCGACGACGACATCGTCGGAATCAACATCCCGACCGGCGTTCCCCGCGTCTACGAGTTCGATGCGACTTTGGAGCTTCGAGCCGAGCCCCGTTACTTGGGTGATCCGACAGCCATCGCTGCCAAGGCGCAAGCCGTCGCGAATCAGGCCACGACATCGGCGGCACGCTGACTAGCGGCGGCGCGGCTAGGCGCTGTGGCTCCGTAACACGGCGTTCACAACCGGGTAATGCAGCATTCGCGCTCCGGGCACAACGCTGCAACACCCCCTTTGTAATGTCGGCGCAAGCGTTCGCGGACAAAGGAGTCCTTGACCTGCCCCACCTGCGGGGTGAAGGAGGTTGCATGTTTGGGACTACCTATGTCCCCGATCCCGTCAACACCATACTGATAGCGTTTTCCGCCTTCTCGCTCGTGCTGGTCGGCTGGGTGCAGCGGGCCCATACCCTCGCCCCCGAAGGGAGCGCGTCATGAAGTTGGTCGTCGCAGTAATCAAGCCGTTCAAGCTCGACGAGGTGAAGGAGTCCTTGAAGGACCTCGGCATCCAAGGGCTGACGGCAACAGAGGCCCAGGGTTTTGGACGCCAACGTGGCCACACCGAGACCTATCGGGGTGCCGAGTACACCATCGATCTCGTCCCCAAGATCCGAATTGAGATCGTGCTCGACGATCATCAAGTGACCGATGTCGTGGAGGCGATCGTGCGCACAGCCGGCACCGGCAAGGTCGGAGACGGCAAAGTATGGGTGGTCCCGGTGGAAGACGTAGTCCGGATTCGGACAGCAGAGCACGGGCCAGACGCACTGTAGAAAAGCGGGATCCGGGTGCTCGTTCTGAGCGCCGCGACGTGATCCAGCGTCCGACATCTCGTGTTTCGCCCCGGTCGCGGTGGAGTCCTGACTCTCCCGTGGCCGGGGCGAACACACGCCTCGGCACCGCGCGAAAGTCTTCCTGCCCGATGTCCCACAGACAGCTACGCTTGGCGGCATGGCAGGGACCAACTTCGACTTAGGCAGCGTCTGGCTTTTCAGCGAATGCTCACGTAACGAGCTGAAAGCGATCCAGAAAAAGGCAGAGTCGATGTCCGTCAAGGCTGGCACAGTCGTCTGCGACGAAGGTGCGGTCGGGCTGACCTTCTACTTCATCGTGTCTGGCAAGGCAACTGTGATCCGCAACGGGCGCAAGGCTGCCGAGCTGGACGCGGGTAGCTACTTCGGAGAGCTCGCGCTGCTCGATCGCCTGCCGCGCTCTGCAACTGTGAAGGCAGCGACCGACATGGAGCTGCTCGCGATCGACCAGAAGGACTTCAACAAGATCCTGAAGGACTCGCCCTCGATGGTGCGCAAGCTCCTCGTCGCGACCGCCTCGCGGCTGCGCAACTCAGACGCCAAGGCGCTCGCCGCCTCGGTTCACTAGACCTCGCCGGACTCGCCCTCGCC
>PLDN01000137.1 GCA_003136185.1 Acidimicrobiaceae bacterium | reverse complement strand
TCGGCCTCGGCAAGACCATCGAAGCGGGTTTGGTCGTGCAGGAGCTATTGCTCCGCCACCGTGCTCGCACCGTGCTCGTGGTGTGTCCGGCCGGGTTATGTGTCAAGTGGCAGGAGGAGATGCTCGATCGGTTCGGCTTGGAGTTCCGAATCGTGAACACCGATGCCGTGCGTCAACTTCGCCGTGATCGTGGTGTCGGGGCGAACGTTTTCACGTCGTTTCCGCGGTTGATCGTGTCGATCGACTGGCTGAAGGACAGCCGGGCACAATCGCTGCTCGATGAGGTGCTGGCCGGCGTGGATTATCGTCGTGCGCCGCGCAAGTTCGATCTGTTGATCGTCGACGAAGTGCACTCGATCGTTCCGTCCGGCCGCGGTCGTTACGCCGTGGATTCGTTGCGGACACGAGCAATCAAGCGCCTGGCTCCACACTGCGAGCATCGGCTGTTCTTATCTGCGACGCCGCACAACGGATACAAGGAAAGCTTCACAGCCTTGCTGGAGCTACTCGACCCGCAGCGATTCGCCCGAGGCGTCGACCCGAACCCCGAACAACTCACGCGCGTGCTGGTGCGCCGGCTAAAGCGCGATCTGCGAGAGCAGTTACCCTCGAAGCCGGACGGATCACCTCGATTCCCCGAGCGAAGGCTCCTGGCGATGCCAGTCGAGTATCCGGCAGACGAGCGTGAGGCGCACGCTTTGCTTGATCACTACGCCGAGCTGCGCCGGGGGCATCACCGAAGCGGCTCCAAGCGCTCAGCTGCCGACTTCGTCACTCTGTTGTTGAAGAAGCGATTGCTGTCCTCACCGGTGGCGTTCGCGAACACGCTGACCCAGCATCGCGAGACGATGGCGAAGGTCGCTCATTCTCAGGCTGTCGCTTCGGAGGCGCAGCTCCAAGCTGCTTGGGAACGAAGCGACGACGACGCTACCGACGACGAGGGCGGAGAGGTGGTAGCCGAAGCTCTCGCCACGGCTTCTCGCGGTCAGGCTCCGCTTAGCGCGGAGGAGCAGAGGATCCTCGCGGAGCTGGCCGGGTGGGTGGAAGAACGACGCAACCGGCCCGACGCCCGAGCCCAGGCACTCATCAAGTGGTTGAACGAAGCATGCCGCACTCCTGGCGGCGGTTGGAACGACGAGCGCGTGATCGTGTTCACCGAGTATCGCGACACCCAGAAATGGCTTGTCGATCTGCTGCTGACGCACGACTTCGGCGGTGGGGGCGGCGAGAGGATCGCCACCTTGTACGGGGGGATGGATTCCGAGGATCGAGAACGAACGAAGAACGAGTTCCAGGCCCGGCCCGCTCGCTCACCTGTGCGCATTCTCGTCGCTACCGACGCTGCCTCTGAGGGCATCGACTTGCAGAAGCATTGCTGGCGGATGTTGCACTGGGAGATCCCGTGGAACCCGTCACGGCTCGAACAGCGCAACGGCCGCGTCGACCGGCACGGTCAGCCGCACCCCTTTGTGGAGATCCGCCACTTCGTCCCCGAGGGTTGGGCGGAAGATCAGTCGGCGTTCGCCACCGAACTCGGGTTTCTGTCGCGTGTGGCGTTCAAGGTCGAACAGATCCGCGATGACCTCGGGTCCGTCGGCGCCGTCTTGGCCGACCAGGTCGGCGACGCCATGCTGGGTCGACGCAGTCAGATTGACGAGGCGGCGATCGACCAGGCACGATCGCGACCCGGCACGAAGGTTCTACAGGTCGAGCGTCGCCTGCGGGAGACCCTGGAGCGCTGCCACGAACGCCTGCAAGCATCGATCGACGAACTCGGGCTCACCGCCGACCGGGTCCAACGTGTCGTCGCTACGGCGCTCGAACTGGCCAACCAACCGGCGCTGCGACCGACCACCTCGCCGGGCGAGCTCCGACTTCCACCGCTAGGCGGATCCTGGCAGCGCACATCCGAAGGCATGACCGACCGGCTATCAGGGGAGGAACTGCCCTTCACATTCGATCGCGACCTCGCCGAGGGGCGCGACGACATCGTGTTCTGCCACCTCGGCCATCGCCTGGTCACGCAGTCGTTGCGCCTCTTGCGCGCTGAGGTGTGGGGGACCGGCAATACTGGGCGTCTCGCCCGTGTCACCGCCCGCCATGTGCCGCCGCTTGCCGACGTACTCGAGCTTGGTGATGTCGGTGTCGTTTGCCATGCCCGCCTCGTCATCACCGGTGCTGACGGTCACCGCTTGCACGAAGAGTTGGTGCTGGCCGGGGGCCGGCTGCGCAGCGGCCGATGGAGTCGAATCGACACCCTCCGCGACATCGGCACCCTGCTCGGCTCTGCCGACGCTCAGCCCGTCGCACCAGAGGAGATAGCGGATGTCGTCCGTTGGTGGGACAGTGTCGTCGAGTCAGGCGTGGACCGAGCACTCGACCGTCGGTCCGAGAGCGTCCAAGAAACGAAGCGACGCGAGCTGACCGACCGGTCGGAAGCCGAGGCAGAAGCCGTCCGAACCATTCTGACGGATTTGCAACGACAGATCACCGCCGACCTCGATGCCCTTGCGGCTGACCGGTTCGAGCAGCTGAGCCTCTTTTCCGTACCTGAGCGCGAGCAGTCCCAACGTGACATTGACGCACTACGCCGTCGACTTAGCGAAATCCCGCACGAGATCGAACGCGAAGTCGAGGCGGTTCGACGCCGCTTCACCGATCCGGAATGCCACGTGTTCCCTGCAGCCGTCACACTTTTGATCCCAAGGGGGACTCGCTGATGGCACGCTCCACGTTTCGCCGGGCGAGCCCGTCCGCGGGCATTGATGACTGGCTGAACCTCGTTGATCCAGACGGTGCGTTCCTGACGGCAAGTCAGCTGCGCGGCGTATTTCCGCACGGCTTCGATCCGCTCGCGAACGATCAGCGCTCAGAGCTGCGAGCCCAGCTCGCCGATCTCGACGGCGACCCGATGGGTCGTTCGTCGTTGCGACAGTGGTTGCTCAGCACCGTGCTCGAGTGGGGCGATGGCCTTGCCGAGCATCAGCAGCTGCCGGCCACCTCGCTCGTTCGCGTCGCCGAGCACGGCGTCCAGCTCCGTCCGACGCTGGCTCTGCTGGACGTCGACGATGCCAACGTGATCCGTGTTGCCGTGTTCGTCTGGCCGATGGGGACACGGCTCGATCGGCGTCCTGATCCCGCCGTCGCCGGCGACACGTGGCCGGCGAGCCCGGTGCAACGTGCCGAAACGTGGTGTCGTGAAGCCGGCATACCGCTTGCCTTGGTTACCGACGACGACCAGTGGGTTCTCGTCTGGGCGCCACGTGGCGCCCCGGCTGCGTCGTGCCGGTGGCGCATCGGTGACCTCGCTGATGAACGCGTTCTCCAGGCCGGCTTCGGGTCGTTGCTGGGTGCGCGGCGGTTCTTTGCCGTCGAAGAAAGCGAGACCCTCGAAGCGCTTTTCCGTCAAGCTGCCGATGCCGAGGTGGAGATCACCAAGGGCCTCGGTTTGTCCGTCCGGCGCTCGGTCGAGCTGCTCGTGGCTGCGATCTCCCGCGACGACGTCGCCACTGGCGGGCGCGCCCTGGACGGGATCGCCGCCACCGAGATGTACGAAGCCTCTGTCAGCGTGCTGATGCGGCTCGTGTTTCTCCTGTTCGCTGAGGAACGCCGTCTCCTCCCTGCGGAGGACCCGCTGTGGGCGGAGTCCTATTCGGTGCTCACGCTTCGCGAGGACCTGCGCAGCGCGTCGCTGCGCGATGGAGAGGACGCCCTCGAACGTCGCTCAACCGCCTGGCACCGGTTGCTCGCTACGTTCCGGGCCGTGCACGGGGGCATCAACCACGACCGCCTCACCCTCCCTGCGTATGGCGGAAGCCTCTTCGATCCTGACCGGTTTCTATTTCTCGAAGGCCGGCGTGAGCCAGACCACGTGTGGGTCGGTGGCCAGGATCTCGGTCCTGCCACGGATGCCGTTGAGGCGCTGGGTCGGCCGATCGCGATCGACGACCGGACGGTGCTCGCCATCCTCGACGCGCTGTTGACGGTCGAAGTCAAAGCCGGACGCACGAAGGTCGCGCAGCGCGTTAGCTACAAGGCCCTCGACGTCGAACAGATCGGCCACTGCTACGAAGGTCTCCTCGACCACGGTGCCGCTCCCATCGATGTCCTGTCACTTGGACTAGTCGGACCCGACGGTGGCGAACCTGAGATCTCGATCATCGACCTCGAAACCCGACTCGACGCGGGAACCGAGGCGCTCTGCGAGTGGCTGTCGGAGAAAGACAGGTGCAACAGGACGCCGAGTGCGCTCGCTGGACTACTGGCCAAGAAGCCGGAAGGTGTCGAACTCGCTCGCCTGCGAGTCGCGTGTGGTCATGACGACGGGACCACGGCTCGCGTGTTGCCCTTCTGGGGCTTGATCCGCACCGACCTCCGCGGACTCCCAGTCGTACTCCTTCCCGGCTCGCAATATGTCACGCAGATGTCCACGCGCCGCAACATGGGCGCCCAGTACACGACTAAGGCGCTCGCCGAGGAGGTCGNNGGTACGCGCTCGAACCGCTTGTCTACGACCCGGGACCCCAGAACGAACCCGACGCCGAGAAGTGGAAGCTACGCGGTCCGCACGAGATCCTCAACCTGCGTGTGTGTGACCCAGCCGTCGGTTCCGGCGCCATTCTCACCGCAGCCGGCCGCT
>PLDN01000115.1 GCA_003136185.1 Acidimicrobiaceae bacterium | reverse complement strand
GCGCTACCAGCCAGCCGGTTCCGATCGGCCAGCCCGGGGAACTCTGCACGCGGGGTTACTCGGTGATGCTCGGCTACTTCAACGACCCGGGATCCACTGCTCAGGCGATCGACGCCGCCAGGTGGATGCACACAGGCGATCTCGCCGTGATGCGTGAAGACGGATACGTCAACATCGTCGGGCGGATAAAGGACATGGTGATCCGAGGCGGCGAGAACGTCTATCCCCGTGAGGTGGAGGAGTACCTCTACTCTCACCCTGACATCGTCGACGTGCAAGTGGTCGGCGTACCCGACGAGCGGTACGGCGAGGAGCTCTGCGCCTGGATCCAGCTCCGGGCCGGCGCAGATTCGCTTACTGCCGAGTCGCTGAGGGACTTTTGCGCCGGCCACCTCGCACACTTCAAGATCCCGCGCTACATGCACCTCACGACCGAATTCCCGATGACAGTGACGGGCAAAGTGCGAAAGGGCGAAATGCGCGAACGCTCGATCGAGATTCTCGGGCTCGAAGAGGCGGCACGGATCAAGAACGCCTGAGGATCGCGCGCTACGAGGCTCCGAAGTATTTCTCGATGGCGCTCGCGATGCCCTTGGCCATCACCGTCTGGTCGTGCGCGCTGGCCGCGATCGATCCCTCGAATGGGTCTGTGATGTAGAGCGGCTCGATGACGGCGCCGGGCATCTCGCTCGGTGTCGAGAAGTATCCCGCCATTGCCGGCCCGATCAACATGACGTGGTCGTACTCGGCAGACTTGGCGGCGAGCCCGCCGGTTGATGGGTCTCCGTTGGAAGAGCCGAGCCCGGCATCGGTTTCCACGCCGTCGTTCGGAATCGCCCAGCCCTGCGCGTTCATGTCATCGAGCACGGTCGTCTGCAGCAGCCGAGCCAACCGCAAGTTCGATGTAGAGAACTCCCGCACAGCGTCGTAAGCCGTCAAGCTCCCGGCTGTCCCCGACGAGTAACTGGCGTCGAAGTAGATGCCGACGAGGAGGTCTGCGTGGGCGTCGTTCGCACAGATGTCCCGCGCGGCCACCTCGTCGTGAGCTCCCGTGAGCGATAGCACCCCCTCCGACACGTCTCCGGGCTTGAGCCGCAAGACCGTCGACGCCCCCGTGCGGGAGACGACGACTGCAAAGCCCTGCGCACGTAGGAGCGCCAACGCGTCGAGCTCGACCGGCAGCGTCTCATCGGCTTCGTAGATCGTCTTCCCGGCCTCGGTCGACCCGAGGGCGCCCGGGTCGAGGCCGCCATGGCCTGCGTCGAGGAACACCGTCTTGTGCCGATCACCCGCCGTAGGCTGGAACTCGACGCACGAGCCGTTTGCGAAGAGACTCGAGTCGACGGCCTCGCCTCCGGAGGAAGGCCCGCCGAGTCCGCTGGACCCCCCGTCGCGGTCGCTGTCCCGGCTCGCTAACGCGTGATGGGTGCCTATGGCGACTGCGCCGGAAACGATCAAGACCACTAGGAACAGCCACGCTCCGGAACGGCGGAGCCTTGCGCGGCGGCGCGGCGCCGTACCCGGCGCTCGCTGCGAGCTCATCGGTCAGCTACGGCCGGTGCGGAAGCGGAGGCGGGCGAACTTCACCTCCGCGATATTAGAGATGCGGCTTGACAAAATGGCGTCAGGACCCCGGCTCAACTCTCGGCAGGCGTCTTTGCCGAGGGCCGCCCAGCGGCTGCCTCGGCTGGCCCGAGCGCGGCATCCTTACGGGTGCTCGTTGCGTTCTAGCCCTGCCCGGCCGATTCCTGCGGCAGATTGGTCAGGAAGCGGATGTTGTAGCGGTCGTAGTACCACCATGCCGGAGCGCTTGCTGGCAAGTCGTTCGTGTTGTCCTTTCCCGAACGACGAGCGGGTGTGCGTGAGGCTTTGCATCCGATATATCTGAAGCTTGCTGGGTGCCCGGAGTCTTACAAATATACGCGACAGGAGATGGATGTCATCTTGAGCCGGGCCAGACTGGCCGGATCACGAAGTGTAACGCCGTCTAAGAGGATCCGTTATATGGCTTTACATATACTTATCAAATGCGGCGCCTCGGGCGATCTATGAGCTCGGCCATCGCGTGTCCGACCACGCCCGACGGACACCGTAAGGCTCCTACCCGAGCAGCCTCTTCGCGATCACGACCCGCTGCACCTGGTTCGTCCCCTCATAGATCTGGGTGATCTTGGCGTCGCGCATGTAGCGCTCAACGGGGAAGTCGCGCGTGTACCCGTAGCCGCCGAGCAACTGCACAGCGTCCGTCGCAACTTGCATAGCCACATCCGATGCGAAGCACTTCGCCATCGCACCGAGCTTGGCCAGGTCTCCGTTGGGATCGCCCGCCTCCGCCACCGAGCAAGCCCGGTATACGAGGCCGCGAGCCGCCTCGATCCGCATCCCCATGTCGGCGAGCATGAACTGCAAACCTTGAAACTCCGAGATCGGATGGCCGAACTGCTGGCGGCGCTGGACGTATCCGAGCGCATAGTCGAGCGCCCCCTGGGCGATGCCGACGGCCTGGGCACCGATCGTGGGGCGGCTCCGATCGAGCGTATGCATTGCGATGAAAAAGCCCTGCCCCTCATCCCCCACCCGATTCTCCACAGGAACGCGCACATCCTCGAAGACGACCTCGCCGGTAGGGCTCGCCCGCAGCCCCATCTTGTGCTCGAGTTTGGGGACCTTCACACCCCAGTCCTTCTCGACGACGAAGCAAGTGATGCCGCGGTGTCCCGCCGCCGGATCCGTCTTTGCGAAGACGGTGTAGGTGTCAGAGATGCCGGCGTTCGTGATCCAGTACTTGGTGCCGGTCAGCACATAGTGGTCGCCGTCACGCACGGCCCGGGTCGTCATCGACGCAACGTCAGACCCGGCATCGGGTTCGGAGAGGCAGTAGCTCGCCTGTGACTCGCCCGAGGCCACCTTTGGCAGGTACTTCGCCTTCAGTTCGGGCGACCCGAAGTTGATGACGGGGATCATCCCGAGCTTGGAGATGAGCAGCGTCACGGCGGTCGACGCACAGACGCGGGCGATCTCCTCCACCATGACGGCCTGGGTCACGAGGTCTGCGCCCTGCCCGCCGTACTCGGTCGGGATCCCGAGCGCCGGCAACTCCATGCCGACACAGGCATTGAAGCTCTCCCAGGGATACTCCTCGCGCTCGTCGTACTCGGATGCCCGCGGTGCCACCTTGTCCTCTGCGAAACGCCGCAGCACCTCGCGAAACGCCTGCTGATCCTCGGAAAGTTCGAATGTCATAGCAACGCGACCTTATCCAGCGACGCCGCTCAGTTCGGCCAAGGCGCCTGGGTCCCCGGCCAACCTTTCGAGTATTCCTGCTGGTGTCATGCGGAGCGTGGCCTCCGGAATCACGTCGACCAACGTCCGCTCTTTCACATAGTCGTGCGAGACGCCGCCGAACAAGGTCCGCCGCGCCTCCACCTGCTCGGCGCTCGCTTCGCCGAGATATCCGAAGAGACGGAGCGCCACCTCGAGATCGGCCGACACCGGTGCCCGCCCGTATAGAGCCGCCCGCCTCATCGCGACGATGGCGACGCCTCTCATCACGTCGACGAGGTGCTCCCCCTCGGAGAGATCGATCCGGTCCGCGTAGCGCTCCAACAAGAGCATGGCGTAGCCCTGGTCGGGACCTGCGGTACCCCTGCCCGCCTTGCGGAGCGTTCCGGGGTCGGCTCGGAAGTCAGCCGGGCGGTCCGCCAGCCACGCCGACGGTGCCGCGAGCCGGTACAGGTCACGGACCTCGTCGTTAGGCAGGATAGGTGCAAACTTGGGTTGGGTCATCGCCTTCTCGTCGTCGCCGGAGCCGACCCGATGCTACCTGTACCGGTGATCACGCCCCTGCGGCGGCGCGGATCAGGCCGAGCACGACCGAGTCGACGAGGGCCTGCCACGAAGCCTCGATGATGTTCTCGGAGACGCCGATAGTCGACCACGTTCCCTCCGAGTCGGACGTGTCGAGCAGGACGCGGGTAACCGCTCCCGTCGCGTGCGCAGAGTCGAGAACGCGCACCCGGTAGTCGGTGAGGTGGACGTTCTGCAGGGCTTCGAACGCCGGCTGGATCGCCACCCGCAGCGCCGCATCGAGTGCGTTGACTGGCCCGTTGCCCTCGGCGGTCGCCACCACCCGGTGCCCGCCCACGTGGACCTTCACCGTCGCCTCGGTCGTGAGCTCGCCCTCGGAAGACCATGGGTGAACCAGTGACGGGAGCTCGCCCTCGTTCTTCCCGGCTCCGGCTGAGGCGCGCCAATCGGTGATCACGCGGTACGACTCGATCCGGAACAGGTCGCCGAGGCCGGTAAGGGGCGCACCGGCAGCCGCGCGCATCATGAGCTCGAGCGAACCGTCAGCCACCTCGAAGTGGTAACCAGCGTTCTCGAGGTGCTTCAAGGTGTCGAGGACCCTCGTAAGCGCAGGCGAGTCGAGTTCGAGACCGAGCTCTACTGCCTTCATCTGCAGGGTCGAGCGACCGGCGAGCTCGCTCACCACGACGCGGGTGCCGTTGCCGACAGAGTCTGGTGGAATGTGCTCGTAGGCATCGGCCCGCCGTACCAGCGCGCTCGTGTGCAGCCCCGCCTTGTGTGTGAAGGCGGCGACTCCGATGTAGGGGCGCTGTGGGTCGAGGGTGATGTTGACGATCTCGGCGATGTGATGGGCAACGGGGGTGAGCCGCTCGAGGTTCCCGGGAGGAATCGTGCCGACGCCCATCTTGAGCGTCAGGTTGGCGATGGTGGCCGCAAGGTCGGCGTTCCCCGCTCGCTCGCCATAGCCGTTCACGCACCCCTGCACCTGCGTGGCGCCCTGGCGAACCGCCGCCAGCGTGTTGGCGACGGCACATCCGCTGTCGTTGTGGAAGTGAGCACCAAGCTCAGTTGAGGTTCGAGCCCGCACCTCGGCGACTATCTCCTCGACCTCGTCGGGCAGCATTCCGCCGTTCGTGTCGCAGAGGACGAGCGTCTCTGCTCCGGCCTCCTCTGCGGCGTCGATCACGCGCAGCGTGAACTCGCGGTTCTGGCGGAAGCCGTCGAAGAAGTGCTCAGCGTCGAAGAACACCCGAAGGCCGTGAGACCGGAGGTACCCGACCGAGTCGGACGCCATCGCGACTGCCTCGTCGAGGCTCGTACGCAGAGCCTCGACGACGTGCAGCTCCGACGACTTGGCGACGATGCAGACGGCCTCGGTTCCCGCTCCCACTAGATGGGCCAGCACCTCGTCCTGGTCCGCACGGGCTCCGGGGCGCCGGGTGGAGCCGAAAGCTACGAGCGTGGCCGTCTGCAGGTGGAGCTCGCCTGCGGCGCGCCGGAAGAACGCGTCGTCTTTCGGGTTGGCCCCGGGCCATCCCCCTTCGATGAACGTGACGCCGAGGTGGTCGAGCTGCTCGGCCACTCGGAGCTTGTCGTCGACCGTGAGCGAGATGCCCTCTTGTTGTGACCCGTCCCTTAGCGTCGTGTCGTAGACCGCGATGGCCGACGGCAAGCCCTCGACGTGGCCGTGGGAGTGAGCTCGTGCCTTCGTGCCTGGGTGAGCGTGGGCTACGCCGTCATGTGACATGTTCCACCCAGTCCTTGTACTGCGGGACCTCACCACGCACGGCCTGGAAGAACACCTCTTGGATCGCCCGGGTGATGGGACCGGGCTTGCCGGCGCCGACGGAGCGATCGTCGACGGACGCGATCGGCACGACCTCAGCCGCAGTACCGGTCAGGAATGCCTCATCCGCCATGTAGAGGTCCGTGCGACGCAGATGGTTCTCGACCACCTCGTAGCCGAGGTCGCGGGCGATGGTCGTGATCGCATCCGCCGTGATGCCCTCGAGAGCGCCGACTGATGAAGACGGCGGCGTCAAGATCCGGCCCTTGCGAACGACGAAGATGTTCTCGCCGGTTCCCTCGGAGATGTGGCCGTCGGTCGTGAGCAGAAGCGCCTCGTCGTAACCAGCCTTCACTGCCTCGACCTTTGCCAAAGAGGAGTTGATGTACATGCCAGTCGCTTTGGCGGCAGTCGGCATGGCCCGGGCGTCGTGCCGGGCCCACGAGGACACCTTCAGCCTGATGCCGTTGCGGATTCCGTCGTCTCCGAGGTAGGCACCCCATGGCCAGCAGGCAACCGAGACGTTCACAGGACAGGGCATCGGATTGAGGCCCATCTCGCCGTAGCCGAGGTAGACGAGCGGCCGGATGTAGCACCCGTCGAGCCCGCTCTCGCGCACGACAGCCTTGACGGCGTCGACGATCTCGTCGCGCTCAAAAGGGATCGCCATCCCGAGAATGTGAGCGCTCTGAAATAGGCGATCGACGTGCGGGGTGAGCCTGAACACGCCCGGACCCTGCGAGGTCGGGTAGGCGCGGATTCCCTCGAAGACGCCGAGTCCGTAGTGCAGGCTGTGAGTCAGCACATGGATGCGGGCGTCGTCCCAGTCGACGAGCTTGCCGTCCATCCAGATCTTCTCGGTCGGGGTCAATGGCATGTCACAACCTCCCTGCAACGGCATCGCCCACACTGGCGGTGCTCCACGGTTCATCAGAGCCGACCATGTCAGTCTGCTCTGCCAGCACGGCGGCGGTGACGCGCTCGGCCGCTTCTGTCTCGCCGAGATGCTCGAGCATCATCGCGGCAGAACGGATCGCGGCAAGCGGATTGGCCTTCCCGGTGCCGGCGATGTCATGTGCGGCCCCGTGCACGGGCTCGAACAACGAGGGCCCGGTGAGGGCCGGGTTCAAGTTGGCAGAAGCCGCCAACCCGATGCCGCCGGCGACCGCGCCGGCGAGATCGGTGAGGATGTCTCCGAAGAGGTTGTCTGTGACGATGACGTCGTAAGTGCCAGGCCGCTCGACGAGGAATATGCAGGCGGCATCGACGTGCTGGTACCCCGTGCCTACTGAGGGGAAGTCAAGCGACACGTCGTGGAAGGTCCGCTGCCACAAGTCTCCCGAGAAGGTGAGCACGTTCGTCTTGTGGACGAGCGTCAGGTGCCCTCGCCGCCCGCGTGCGAGCTCGAAGGCGTACCGGACGCACCGCTCCACGCCGTGGCGCGTGTTGACCGACCCCTGGGTCGCGACCTCGAACGCGGTGCCGCGCCGGAGCGCTCCACCCTCTCCGACATAAGGCCCCTCGGTGTTCTCGCGGACGACGGCGAAGTCGGCGCCAGCCCCGATCGACCCGGGTGCGCCGTTGAACGGCCGCAGGTTGATGTAGAGATCCAGTTCGAAACGCAGCCGCAGCAACAACCCGCGCTCCATCACTCCCGACGGCACTGCGGTCGAGCCGATAGGAGGCCCGATCGCTCCGAGCAGGATCGCATCGAAGCCGCGGAGCTCGTCGAGGACGTCGTCGGCAAGCACCTCGCCAGTCCGGAGGTACCTGTCGGCACCTAAGTCGTAGGCGGACGTGTCAAGTTTGACACCTGCGGCAGCGACAACCTTGAGCGCCTCGGCAACCACCTCGGGCCCGATGCCGTCACCGCCGATGACCGCGACTCGGTGTGGCGAGCCCATAGCTTCGGTCATCTCGCTCCTCGCCTGTCGCGCGTCATCTGGGTGGTCATCATCACCGTGTCCTGTTCTCTTCTCTCATCGGTGAAATGTGTCATCGTTGAAAAGCAAAAGGCCGCCCACCTGGTGGACGGCCTGCGACGCGCTTCTCGAGGAAGGCGCGCCTAACTCGTAATTACGATCCCTGTTGCGGTTGCGGTGTCGAATCCTCGAGCCACGTCTATCAGTCTTGCCCGCGTCGGAGGCCGCGTCAACCTGAGCTCAGAACTGCCCGCCTCACTTGATGTGCAACAAGGACATCGCCTTGGCCCAAGTGAAGACCGAGTCCGTCGGAGTCTTGCCGCAGACGCCGACAAGCACCTCGGTCTCTCCATCGCCGAACACCGCGCCGCTCTTCACATAGCCCGCCCCCATCACCGACTCGAAGCTCGTCCCACCGCAGGCGCTCGTGGAACCGTAAGCGTGCAGGATGTTGTCGCGATGGCCCCAGCACGCCTGCGGGTTCTTGGAGGTGCAGGCGCTATTAGGGCTGCCGAGCCCGTCGTCGTACATCCAGCCGTAGTTCGAACCGAGCGGGTTGTCATAGCCGGACGCGAAGTTCGCCCCAGCGCTGATCACGCGCCCTCCGCCCGGCAGCTTGGTCTTGATGATCCTGTCGATGTCGGGGTCAGTGTTTGCCTTTGCCCCAGCCTGAGCGAGCGAGTCGAGTGAGTTCGTCAGCTCGAGCATCGGAGCGAGCCCGCGACCGACACGCTCGACGTTCGCGGTCACGAAGAGCTGTTCCGCGCCGGTGAGCTTCTCGTAGGCGGACAGGGAGAACGACATGGGACCGAGCTTCTCGAGGAGGTTGCGGGCGTTTGACGTTGCCGACAGCACGAGGTCGTTGCACGCAGTCGTGTCCTTCGCGCTCGAACAGCTCGAGGAAGAGAGGAAGTCAGGTTTGGGCGGCAAGCTCTTCGACGGGTTCTTCGGCGGGAGGATCCCCTTATGCGGCGCGATCATCGCGGTTGAACGCGACGGCGTCTGACCGGTAAACGTTGAGGCTGAGAACGTCCCGGCAGTGGTGGTCGTTCCGCCAGCCAAAGTGAGGCTGCCGAGCAGCAGCGCTGGACCGAGGAGACGCACCGTCCGGCCATCTTCACGGTGCCTGGCGCGGCACTGCCGTACTTGCGTCATCGGAGAGCCCCCCTTGCCGGCCCACCACTGGTGGCGACCGAACCGACATAATACCCGAGGTCGAGATTGTGAAACGGACGGCCTGCCCGCAACGGCTTTCGGAGGACCACCGTGCGGCCACTAACCTTCACATGATGAGTGAAACGCAGTTGACCCCCGAGACTCACGCACGGCTCGCAGCCGAGCTAGAGGACCTCACGACCCGCGGACGGGTCGACATCGCGCGTCACATCGAGGCCGCACGGATGCTCGGCGACCTCTCGGAGAACGGCGACTACCACGCAGCGAAGGACGCACAGGGCAAGATGGAGGCCCGGATCCGCCAGCTGCAGGCCACGCTCGGGACAGCCGTGATCGTCGAACGGCAGTCCGTCGGCACCGACGCCGTCGAGCCGGGAGTCGAGGTCGAGATCCGCTACGAGGGTGACGACGACACCGAGCGGTACTTCGTGGGCTCGATCGAGGAGCGCCGCGAGGGTGTCGCGGTGATCTCGCCTGGCTCACCGCTCGGCTTGGCACTGCTCGGCCACGGCCCGGGCGAGACAGTGGAGTACGAAGCACCTAGCGGGACGCTGAGAGCAGAGATCGTCACGATCGAGGCCCGATGACCGCGAACCCGAGAACTCTGGCCGAGAAGGTGTGGGACAGCCATATCGTGCGGGCCGGCGACAGCAGCGCGGAGCAGGATTTGTTGTACATCGACCTCCATCTCGTTCACGAGGTGACGTCACCGCAGGCCTTCGATGGGCTGCGGATGACGGGCCGGTCGGTGCGCCGCCCGGATCTCACGGTCGCCACGGCAGACCACAACGTGCCAACGGCCGCGCCCGCCGGATGGGACGCGGCGAGTGACCCCGAAGGCGCTGCTTCGGCGCGAGGCGGGATCCCCGTCCTCGACACCACCTCTCGCCGCCAGCTCGAAGCGCTCGAGGCGAACTGTCGCGAGTTCGGGATCACGTGTTGGCCGATGGGCGACGACAACCAGGGCATCGTGCACGTCATCGGCCCGGAGCAGGGGCTGACCCAACCGGGGATGACGATCGTCTGCGGTGACAGCCACACCTCGACCCATGGCGCATTCGGGGCGCTCGCGTTCGGGATTGGAACTTCCGAGGTCGAGCACGTGCTCGCCACTCAGACACTTCCCCAGCGCCGACCGAAGACGATGGCAGTCACCGTCGAGGGCGAGCTGCCGCTCGGCGTTACAGCGAAGGACCTCGTGCTGGCCATCGTCGGCCGGCTCGGCACCACCGGCGGCGTCGGCTACATCGTCGAGTACCGGGGCTCTGCGATCCGCGCCCTTTCGATGGAAGGCCGCATGACGGTCTGCAACATGTCGATCGAGGCAGGAGCAAGAGCGGGGATGATCGCCCCGGACGAGACGACGTTCGCCTACGTCAAAGGACGTCCACATGCTCCGTCGGGCAGCGAGTACGACCAAGCGGTCGACGCGTGGCGGTCACTCGTGACCGACGAGGGCGCTGTTTACGACGCAGAAGTCGTGATCGATGCCGCCTCGCTGTCACCGCACGTCTCGTGGGGGACCAATCCTGCACAGGTCGTGCCGATCGCTGGTTCGGTGCCGACTCCAGGCGAACTCCCGACACCGGCCGAGCAGGAAGCCGCTGTGCGGGCGCTCGCATACATGGGACTTGTTGCAGGCACCCCGATGCGCGAGATCCCCCTCCACACTGTCTTCATCGGCTCCTGCACGAACTCACGCATCGAGGACCTGAGGGCTGCGGCAGCGGTGGTCGAGGGCCACCGTGTCCACGCTGGTCTGCGGGCTCTGGTCGTGCCCGGCTCACGGCACGTGAAGCGACAGGCCGAGGCAGAAGGTCTCGACGCCGTGTTCACGAAGGCAGGTTTTGAGTGGCGCGACAGCGGGTGCTCCATGTGCCTCGGAATGAACCCGGACCAGCTGGCGCCGGGTGAACGGTGTGCCTCGACTTCCAACCGGAACTTCGAGGGACGCCAGGGCAGAGGCGGCCGGACCCACCTCGTGTCCCCCGAGGTCGCCGCTGCGACAGCTGTTCTCGGCCGTTTCGCAACACCGAGCGAGCTCGGCTGATGAAACCCGTGCGGATAGTCACAGGCCGAGCTGTCCCCCTCGACCGCTCGGACGTGGATACCGACCAGATAATCCCGAGCGAGTGGCTGAAGCGGATCGAACGGACCGGCTTCGGTGCCGGGTTGTTCGCCGAATGGCGAGATGATCCCGCATTCGTGATGAACCAGCCCGAGCATGCTGGCGCGCGCATCCTCATCGCCGGTCCGAACTTCGGCACGGGATCTTCTCGCGAGCACGCCGTGTGGGCGCTCGTGGACTACGGGTTCGAGGTCGTTGTGAGCTCTCGTTTCGGCGACATCTTCCGGAACAATTCGACGAAGTCGGGCCTCGTGCCTGCCGAGGTCACTCCCGAGCTCGCGTCGAGGTTGATGAGCGCGGTCGAGAAGGACCCGACCCTGGAGGTCACGGTCGACGTCAGCCGGCGCTTGATCGAAGTGCCGGCTGCCGGCATCGAAGGCCCGTTCACTTTGGACGACGACGCTCGGCTCCGTCTCCTCGAGGGCCTCGACGACATCGGGGTGACGATGCAGTACCTGAGGCAAATCGACGCCTTCGAGGTGACGCGACCTCGCTTCATGCCGACCTCCGTCTGACGGCTCAGAGCCCAGTCCGGATTCGGGACTGACGCCTAGCGGCTCAGATAAGAGGTCAAAGTCCCGCCGGGCGTCGTGGTCGAGGTGCTCGCCTTCGTCCCGGTGACCGAGGTGATGCCGGGATACGTCCCGATGACCGAGTAGGTCTTCCCGCCCGGATTGATCTCGGCCGCGATCTGGATCTCGCCTTTCTCGATCACCTGGGAGTACGCGCCGGCGGCGAGGAAGTACTGCCAAGCGCCGCCGGCACCGGCAGCAACCGCGGTCGGCTTCCACGCGATGGCTCCGGACGCCGCGATCACCTGATCCTCGAAGCGGAGGGTGAACATGACGACCGCCCCACCGTCGCGCAACGCGAAAGCAGATGTGTCGGTCGGACTCACCGGGGAGTAGAGGTCGCGCTGGGACAAGCCCTTCTGCTCGGCGGATACGACATCGGCTCTCGGGTTCGGGAGCTCCCAGCACTTGCCGGTGAAGTCGGAGCTCTTGAACGGTCCGAGCTTTCCGGTCGTCTCCTCGGCGAGAAGGTCCTTCGAGACCTGGCTCGGGAGCACCTTTGCGGCGCGCTCGTCTGCGCCGGACACCGGCTGGAGATACCCGCCGCGAGACGTCGCAAGATGCGGCAAAGGACTCGCGTTCGTCGACGGCTCGAGCACGATCTGCCAGCGCCCGCCCGGAGAGGTTCGCTCGAAATCGAGCATCGTGCCGCACTCGGTCGTCTTCGGCGCGGTCTTCGAGAGGGACTTCTGGTCACCGATCGTAAGGAGATCCGCCGGCCAGGCAGTCTGGCGCACCAAGCCGAGCGCCTCAAGCTCGATTGTGAAGGCCGAGTTCGACGGCTTGAAACTCGAATCCCGCTTAGCCAATAGCTCGGCCTGGTATGTGGCGTCGTCGAGCTCGTAAGCCGATCCCGCTTCATAAGACGCCAGCAGGCTGCTGCTCAGCTTGGCGTTGGCCTTGTTGTTGGTACCCGTCGTCGCTGCTAGGAGCGCACGGGCCGCCGACGGCGTCAGGACCGGGGACCCGCTCGCGGCGTCACCGGTCGAACTGGGTGGGACAGAGCCCCCGGAGGAGCTCGAACAGGCCGCCAGGCACAGGCTTGCGACGATCGCAATCGCCAGGGCAGGGCCGAGCTCGGCCCGCAGGGAGGCGCGACTTAATTGCATCGGATGAGTCTGCCTTGTCCTCGGCGCGGGGTGGGCGCGCCAGGAGTCGGCTACGGACCGACCTCGACCCTTCTCGTACCGTCGAGCGAGCCAGATCTGGCCCTCGCGCGGACCATCCGGTTCGCAGCCGCCAGGTAGGCACGGGCGGATGCCTCGACGACGTCGGTCGACACTCCGCGGCCGGAAACCTTCACGCCCTCGGACTCGAGCTGCACCACGACATCTCCGAGAGCATCGATGCCTCCGGTCACGGACGAGACGTTGAATCCCGTGAGCGTCGCCTTGATCCCTGTCGCCTGCCGGATCGCCTGGCAGGCGGCATCGATCATGCCGTCTCCCTCCGAGACAGCCTCTGAACGCTTGCCGTCTCGTGCGACCACAACTCGGGCTTTCGGGACGGACTCGGTGCCGCCGTGCACCTCGAGGACCTCGAGCGAGTAACCCGACTCGACTGCAGTGCCGACTTCCTCCGCAACGATGGCCTCGAGGTCGGCGTCAGTCAGCTGGACCTTGCGGTCCGCCAGCTCCTTGAAGCGCGCGAAGGCCGCGTTGAGCGCGTCGCCCTTTATGACGATGCCGAGTTTCTCGAGGGTTTCCGAGAAGGCGTGCCGGCCCGAGTGCTTGCCGAGGACGATCTGGCTACCGACCTGGCCGACCGAGGCAGCGTCGATGATCTCGTAGGTCGAGCGCTCCATGAGGACTCCGTGCTGGTGGATACCAGACTCATGTGAGAACGCGTTGCGACCGACGACTGCCTTGTTCCACTGCAGCTGGTAGCCGGTCATGCGGGAGACGAGGCGGCTCGTCTTCGACAGCTCCTCGGTCTTCACGCCCGTCTCGAGGCCGGGGAACTGGTCGGCCCGGATCTTGAGTGCCATCACGACTTCCTCCAGAGCGGCGTTGCCCGCCCGCTCGCCGAGACCGTTCACGCAGACCTCGATCTGCCGCGCTCCGTTGCGGACGCCGGACAGCGAGTTGGCCACCGCCAGGCCGAGATCGTTGTGGCAGTGCGTAGAAATCACGTAGTCGCCGGCTACCTCTCGGCGGACGTATGCGATGAGGTCCCCGAAATCCCAGGGGATCCCGTAGCCAACCGTGTCGGGGATGTTGAGCGTTGTCGCTCCCGCTTCGACCGACGCCGCCAACACCTCGAGCATGAAGTCGAGCGGCGTGCGCGTCGCGTCCTGCGGCGAGAACTCGACGTCGGCAAGGTGCTCTCGTGCACGGCCCACGCCACTGCGCACCTCAGCGAGGACCTGGGCCTCGTTCATCTTCAACATGTGCTCCATGTGGCTCGGGCTCGTCGAGATGAACACGTGGATCCGGGAGCTGTCGGCGTCCCGCACAGCCTCATAGCAGCGGTCGACGTCTGCCAGATTCGTACGGGAGAGGCCGCAGATGACCGGGCCGTGAACGCCGCGGGCGATCGCGCGTACCGCCTCGAATTCGCCCTCGCTCGCGACCGGGAAGCCGGCTTCGAGGTAATCGACCCCGAGGCGGGCGAGCTGCTCAGCGATCTCGAGTTTGTCCACGGCGTCAAGGGAGATGCCGGGAGCCTGCTCACCGTCTCGCAGCGTGGTGTCGAAGATGACCACCTTGCCGGGATCCTCGCTCGTTGCGTTGTCGGGGCTCATCGCTACCTCGTTGGTCTCTCGCTCATAGGTTCTCGGTTACGGGCAACAAAAAACCTCCCGGCCCACAGGGCACAGGAGGTCATGGCGAGCGCTATGGCGCTCGCCGTCAGGTAAGAAGGAGGTACAAGCAGATGCTTCTCATGCCCGACCAGTGTGCGTGATCGGGCATGAGAAGTCAACCGGCGAAGTCGCGCGTCGTCAGCCCTTCAGCGCGTACACCACGGTCACCTGCACGTTGACCGGTTGGCTGCCCGCTTCTACGGGCACGCTGGCGGAGGTTGCCGCAAGGGCGTCGCCGTAGTTGACCCCCGTGCTCGCGTTCTCCTGATCGGTCACGCGCACGACGTTTCCGAGGGTGGCATTCGCGGCGGTGGCCACCTGACTCGCCTCCGTCGCTGCGTTCTGCATCGCCTTTGCACGAGCCGACGCGAGGAGGCTCGAGTCGTTCGAGATCGAGAACGAGATGCCGTACAGCTGTATGCCGTTCCCGACAGCCTGGGCCGCCGCTTCGATCGCCGCGCCGGCGTCGGCGATGCCGTGCATCGTCACGTTGAGGTCGTCGTCCACCGTGAACCCGGTGAGCACGCCATGACTCGTGTTCTCGAAGATGTCCAACCCCGAGGTCTGAAGGTCCGCTTTTGTGACTCCGTGGTTCATCAAGGTCCCCTCGAGGGAAGTCACCTGCGAGTCGTTGTCGGAGAGCGCAGTCGTGGCCGCAGGCTCGACCGTGTGGACACCGATCTGGAAGCTCACCGTATCCGGCGTCCCCCGGACGGTGCCGGACCCGGTAACCGTGATCGTCGCGTCCGGCGCGACGCTCGACTGCGCAGCATCGAGCTCGGCCTTGGGCTGTTGGGCGCGGCCCGAGGAACCCGAGCGGCCGAGGGCAACTCCGCCAAAGCCGACTCCGGTCACGACGAGAGCAGCCACGAGCGCGATGGATGCTGTAGCTCCTACGCGTGTGCGGCCACGCGGAGGGTGTAGACGGACTTCGTCGGCCGCGGGCTCTGCCGGGCCGCCTTGGGTCGTGGCAATGTCGTCGTCGCTCATGTGTCTCTCCTTGCCTATTGGCGGTAGCTGGAGGGCTCCGACCGGCACGTCGGACGCAGAGCCCTACAGAATCAAAGGCTGGAGAGAGGTGTTTCGCGTACTCCGGTCAGCCTTTGACAGCACCTGCGGTCAGCCCTCGTACCAGCTGACGCTGGAAGAGGAGGAGGAGCACGAAGATGGGCAAGGCCGCGAGGATCGTCCCGGCGAAGATGATGTTCTGCTGGTCGGCGTTGAGGCCTTCGAGCTGCTTCAGGCCAACCTGGACCGTGCGCCGCGCGTTCGTGTTCGTGACGAGCAGCGGCCAGAGGTACTGGTTCCAACTGCCAAGAAACGCGAAGATCGCGAACGCTCCGACCATCGGCCGGTTGAGCGGTAACACGACACGCCCCAAGAACCGCCAGTGACCGTATCCGTCGAGCACTGCCGCGTCGCGCAGGTCGCGGGGCAGTTGGCGGAAGGACTGCCGGAACAAGAAGATACCGATTCCACTCGCGACGAACGGGACGATCAGCGCCGGGTAGGTGTCGTACCAACCGAAGAGCTGGATCGTCCTGTAGTTCGGGATGATCGTCACCTCCGCGGGCACCATGAGCGTTGCGAGGCACAGTGCGAAGAGGACTCGTTTCAGAGGGAACTCGAGGAACGCGAAGGCATAGGCGGCGAGGATCGACGTCGCGAGGGCGGCGAGCGTCGTAGCAATCGAGACGATGGCGCTCGTACGCAGGTAGGGGCCAAGGGAACCGTCCGTCCAGGCTTGAGAGAAGGAGTCCCACAGCGGATGGAGCGGGAACAGCGTGGGCGGGCGCTTGGCGATGTCCTGCCCGGGCAGGAGCGCGTTGACGAGCGTGATGTAGATCGGGAAGAGCACGATCACCGCTATGACGACAAGCACCAAGTAACGAAGGGCCGTCCTAACGCTCGTCGGCATAGAAGACCCTCCGTTGCACGAAGACGAACTGAAGAAGCGTGAGGAGAACAAGGAGAACGAACAGTGCAACCGCCATTACCGAGGCGGTGCCGGTGTCGGCGTTCGTGTAAAACGTCGTGTAGATCTGGTACAGCAGAACGTTCGTGTGACCGGCGGGCCCACCTTGAGTCAAGAGGTCGATCTGCCCGAAGGTCTGGAACCCCGATATGACACCGATGATGGCAGCGAAGAACAGCGTCGGCGAGATCAGTGGCACGGTGACCTTGAAGAAGCGCCGTGCGCCAGTGGCTCCGTCAATCGCCGCAGCGTCGAGGATCTCGTCGGGCACCGATGAGAGCGCGGCGCTCATCAAGATGAACGAGAACCCGAGGTTCTGCCACAGGCTCACGACTGCGACGGCTGGCAGCGCCCAGGTCGGGTTGCCGAGGATGCCGGTACCTCCGCGCTGGCCGATCCAGTACGCGAACAGCCCGGTGGTCGGGTCGAGCAGGGTGAAGAAGATCACCGAGGCGACGGCTACCGACGTCGCGATCGTCGAAGAGAAGATCGTCCGGAAGATCCGCATTCCCGGCAGCTGCCGATGCGCGGCTGCCGCCATGCCGAGTCCGAGTGCGATGCCGGCAGGGACGGTGAAGATCACGAGGAGAGTGGAGTCCCAGAGCGGTTCGAGGAACTGCGAGTGCGAGAGTACCGAGGTGTACTGCGAGAGCCCGACGAACTTCTGCGGGAGGCCAGGGAACGGCGGGACCCTGAACATGCCGAGATAGAAGGTCTTGGCGAGCGGGTAGAAGACGAAGACTGCGAAGGCTGCGAACGCCGGCAGCACCATCACGTAAGCCAGCGCGGCGGTGCGGATCCGCCTCTTGTGCCCCAGCGCCGCCACTAGTCGGCCTCCTCCTTGCGGGCGCCGGTGACCGAGTCGAAGCGATGCAACGGTCCCGTGAACGCAAGTTGGACGTCATCGCCGATGGACGGTGGCACTGCTGGGGCCGACAGCCGGACCATCACGAGCGTCCCAGCCGCATCCCTCAAGCGGCACGCGACGTGGTACTCGTGGCCGAGCGACTCGACCAATGTCACCCGTGCGCCGATCGTTCCTTCCGGGTCGATCGAGAAGGCCTCCGGTCGGACGCCGATCGTCAGCCCGGGCTCTCCCAACAGCTCTCCGGGGAGAAGGTTCATCGGCGGGCTGCCGATGAAACTGGCGACGAACTCGTTCGCCGGCCGGTCGTGCACTTCTTTCGGCGAGCCAACCTGTTGAAGGAGGCCGGCCTTCAAGATCGCGATCCGATCGCCCATGGTCATCGCTTCGACCTGGTCGTGCGTGACGTAGATCACCGTCGTCCCCGTCGTACGGTGCAGGTCGATGAGCTCGGCACGCATCTCGACCCGAAGGCGCGCGTCGAGATTCGAGAGGGGCTCGTCCATCAAGAAGGCCTTCGGGTCCCGGACGATTGCCCGTGCGAGAGCGACTCTCTGGCGCTGGCCCCCTGAGAGCTGGCCCGGCTTGCGCTCCAGCAACTCTTCGACCTGCAACGAACGGGCTGCTTCTTTCACGCGTTGTTCTCGCTCGTCGCGCGCCACCCGCCGCGCCCGCAAAGGAAACTCGATGTTCCGCCGGACGCTCAGATGAGGGTAGAGCGCGTAGCTCTGGAAGACCATCGCCACGTCCCGGTCCTTCGGCTCGACGTCGTTCACCACCTGGTCGCCGATTCTGACAGTGCCGGCAGTCGGCGCCTCGAGGCCAGCCACGATTCGCAGAGCCGTCGTCTTCCCACATCCAGAAGGCCCAAGCAGGATGAGAAACTCGCCCGCCTCGGCCGTGAGAGTGAGCGAGACGAGTGCGACAGTAGAGCCGAAGCGTTTCTCTATGGCCTCGAGGCTGACGGCGGCCGAGGCCATCCTCAGATGCTGCTGTTGTAGCTGGCGAGCGCTTGGTTCGACGTCGATACGGCCTGGGAGACCGCCGTCGCCGAGGAGGTCCCGGTCGATATCAGGCTGAGTGCGTTCTGGATGTCCGTCTCAACCTGAGAGAACGCGCCAGTGACCCCGCCCGCTGTGGCCGCATTCGCTTTAGATGCGGCGATCTGCTCGTAGGCGACTTTGTACTGTGGCGTCGTTGCCCAGGCGCTCTTGATGGCGGCAGTCTCGACGGAGGACTTCGTAATGGGGATGTAGCCCGAACCGATGGCCCACGCCGCCATTGCGGGTGGCGTCAGTAGGTACTTGATGAACTGCCAGGCGGCGTCCTGCTTCTCGGCGACGGAATGCTTAACGATGTAAAGGCCAGCACCACCGTACGGCACGCCGTCACCTGGGCCGTTGATGCCGGGCAGCGGGCCTACTCCAAGGGTGACGTTGTGATACTTGCCACCGCCGAGGAGATTGAGCACCGTGCCGAGCGCCGCGCTCGTGTCGATCGACATGCCAGTGCTGCCGTTGCCGATCGCGACGAGGTTGTCATAGCTCGTGTTGAGCGTTGCCTCTGCAATCTTGCTCGACAACATCTCCTGGAAGAAAGAGAACACCTTCTGGCCCGTCGCGTCACCGAACTCGACAGCGGTCGCGCGGCCAGCACGGCCGTTCCCGTTGTTGAGGAGCAAGCCGCCTGTTTGCGAGATCCAGTCCTCGACGTTCGAAGCCGTGAGCTTGAGTGCCGTGCCGTAGGGCACGCCGCCCTTCGATTTTGCCTGAGCGGCCATGGACTTGTACTCGGCGAACGTCGCCGGGGGCGTATTGGTATCGAGGCCGGCGGCTTGAAACACTTTCTTGTTGAAGTACATGACCTGCGACGAGCAGTTCCAAGGCATGCCGTACTGCACCCCGTCGACGGTGAAAAAGGACATGGCCGAGGCGAGCACGTCGGAGGAATCGAACGAGGAGTCGGCTTTGAGCGCCGACGTGGCCGGCACCACGCTCTGGCTGTCGATCATGTCCTGCAGCAGTATCGACTCCATCTGGACGAGGTCGGGAAGGTTCGACGAGCCGAGCCCGGTCCGGTAGGCCGTGAAGGTGTCGGTGTAGCTCGCCTGCCCGAGGAGGTTCACCTTGATCTTCGACTGCTGGGCGTTGAACTTGTTCGTCAAGTGCTCGAGCGTCGTCAGGTTGGCGTTCGTCATGGCGTGCCAAAGCGTGATCGAGACGACGCCGCTCGCCTTTGCGGCAGCTCCGAGCGGGAAGCCGGGGACGCTCGAGGTTGGGGTAGACGTACTACCGCCCTTGCCGGCCGTCGTCGGTGTCGACGAGCTCGACCCGCAGGCAGCCAGCGCGGCGCCCGCCGAGCCCAGACCGAGCAGTCGGAGGAATCGGCGCCTGCTGACTGCGTCAGAAAAGGTGCGCCCTTCGAATCCGTCCATCGCTGCCTCCTCGCATCGACGAGCACCGCTCGTCCAACGGCTCACAGTATCGGGGCGTCGACCTGCTCGCCGCCTTTAGTCGGACGTGGGTGCCGAGGGGTGAGCGGCCAAGCGGAGCGAGACGGCGCGCACCGTCTCCTCGTCGATCATCTTCCGCTCGAGTGCAGGACCGTAGAGGCGACTAGCCACCAACATCACCAATTGCTCGCGTGCCGCGTCAAGCTCAGTGGTCCCGACGTCGCCGGGCGGACGCGCAAGCAGCGTGTTGCACTCGAGGAGCACTTCGTGAACCTGGGCCGCGTATCGGACGAGCTTGAGGTCTTCGGGGCGCGCCCCTCCCCCCTCATTCGTTGGTCTGAGTGAGCCGCGAAGCCGAGTTCGATGGAGCTCGTTGGCGGCACCCCGGACGTAGAACGCCGCTGACGAGCCGCTCGGCGTATGGCCGAACTCCGAACGGTACGAGAGAGCGACGGCTACGCCACCACCTACCATCAAAACGGTTGCCGCCACAGCCAGCTCCCATACGCCGAAGATCTTGCCGAACGCGCCGATGACGATGCCGACAATCACACACGTGAACGCTTTCCGGCGCCCAGGGGACATCGCCTATACCTTCAAGGACTCTTCAGATCCTCGGGATTCCTGGTCGGGCGATGACAAGCTCAGCTGTTTCGCCCGAAGCCCAGGATGCCGAGGAGTTCTTGCGAGCGGCACGAGCGTCACTCCGCTAGCAAGCGATGGACTGCAAGAATTCCCTGACGCCCCTGCAGCTGCTTCACGACTTCGTCCGGTACAGGGCGGTTCGTCGTGAGCACCATGAGCGCCGTCTGAACAGAGCCCGATGTCTGCCCAACGGCCATGGACTGAATGGAAAGTCCCGCCGCGCCCAGCGCCGTACCCACGACTCCCACCATCCCTGGCCGGTCGTCGTTGCGAACCACCAGGAGGTTGCTGGCAAATGGAACCTCGACTGAGTGGTCGTCGATCATCACGATACGCTCGGTTTGCGACCTGCCCGGGCCAGTCAGCGTGCCTGAGGCCGAGTGCTCCCCGGAACGGACGGTGATCAGGCTGACGTAGTCGTGGGAAGTAGCAGTGGTGGACTCGGTGAGCACGAGGCCTCGCTCTTCCGCGAGGCGGGGAGCGTTCACGTAAGACACAGGCTCATCGCTCCCGGCGGCCAAGATGCCCTTCAGCAGGGACAGCGTAAGGATCGAGGTGTCCTCGCGCGCAAGCGCCCCGGCATATGTAACGTCGGTCGCTGACGGCAGTCCGTCGCTTAGCGCCGAAAGGCAGCGGCCGAGCCGCTCGGCGAGGCCGAGGTAAGGCCGGACCGCCTCGCTTGCGCCCCGCGCTGCGAGATTGACGGCGTACGGCACGAAGTCGCCCGCAAGTGCAAGCACGATCTGCTCGGCGATCTGCTCGCCCGCTTTGTCTTGTGCTTCCGCCGTGCTTGCCCCGAGGTGAGGAGTGACGACAACGTTAGTAAACGAGAAGAGCGGGGAGTCTGTGCAGGGCTCTGTCGCGAATACATCGAGCGCGGCACCGCCGACGATGCCCGAAGCGAGCGCGTCGGCGAGCGCCTCCTCGTCGAGCACACCCCCCCGAGCGGCGTTGATGATGCGGATCCCGGGCTTTGCTTGCGCGAGAAGTTCCTTGCCAATGAGGCCGGCCGTCTCGGAGTTCTTTGGCAGATGAATCGTCAAGAAGTCGGCCGTACCTACGAGGTCCTCGAGGCTCATGAGCTCGACGCCCATGACACGTGCTCGATCCGCCGAGACATAGGGATCGTGCGCGGCGAGCCGCATGCCGAAGGCCAAGGCACGCTGCGCCACGAGCGCTCCGATCCTGCCAAGACCTACGATGCCGAGCGTCTTGCCGTGGAGTTCGAGACCCTCCCACTTTGACCGTTCCCACCTGCCCTTTACAAGCGCTGCATGTGCCTGTGGGATGCAACGCGCCTGCGCGAGCAATAGAGCGAGCGCGTGCTCCGCTGCAGACAGGATGTTGGATTCGGGCGCGTTAACCACCATTACGCCTCGCGCCGTGGCGGCGGACACATCTACGTTGTCAAGACCAACGCCAGCCCTCCCGACGACCACAAGCTCGCGCCCTGCATCAAGGGCTGCGGGCCCGACCTTCGTTGCTGAGCGGATGACGAGTGCTTGAGCACCGCCGATTGCCGCATCAAGCTGCTCAGGACTGAGGCCGAGGCGCACGTCGACGTCATGTCCCGCATCTCTCATGACTGCGAGACCACTCGCGGCGAGCTCTTCGGTAACAAGAATTCGAGCCAACTCAGGACTCCGATTCGCTGAAGAGAGCTGCTACCCGCTCGAGTCCCCGGCTGATGTCCTCGTCCGAAAGCGCGTAGGAGAATCGGGCATATCCTGGTGCTCCAAATGCCTCGCCTGGCACGAATGCAACGCGCGCTTCGTCGAGGACGAGTTCGCTCAGATCAACGGTGGTCTCGGCTACCGTTCCCCGAATCGTCCTGCCAAGCACACCTTTCAGGGACGGAAACGCATAGAACGCTCCGCGAGGTTCGGCGCACTCCACGCCGGGGATCGCGTCGAGCAACGAGACGACCAGCTTCCGGCGCCGGTCGAAGGCCTGGCGCATCCGGGCCACGTCTGCAAGATCGCCCGATAGAGCGGCGAGCGCTGCCCGTTGAGCCACGTTGTTGACGTTGGACGTCAAGTGCGATTGCAGGTTGATGGCTCCCTCGATGACGTCCGGAGGACCGATCATCCAGCCAACCCGCCAACCTGTCATGGCGTACGTCTTGGCTACACCGTTGACGACGATGCATTGTCCGGCGAGCTCCGGAACAACGACCGGCATGGAGTAGTGCCGGGCGTCCCCGTAGACGAGGTGCTCGTAGATCTCGTCTGTCACTATCCACCAGCCGCGCTCAAGTGCCAGCTTCCCGAGGGCTTCCATGTACGCACGGTCCGCTACGGCACCTGTCGGGTTCGACGGAGATACAAAGAGTAGGATCTTTGTCCGCCCGGTGGCCGCCCGCTCCACCTGCTCGATCGTCGGAAAAAAGTTCGTCGTCTCGTCCGTGACGATTACGACTGGCTCGCCGCCTGCCAGTCGGATCGCCTCGGGATACGTGGTCCAATACGGCGCTGAGACGATCACCTCGTCGCCGGGATCACAGAGTGCGTCGAACGCCTGGGCCACGGCTTGCTTGCCACCGTTCGTCACGAGGACCTGCTCGGGCGTCACGTCCAGCAGAGAGTCCCGGGCTGTCTTCTCGGCGATCGCCGCTCTCAGCTCCGGCAAGCCAGCCGTGGGCGTGTAGCGATGATTGCGCGGGTCGCGGCACGCCGCAACCGCAGCCTCGACGATGTGTTCGGGAGTTGGGAAATCAGGCTCTCCCGCCCCGAATCCCACCACGTCGATACCCTGCTGCTTCATCGCCTTCGCCTTGGCGTCGATCGCAAGCGTCGCCGATGGTGAGACGGACGCAACCCGGCGGGAGAGACGCGACAAATCGAGTCTCTTCTCGGCTGCAACGGTCATCCGACTATGGTGTCACACTCGCGAAGGGCCCACGAAAGTGGTATCGAGGTATGCGATCAGTCCCTCACCTCGGGTAGCGTGAGTGCACTCCCCGCCCGATCTCGACCTCCACAGGAGCCCTCATTTGTCCGAGTTGTCCATCCCACCTGGACTGCTGCCGTCCGACGGGCGTTTCGGCTGCGGACCTTCGAAGGTACGCCAGGACGCAGTGCGCGCGCTGGCGGACCGTGCAGTCTCTTACCTAGGGACAAGTCACAGGCAAGCCGGTGTCCGTGACGTCGTGAAACGCGTGAGGCAGGGCCTTGGTGAGCTGTTCCTGCTACCCGAGGGCTACGAAGTGATGCTCGGCAACGGAGGTACAACTGCGTTCTGGGACGCGGCGACTTTCTGCCTGATCGAGCATAAGAGTCAGCACGTTGCGTTCGGAGAATTCTCGTCCAAGTTCGCACGATGTGTCGAGAGCGCGCCTCACCTCGACAGCCCCATTGTCATCACAGCAGAGCCGGGGACGTGCGCCGAGCCAGTCGCCCGAACCGACATCGACACCTACGCACTCACTCACAACGAGACGTCGACAGGCGTCACAATGCCGGTGAGGCGACCGGTGGACTCATCCGGTCACGCAGCGGAGGGAATCGTCCTCGTAGACGCCACATCGGGTGCCGGAGGCCTCCACGTCGAACCCTCGGAATTCGACGTCTACTACTTCGCTCCTCAAAAGTGCTTTGGCTCAGATGGAGGATTGTGGTTGGCTCTCGTTTCCCGAGCTGCCATCGAGCGGGTCGAAAGAACCGCACGGTGGACACCACCGTTTCTCGACCTCAAGATCGCTCTCGAGAACTCCCGCCTCGACCAGACCTACAACACTCCTGCACTGGCGACTCTGTTTCTCCTCGCCGAACAGGTCGAATGGTTCAACGCGAATGGCGGGCTCGACTTTGCCGCCTCGCGCTCGGACCGATCAGCCGAGATTCTCTACGGATGGGCCGAACGCTCCGAGTTCGCGTCGCCGTTCGTGACCAAGCCCGATGAACGCAGCCACGTTGTCGCGACCATCGACTTTGACAAGTCCGTCGACGCGCTCGCGGTCGCGTCCGTGTTGCGAACAAACGGGGTCATCGACGTTGAGCCCTATCGCAAGCTAGGGCGCAATCAGCTCCGGGTTGCGATGTTCCCCGCTATCGAATCCGCTGACATAGAAGCGCTCACAGGCTGCATCGACTGGCTAGTCGAGCGGATATGAGCATCATGTATGCCACGGACCTCCCGCTGATCGATATCGATCAGGTGCGGCGCGTCGCCGCGTCGCCGCCAATCTTCATCGTCGGCAACTTCGGTCCGGCACGACCGTTATCGGTGTGTGCGTCAACAGTCACCCGAAGATAGATATCGCGTTTGGACCCAAACCCGATGCACGACGGAAGAAGCCCGACGGCTGCAAGCCGGCGGCGGAACTGACCGTCAGCCGATCGTGGCGATTGAGTCGAACTCGCCCCCAGCGCTCTCCTGCTATCTGAGTGTAATCCGTTGCACCGTTGAAGCCGAAGACGTGCCCGCTAGTGAGCGGCAACCAGTAACCCGCGCCATCGGGCGTTCCGCCGATTCCTGCCACCGGAGCGGCCTGGTTAGAGGCGAGCTCGTGCCTTCCCGCCGAGCCGTGCCTCGGGAGACCCGTAGTTGACTGCATTGCCGGCGGTCGTGACATTGCCGGACGCGCCAGCAAGCCAATAGCCCTGAACCACCTTCGAGTGACGCCTTCGGCAATGCACTGCCGATCGATGGCCGCGACCGCGCGAGGGACAGCAACGCCCGAACCAAATCCGATCATCGCGATCCGGCGCATGCCCTTTCCACTGACCCGGCGATGCTCCTTTGCCCAAACCGACCCCGCGGTGATTCCTTATCGGAACGCGCGAAAGCGGGCTCTCCGCGTGGAGGGCCCTTTCCGATCAACCGCCCGAGACATCCTCGAGACGCTGGCGACCTGCGGAGACGAACGGCATCATCGCTCGCAGACTTGTCCCGATGGTCTCGATCGGGTGACGCTTGCCCTCTTCGCGAAGTGCCTTGTACCGCGGGCGCCCGGCGCGATTCTCCGCCACCCACTCGGCTGCAAAGCTCCCGTCGCGGATCTCGGCGAGGATCCGGCCCATCTCGTCGCGGACATGTTGATCGATGACTCGGGGCCCGCGGGTGAGGTCGCCGTACTCGGCGGTATCGGAGACGGAGAAACGCATGCCGGAGATCCCCTGCTCGTACATCAGGTCGACGATCAGCTTCAGCTCGTGCAGGCACTCGAAATAGGCAGATTCGGGCTGGTAGCCGGCTTCGACGAGCGTGTCGAACGCCGCCATGATGAGAGCTGACACGCCACCACACAAGACGACCTGCTCGCCGAACAGGTCGGTCTCGGTCTCCTCTTCGAAGGTGGTCTCGAGGACGCCTGCCCTGGTGGCGCCGAGGGCGTCGGCATAGCTGAGAGCGAGTGCCATGGCCTTGCCCGACGCGTCCGCCGAGACCGCGATGAGAGACGGCACGCCGCCACCCTCCTCGAAAGTGCGCCGGACGAGGTGACCGGGCCCCTTCGGGGCGACCATGCCGACGTCTACGCCATCGGGTGGGTTGATGAGTCCGAAGCGGATGTTGAACCCGTGTGCGAAGAAGAGGGCGTCGCCAGGCTCCAGGTGGGGTGCGATATCAGCCTCGTAGGTGGCCGCTTGCTCGGTGTCGGGCAGCAGCATCATGATTAGGTCAGCCTCGGCGGCAGCCTCGGCCACTCCGGTTACCCGCAAGCCGGCCGCCTCCGCTTTCGCCCTCGAGCCCGAACCCTCGCGCAGGCCTACCCGCACGTCGATGCCGGAGTCACGCAGGTTCAGCGCGTGAGCGTGACCCTGGGAGCCGTAGCCGATGATCGCGACCCTGCGGGACCGGATGAGACCCTGGTCCGCGTCCTTCTCGTAATAGAGCGTTGCCACTTTGTGCCTTCCTTTACCTGTTACCTAGTGGATTCTTCGACTGTTCGTACCGTTGTCCGGCTCGCCGCTGAGCCGGGATTGCTCAGGCGCCCTCGGCCAGATGCAGGCCCTGCTCCGCGGACACACCGAGTTTGGGGAGGGCAATGCGACCCGTCCGCTGAAGCTCGACGATGCCATAGGGTCGCATGAGCAGCTCGAAGTCGTCGAGCAGGGATGGTGATCCCGCCAACATGGCCGAGATCTCGACCAGCGAGACGTCGAGGATGCGACCGCCGAACACCCCCACCAGCTGGATGACCTGAGCGCGCTGGCCGGCATCGGCCGCGACGGTGACGAGCAGCAGCTCGGCCTCCCTTGCGGCGTCCGGATGCAGCTCGGAGATATCGACGACGTTTATGAGCTTGTCGAGCTGTGCCACCACCTGCTCGAGCGGCGCCGACTCGACGTCCACAACGATCGAGATGCGGCTGAACCTCTCGTCGTCTGTCGGGGCGACCGCGAGCGAGAAGATGTTGTAGCCACGCCTCGAGAAGAGGCTCGCGACCCGCGCCAGGACACCTGCTTTGTTCTCGACGAGCACCGATAACAGGTGATGGCGAGGGCTCGACCTCGCCCCGGCAGCGCTCACGACATCCCTACCCGTAGCGCGTCGAGGCGCGCCTGTTGGGATGGGTGAACGACGATCTCGTCGTTCGAGAGGCCGGCGGGCACCATCGGGTAGACCTGTTCCATCGAGTCGGTACGGAAGTCGATGACCACCGGCCGGTCATCGATCTGGTTGGCCTTCTCGATGGCGGGAAGGACCTCCTCGGGAGTTTCCACCCGGAGACCGATGCATCCCATCGACTCAGCCCAACCGACGTAGTCCGGCAAGTCGGGAGAGAGGTAGACCTCGGAGTACCGCTCCTCGTAGAACATGTGCTGCCACTGGCGNNCGGTCATCTGGAAGCAGCCGTCGCCGTCGACGGCCCAGACCATCGCGTCGGGGCGGCCGACCTTGGCCCCGATCGCAGCGGGGACGCTGAAGCCCATCGTCCCGAGACCACCGGAGTTGACCCATGAATACGGCCGCTCGAAACGCCAGAATTGCGACGCCCACATCTGATGCTGACCCACGCCTGACGCGAGGATCGTGTCATCGGGGGTCGCGTCCCGCAGCGTCTCCAAGACGAACTGGGGCTTCAGCAAGGGCGGACGGCCGGGGATCTCCCTGCCGGTAGCGGTCGCCAGATGGCTCGTCGCCTCTTCGCGGTCGTACGCATATGGGAACTCTCTGCGCCAGGCGTCAATCTCGGCCATCCAGGGGGCGATACGGTCCCTATCGAGGCGACCGTTCTCGCCAAGCCTCACAACCAGTGCCTCGGTCGCGAGACGGCAGTCGGCCAGTATCCCGACCTCGGGCAGGCGCACCTTCCCGATCTCGGCCTTGTCGACATCGACGTGGATCACCTTCGCGCCGGGCGCGAACGCTGAGATCTTGCCGGTCACACGATCGTCGAAGCGGCTGCCGAGAGCGATGAGCAGGTCCGCTCGCTGCATCGCCGTCACTGCCGTGAAATTGCCGTGCATACCGGGCATGCCGAGACAGAGCGGGTGACTGTCGGGGAACGCGCCGCGCGCCATCAGCGTCGTGACGACAGGAATGCCGGTGAGCTCGGCCAGTGCAGCGAGTGCCTCGCAGCCGTGCGACTTGAGCACGCCGCCGCCAGCGTAGATGACGGGCCGCTCCGACGCCTCGATGAGCTCGGCTGCGGCAGCGATCACGCTCAGATCTGGCGCTCCGGCCGGTCGATATCCCGGGAGGTCGATCGACTCGGGCCAGTACCACTCCATCATCGCGTTCGCGACGTCTTTTGGGAGGTCCACGAGCACAGGTCCGGGTCGGCCCGTCGTCGCCACGTGGAATGCCTCGGCGATCACCCGCGGGATGTCGGCGGCATCGGTGATGAGCCAGTTGTGTTTCGTGACACCCATCGTGATGCCAGTCGTATCGGCCTCCTGGAAGGCATCGGTGCCGATTGCCGTCGAGGGAACCTGGCCCGTGATGCACACGACCGGGATCGAGTCCATGTAGGCGTCGCACAAGGGTGTGACGACGTTCGTCGCGCCCGGCCCGCTCGTGACCATCGCGACTCCAGGGCGCCCCGTCACATGGGCGTAGCCCTCGGCCATGTGCCCGGCGCCCTGCTCATGACGGACAAGGATGTGACGGATCGACGAGTCGATGATCGGGTCGTACACCGGGAGGATGGCTCCGCCCGGCAGGCCGAAGATCACTTCGACGCCTTGCATCTCGAGGCTCTTCACGAGTGCCTGGGCTCCCGTCAGCTGCATTGCAGTTGGTCCTTCCTCTTCGGTGTCGTGCTGTGCCGGTCCCTGGAAACAAAACGACCTCCCCGATGGGGAGGTCGTTAGCGCACGGACGCAAAATGGGCGTCGGCGCGCTAGGTGATAAGTACGAGAAGGTTGAAGATAGCGACGCTCACGTGTCCAGTGTCGCAGATCAACGATCGCTCCGCAATCTGGAGCACATCGTGCGTGGAGCAAGAATGACAGCGATGAACGCCGGTATCGATTTGGACCAGGTTCGTAGAATTGCCAAGACTCCTCCGATCTTCGACGCGACGCTCGGGAGGGCACCGCTCGCAGGTCGACGCGTGCGCTTGAACGGCTCCGACCCGACAAGGTCTGCATGGCAAAGCTGGAGGACGTCCGGACCGATGAAGAGCCCGTGATGCGCACCCTGTGCAACGTCGTGGGTGACTCATTCGAGGACTCAATGCTCGACCATCACAAGGATGCCCGGGAGCGACTGCCCCTGCGCGACCGTGAGTTCAGCAGCCTCCGTACCGGGCTATCCAAGCCGGTAGAGCGTGAGACACGCGACTGAAGGACAGGCGTCCCAGCCACGGATGTCCGAGCGGTGGAGACCGTCCTCTGCTCGAGTCTCGAGCGCTTCGGATACCCGGTAGGACGCGCTTCGGCCTGGCCCAGACTCCGGGGGGATGGCACAAATTGGTCTCGCGCTCGCAAGGGAGCTCCCAGCGAAACGCCGAGTCACTCACTAATCACGCCCGTCGAGACCTGTCCGACGCTTGGCACAAGCTGGAGCGTCGGCCGTAATTCCGCCTAACCCTGAGACGCCGTCCCAGCGTGCCTCCGCAAGTCGAAGGTATCTTTCACGAGCTTGCCGTTCGCCTTTCCGCTGCTCTGCCGCATGACAAGCCCGAGGAGAAAGCCAGAAATCTTATCGTCACCCTCTTGGTACCGCCGCCACTCATCGGGGTTCGCTGCGATGACGCTGTCGACAAGCTCGTCGAGATCGCTCTGGCCCATCGCTTCGAAACCGAGGCGCCGGGCAATCTCCGCCGGTTCGCCCCCCTCGTCGATGAGGACGGAAAGGACCGCCTTGGACTGGGTGGCCGACAGAATGCCTCCTGACTCGAGCTTTATGAGGCCAGCGAAGGTACCGGCGTCAAGGCGACGCGCGCCCTCTGCCTTGGACGCGCCTTCATTGGCTGCGCGGGCGAGCGCGAGATGAGCATCAGCTCCGCAGGCCACAGCGCCGATCACCAGTCCATCGAGGTCGAGCTCGATGACGGTCTGGGCCTGATCCGCAACTGGGCCAGCAGCTAGAGCTTCGCCAGGTACCCCAAGCAGCTCGGCCAGGCTCTGGCGACGCTCGGACGGCATCTTTCCCACGCCGGCCGCGGCGGCCGACAACAGCGAGTCGTCCGGTACGAGCGGGACGAGATCCGGCTCGGGGAAGTACCGGTAGTCGTACGCCTCTTCCTTCGAGCGAAGCAGTTGCGTGACGCCACCACCCTCGTCCCAGTGTCGCGTCTGCTGACTTACCGTCCCCCCTCCGGCAATCAAAGCGGACTGCCGCTCGGCCTCGTAACTGATCGCGCGCACCAGCGAACGGAGCGAGTTCAGGTTCTTCACCTCGCAGCGAGTGCCAAGATCAGTCGTGCCCGTCGGTCGGATCGAGACATTGGCGTCCACTCGGAGTGATCCTTCCTCCATGCGGCCGTCTGAGGCGCCGGTCGCGACAAGCACGGCCCTCAGCTCGCTGACGTACAGTCGCGCCTGCTCAGCTGAGCGGATGTCGGGTTCAGAGACGATCTCGACGAGAGGTACTCCTGCTCGGTTGTAATCGACGAGCGAATGGCTCGCACCATGGATCCTTCCGCTCTCCCCAATATGGGTGCTCTTGCCCGTGTCCTCTTCCATGTGAGCTCTGACGATCCCGACCACGCTGCCGTCGGGCAGCGCCAAGCGCCCGCCCGAGCTGATCGGCTGGTCGTACTGGCTGATCTGATAGTCCTTCGGCATGTCCGGGTAGAAATAGTTCTTCCTGTGAAATATCGACGGCCGAATATCGCCGCCGAGTGCCTGGCCGATGCGTATCGCGAACTCGACCGCGCGTCGGTTCAGGACCGGCAGCGATCCCGGCAGACCGAGACAGACCGGACATACGTTGGAGTTCGGCTCGTCCCCAAAGGCATTGGCGCAAGAACAAAAGAGTTTCGTTGCAGTAGAGAGCTCGCAGTGAACCTCAAGTCCGATGACCGTCTCAAATCCCTCAGGCATCTATCGCTCCCTCCGTGGCGAGAGGGCGCGGTCGAGGGTCTCTTCCCACAATGGGAGCGCGCGCGTTCCGGGGTGCCGCAGTCTCGAGAGCCATGGCCGTCCGCAGCATGACCGCCTCACCCAGCGCCGGAGCCAGCACCTGAACTCCGACCGGCATGTCGGCCTCGCCGAGAGCGAATGGGACGCTCACCGCTGGGTGTCCGGCAAGGTTGGACGGTACCGCGCAGACGTCCGAGACGTACATGTCGAGGGGATTCTTGGTCTTCTCGCCGAAAGCGAAGGCCACAGAGGGTGTCATAGGCGCGAGCAGGACATCAAAATCGCGGTATGCGCGCTCGAAAGCGCGCGCGACGAGCGTCCGCACACGCTGGGCCTGGCCGTAGTACTCGTCGTAGTAACCGGCCGATAGTGCATACGTCCCGATCATTATCCGGCGCCGCACTTCGAGTCCGAATCCAGCTCCGCGTGTCAGAGCGTTCATCGTCGCGACGTCCGGCGCGTCGACGCGAAGCCCGTAGCGAACCCCGTCATAACGCGCGAGGTTGGACGACGCCTCAGCTGGGGCGATGACGTAGTAAGCCGCCAGTCCATGAAGCACCTCCGGGACCGATACGCGCTCAACTTTGGCGCCTGCAGCCGAGAGTGCCTCGGCTGCCGCAAAAGTGGCGGCCGCACATGACGGGCTGACCTCCGCGGCGAATTCGTCGATTACGCCGACCCGCATACCCGCTACGCCCTCGAAAAGCGACTCGACTAGCGAGGGAGCTGCGCGATCGAACGACGTAGAGTCCAGTGGATCGTGGCCGGCAATGGCCTCAAGCCCGAGCGCGGCATCTTCGACGGTCGACGCGAACGTGCCAATCTGATCGAGAGAGCTCGCAAACGCAATGAGCCCGTACCGGGAGACGAGTCCGTAGGTCGGCTTGACGCCGACAACGCCACAGAGCGAAGCGGGTTGGCGGATCGAACCACCGGTGTCCGATCCGAGCGCCAAGGGAACGAAGCCTGCTGCCACGGCAGCCGCGCTACCTCCGGAGGAACCCCCGGGGACTCGCGACGTGTCCCACGGGTTCCGGGTGGGACCGAAGGCAGAGTTCTCGGTCGAGGAACCCATCGCGAACTCGTCGAGATTTGTTTTCCCGACGACGATTGCTCCCGCAGCGCGCAGCCGCTCGACCACCGTCGCATCGTAGGGGGGGACCCAATTCCCAAGGATCTTCGACGAGCACGTCGTGAGTGTGCCCTTCGTGCAGAGATTGTCTTTCAGCGCGACGGGTACGCCAGCCAGAGGACCCGGATCCACTCCTGCTTGCACCGCCGCGTCGATCTCTGCGGCGCGCTCCCGGGCGTGATCTGCCATCACGGTGAGGAAGCAATGCAAATCGGCATCACCAGCGTCTATCCGCTCGAGCGTGTCGTCCACGATGTCCGAGGCTCGCACTGTTCCCGTTCGCACAGCCTCTGCTATCGCTACGACACCGTCATCGAGGATGCTCACAACGCGTCACCGAGGATGCTCGGGACAGAGAAGCGACCCCGGTCCACCGCTGGAGCAGCCGCGAGAGCCTCAGCCGGCGTCAGGCCCGAGCGGGGCTCGTCCAGCCTCAGCACATTGAAGAGCGGCAAGGGATGCGCTGTCGGCGGCACGCCCTCGGTATCGAGTTGCGTAATGCGCGCTACGTGTTCGAGTAGGGCAGACAGCTCGCCTTGTAGGACTGACAGCTCATCGTCGGACAACTGGAGGCGCGCGAGATGTGCTACTTGGCGCACCTCCTCGATTGATATTCCCGGCATGGACGTCTCAGGCCGCTAGTACTTTGAGGGCGAACTGGACAGCCCGCTCTTCGATCTCTGCTTGGTCATAGTCGAGAGTTGCGACGTGGAAGCTCCGGTCGAGATACACGCGCTCAACTGCTCCGGCCAGGCCCGCGACGAGCGCGTCACCCGAGCTGGAAGGGACAACGTGGTCCGCACGGCTGGACAGCAGCAGAACCGAGCATGTCACCGCGACGAGGTTTACCTCGACCTGGCGGGCGGCGTCCATCAAGGAGAGCAGCGGCTCGATCGGGGCGGTCGAATACGCGGTCTCCACCTGGCCCTCTTGGGCGATGTCGCTGCCGATGCCTGGGATCTGATCCACTCCTGACTTAAGAACCTCCCGCATCATTTCGCAGAAGCTCTCTGCTGCCGGCTCCACCAGCGGGTTCACGAGCACAAGTCCGGCTATCTCGCTGTGGGACTCTGCCAACCAGAGGGCCAGGGTCCCTCCCATGGAGAGGCCTGCGACCACTACCCTGTCGCAGCGCGCGGCAAGTGAATGAAATGCGGACTCGGCGGCGGCGGCCCAGTCGCTCCAGCGTGTCGGGATCATGTCCTCGACTCTCGTGCCATGGCCGGGAAGCAGAGGTAGGTCGACGCTCAATCCGGCATCTGCGAAAGCTTCGGCAAGTGGCCGCATGGACTGCGGACTTCCCGTGAAGCCGTGAAGGACGAGTACGCCGTTGGCACCGTTTGACGCGGAGAAGGGCTCTGAACCGGGCAACAGATCTGCAGTCACGAATTCATGGTAATCGGGCCTGACGGCTAATCTCTCCACGTCTTGAGATTGACTAGGTGAGGGAGGAGTCAGGTGGCGGCGTTCCCGTTTCTGAGCGATGAGTGGACAGAGCAAGCTCGCCAGCTTCAGGCAGAGTTCGCGGGTCGCGCTCCACAACCGCCTGTCAGCGTGAGGATGAATCTCGTCGTGACAGCAGTACCGTTCGGGGACGGCGGCCGGCACGCTCACCTGGACACCAGCTCGGGCGACCTTGTGCTCGGAATCGACCACGTCGACAACCCCGACCTCACCATCACGCTCGACTACGAGACCGCAAAGGCGATCCTCGTCGACCAGAACCAGCAGATGGCGATGCAGGCCTTCATGGCAGGACGCATAAAGATCGACGGTGACATGTCGAGGCTTTTGGCTCTTCAGGCGACCCCAGTGGATCCGATCCACGTTGAGATCGCCAAGCGCGTTAGGGACTTCACTCTTTGAGTGACGACAACGCCGAGAACGTGGCAACCTCCGCCGCGGACGGCTCAGAGAGAACCGTGCCGGAACGAAGCATCGTTATTCCGACGCACAATCGTCGCGAAAGCTGATGCGGCTCCCAGATTCGATCGAGACGTCCGATTTCCCTGCGGCGGAGCGCTAGTACATCATCGTCGCGGATAGTTGCACCGACGACACGGTCGAACACAAGACTTGGGTCTCCGGGCAATCCGCTTCGGCTCGAGCGCCAAGTTCTTCCTCGTGACTTTCCCGATATCGAGGGATACTTCCTGGGTCGGTTCTGGGGTGCCGGTCACTCCGTCGAGTGGTCTAGGGCCTGTTTCGGAGGTACGGCGCAGGGCTTAGAGACTGTCGCGATTGT
>PLDN01000046.1 GCA_003136185.1 Acidimicrobiaceae bacterium | reverse complement strand
CTGCGACGAGAACACGATCGGCGTGGTCGCCGTGCTCGGCTCCACCTACGACGGCGCGTATGAACCCGTGGCCGAGATCTGCGCCGCCCTCGACCAACTGGCGGACACCGGCGGTCCCAACGTACCCGTGCATGTGGACGGGGCGAGTGGGGCGATGGTGGCTGCGTTTCTGGACGAAGACCTCGTGTGGGACTTTCACCTCCCGCGCGTCCAGTCCATCAACACCTCGGGGCACAAGTACGGCCTCGTATACCCGGGCGTCGGCTGGATCCTCTGGCGCGAGGCGGCCGCCCTGCCCGAGGACCTCGTCTTCAAGGTCGACTACCTCGGCGGCGAGATGCCCACTTTCGCGCTCAACTTCTCCCGGCCCGGCGCACAGGTGGCGGCGCAGTACTACAACTTCCTCCGCCTCGGCATGCAGGGTTATCGGGAAGTCCAGCAGGCCTGCCGGGACACGGCTAACTGGCTGGCTAAAGAGATCTCGGCGATGCCCGAATACGAGCTGATCTCGAACGAGCGAGGGATTCCCGTCTTCGCCTTCCGCACGACCGACAAGGCCGCATTCTCCGTCTACGACGTCTCCGATGCCCTACGGGCGAAAGGCTGGCTCGTGCCCGCTTACCCCATGCCCCCTGGCATGGAGGACATCTCGGTGCTGCGCATTGTCGTTCGAAACGGCTTCTCGCGCGACCTCGCCACCCTTCTCCTCCGGGACGTGCGGATCGTGACCGAACGCCTGGCGGAGCTCTATGCCGCGACCAGCGCAGCGCCGGCGCCCAAGCACAAGAGGACTTCGTTCAGCCACTGACGAAAGCTGGAGAGCTATCGAACGACCCGCACAGGTAGCGAGCTCGCGTTCATCTCCATCTGGAGCTCTTCGTAGTCGTAGTCGGCCGGCATGAGCGGCACGGGCGTTGACAGGCGATTGGGCAGGTGCGCCTCGGCCGCTTCCTGCTCGCTCTGCCGACAGAGAAGGCTCGTGAACGCTTCCGTCGTCATCGGGCGGGCCAGGTAGAAACCCTGCACAAGTGGGCAGCCCATCGCCGCCAGCTGGGAGAGTTGGCCGGCCGTCTCGACTCCTTCGGCCACGACAGTCATGCCGACTGCACTGGCGAGATCCATGATGGCGGAGACGATGGCCGCGTCGACCGGATCGCTTTCGAGGTCCCGCACGAAGGCCTGGTCCACCTTGACGAAGTCGACCGGCAGGAGCCGCAGATAGTTCAACGAGGAATACCCCGTACCGAAGTCGTCGATGGCAAGCCGTACGCCCAGCGCCTTCAAGTCGCCGAGGGTGCGGATGGTGTGGTCGATGTCGGCCATGGCGAGGCCCTCGGTGATCTCGAGGCACAGATTCGAGGGGTCGAGCCCTGTGGCCTCGAGCACTGCAGCGATCTCGCTGACCTGCTCGGCCTGCTGGAACTGCCGTGCCGACAGGTTGACGGCGACGCTGAAGGGAGCGTCGTGCGCGTCGACCCATTCCTTCGCGCTACGACACGCTTCCTCGAGCACCTTGCGGCCGAGGCCGAGAATGAGCCCGGTCTCCTCCGCCAGCCCGATGAAGTGCGCGGGCGAGAGAGTTCCCAACTCCGGGTGGTTCCAACGGACGAGGGCTTCGGCGCCCACGACCCGCCCCGTGTCCATCGCGACCACCGGCTGGTAATGGACGATGAGCTCGTGCTGTTCGACCGCTTTGCGCAGCCCGATCTCGAGGTCGAGCCATTCGACCGATCGCTTGACCATGGCGGCCTCGTCGAAACGCTCGCAACGGCCCGCTCCGAGACGCTTGGCCTGGTACATCGCGACATCCGCGTCGTGCAGGACGTCGTCCGGAGTCGAGCCGCCTGTTGCGAGCGCGATCCCGATGCTGACGCTGGCGGTAATGGTCCGCCCGCCGGCAAGGGTCACCGGGGCACAAACCGCTTCCAACATCCTCTGCGCCGTGGCTTCGGCGACCTCAGGGCTGTCGATGTTCTCCAGGAGCAGCGTGAACTCGTCGCCACCAAAACGCGCAAGCGTGTCACCCTCGCGCGTGACGAGCCGGAGGCGGTCGGCGATGAGGACGAGCAACTCGTCACCAACCTGGTGGCCCAAGCTGTCGTTCGTCAACTTGAACCGGTCGATGTCGGCGAACAAGACGGCGTGGATCTCGCCCGTCCGGTCTACGCGCTTCAGTGCGTGCTGCAGGCGGTCGAGGAAGATGCGGCGGTTCGGCAGGCCTGTCAGAGAGTCGTGGAAGGCGTGGTACTCGAGCAGTACCCGCTGCGAGATGTCACGGAAGGTGAGTACCGCACCCGCGACCTGCTCGCCGGCGCAGATTGGTGAGCAGGTCGCCTCTACAGGGAAGTTCTCCCCTGTGCGCCTGCGGAACGTCGCCTGCTCGCCTTGGATGATCTCGTTGGTCAGTATGGACCGGTGGGCCATGCTGACCAACATCGCCAGCTCCCCCTCGGTCAGGTCCCGCCCGGCGAGCTCGCGCTCGCTCCAGCCAAGCAGATGTTCAGCCGCTGGATTCAGGAAGGTGACCTGGCCGTCCTCGTTGAATGCGCAGACCCCTTCGGCGAGACTCGCCGTTATCGCAGCCAGCTTCGCGTGGTCGCGGCGGCGCTCCTCGTAGAGGGAGGAGTTCGAGAGGGCGCCGCTGCCGACGGCGGCAAGCGCTTCGAGCAGGGTGCGGTCAGCATCGTCGAAGGGCTCGCTCCGGCTCCGCCCACTTACCGTGAGCCAGCATTCCGAGTCGTCAACGGTCATCGAGGCCGCCATTGCGTCATCGCCGGGTTCACCCGTCCCGACAGAAGCCTTCGGGCTGCGCAACAACCTCGAAGCGGCGTGGGACAGCGTCGCCTTGACGTCGCCCGATCCCATCGCGCCGTGCACCTCCAAGGTGGCCTCGAAGAGCCCCAGCAACCGGATGCGGTCATGGCGAGCGTGGTAGTGGCCTGCGAGTGCTTGGCGGAACGCCAAGAAAGGCAGAACGACCAGCACAGCTGAGAGCGGGTAGGCGGACACGGCCAAAGACGCCACAAGCCCGAGTGATACCGACGCCACCAGCAGCAAGGCCCGGATTCGGATGCCGTCCAGCACGGCCGAACCGAGGCGCTCGGCACCAGTAGCCGCGAGTATCAAGGCGAGTGCCAGCGAGTTCACGAGAAAGTAGACGACGGCGCCGAGGACAGCGGCAGCCAGCTGACCGGCTCCGAGCCGGCCCGAAGGTGGTGAGACGAGGTGCACGACGGCGATTCCGGCGCTGACCGAGATCGTTATCTGGGCGACATTGAAAAGAGTCTTCACGGTTGCCCGGCGGCGGATGAGTTGTGCGATGACGGTCGCCAGTAGGAAGGCAGAGAGAGCGCCCACCGGCGGGAGTACGAGCACAAGCACGACGAAGAAGCCTTCGTCGAGGTGGTGCGCCTGCGACGAGCCCTCGGAGTACATGAGGATCGGCCATACCCAGCTCGCCAGCACGAGGACGGACAGCACCAACAGCACCGACGTCGAGCCGAAGCCTCGAGACCCGAAGGCCAGGCCGATGAAGCAGGCACACGCCATACCGGCGGCGATGGTCACCGCTAGGACCGCCTTGGCGGAACGGGGAAGATACACAGAAGTCATCACTCGGGCCATTTGTCGCTCACCCCCAGCTCTCGTCGTTCCAGGCCGTACCGTTCCAAGCTGCGCCGTTCCAGGCGGCGCCGTTCCACGCAGCGCCGGCCCAGGCCACTGCGTTCCACGCAGCGCCGTTCCAAGCGGCACCGTTCCAGGCCGCGCCGTTCC
>PLDN01000177.1 GCA_003136185.1 Acidimicrobiaceae bacterium | reverse complement strand
GCGGCAGGCGCCGCGGGCGCGGCTGGTGGGCTCGCAGCGCGCGGCGTCACGACGCCGGCCACGGGCGGCACGCTCTACTGGGCCGAGGGTGCGGCCGCGACGCCGAACTGGATTTTCCCCTTCGTCCCCGGCGCCGACTTCAACGTCGCCAACCTCACCCAGTTCCAGCAGCTCATGTTCCGGCCGCTCTACTGGTTCGGCCAGGTGACGAGCGCTGACCCGACCTTCGACGAGTCATTGTCGCTTGCCGACGCGCCGGTGTGGAGCAACGGCGACAAGACGGTCAAGATCGCGCTGAAGGGCTGGAAGTGGTCCGACGGCACGACCGTCGGTGCCCATTCAGTCATGTTCTGGCTCAACATGATGGTTGCCGAGAAGACCGAGTATGGCGGTTACTCGCCCGGCCAGCTTCCCGACAATGTCAAGAGCTACTCGGCTGACACCGCGACCGACACGGTGACGCTGCACCTGAATCGGCCTTACAGCACCAACTGGTACCTCTACAACGAGCTGTCTCAGATCACCCCGATGCCGGTCGCGTGGGACATCACCAAGGTCGGCGCGACGGGAGGCTCGGGCGGCTGCTCGACGACGACGCCGACGAAGGCAACTGTTAATGCATGCACCAAGGTCTGGACGTTCCTCACCGACGACGGTGGGAAAGCAAGGAATCCGAAGGAGGCAGCCGACCTTGCCACCTACGGGACCAACCCGCTCTGGCAGGTCGTCGACGGTCCGTGGCGCCTCAAGTCGTTCAGCACGGCCGGCAAGGCAACTTTCGTACCGAACACGAAATACTCCGGATCCCAGCACCCCTACCTCAACGAGTTCGTGGAAGTGCCTTACACCTCCGATGTTGCAGAGTTCGACGCTCTAGCGGCCGGCGGCCCGGGTTCGCCCGACGTGGGCTACATACCGACGCAGGACGTGCCGCGGAACAACGGGTCCATAGACTCCGTCGGGCCCAACAACAGCCTCGTCGCGTCGACCTTCCAACTAGTACCTGTCTACGGCTGGTCCATCAACTACTTCCCCGAGAACTTCCACTCGAACGGTGACGACGGCAATGCCGGACCTATTTTCAAGCAGCTGTACTTTCGCCAGGCCCTGCAGGACCTCGTAGACCAGACCGGGATCATCCATTCGTACCAGAAGGGTTACGGCACCCCGACCTATGGGCCCGTACCGATCTACCCGAAGAACAGCTTCGTCTCGCCAACCGAGGCCAAGAACCCGTATCCCTACAGCCTGGCGACGGCCAAGTACCTGCTGACCGCTTATGGCTGGACGCTCCACCCCGGCGGGATCTCAGTTTGCAAGGTCGGCTCGAAGTGCGGCGCAGGCATCAAGAACGGCGCCCAGCTGAACTTCACCGAGATTTATGCAGCCGGTACCGAACTGATCCGGCAGACAGTCGACGCTGAGGCGTCGGCATGGGAAGAGGCCGGTATCAAGGTCTCGCTCAAGGGCACAACATTCGACAACGTGTTCTCGACTGCCGTGCCGTGTGCCTCGTCCGAACCGGCCTGCTCTTGGGAGTTCGCTAACTGGGGCGGTGGCTGGATCTACTCGCCCGACTACCTCCCGACTGGCGAAGACCTCTTCGCCACCAATGCAGTCGAAAACTTCGGCAGCTACTCGAACGCAACCACCGACAGGTCGATCAAGCAGACCAGCCTGTCGAGCAGTCTGAGGTTCGTGACGCAGTACGAAAACTACGTGGCGCTCAATCTGCCGGTCGTCTGGCAACCCAACGCCGCGAACGCCTTAGCGGAGGTCTCCGACAACGTCGGTGGCGTCACCCCGATCAACGCGCTTCTCAATCTGACGCCCGAGTACTGGTACTTCAAGACCTGACAGCTCGAACCGGAGGATTGGTACTTCACGAAGCAGGCCCGCGAGACTCCGGCGCGTGAACGGCCCTCAGCTGGCTACCGCACTCACTGCCATCCGACTCAGCCTTCATGTGCTCGCCGCGACCGTCTGGGTCGGCGGACAGATCACCGTCGCCGGGCTCCTTCCCACTCTGCGGAAGCTCGGCGAAGACGCTCCGAGGAAGGCGGCGCGTGCCTTCGGGCGCATGCAGTGGCCGGCCTATGGCCTCTTGCTCGTCACCGGCATTTGGAACGTGGCGGCCGACCATGTGAACAAAGCGGGCGGCACGTGGAAGATCGTGCTCGCCGTCAAGATCGCCGTCGTGCTCGTGGCTGGCGGGGCGGCATTCCTTCACCAGAGGTCGAAGTCCAAGGCAGGGCTCGCCATCGGGGGTGCGGTCACGGCGATCGCATCCGTGACAGCTCTGGTCCTGGGTGTGCTCCTCGCCGGCTGAGGCGCCGACTGGACACCGTCCCAAGACGCCGGCTGGCCGCCGTCCCCACGGGCTGTGATTCCTAGGAGACCGCCGCCTCGATCCGGGCCGCCAGGCTCACGAGGAGTTCCTCGCGCCCGGCCGATGCTACGAGCTGGAGCCCGATCGGCGGCCGACCGGGCGCAGGCACGGGCACCGAAATGGCCGGGAGACCGGCCAGGTTGACCGGTGCGCACAGCGCGTTGATGCCGCGGACCGGCTGGCCTATCCCGGGCGGCCGGCTCGGCAGCGTTGGCAGCGCCAGTACGCCTGCTCTTTCGACGAGCTGCACGAACGCTGGCACCCAGGTGGCCGCGCCGGCCCGAGCTGCCGCTACAACGTCCGGCTTGTAGTCGCTCGCCAACAGCCGGTCGAGAGTGTCCTGCCCGATGCCGTCACCGCCGGTCTCGTCGATGAGCCAGCCGTCGCTCTGCAGCGCCTCAATCGACAAGAGCACCTGCTGGTCCCGCCAGGCACCGTGCCAGCCGGCCACCGCCACAGGGGTCACCTCGAGCTCCGCCAGCCGTAACGCAGCGTCCACCGCTTCGTCGATGACCGGGTCCACCTCCACGTCGCTGCCAATCAGGGCGCGCGCCACTCGGCCCTCGTAAGCGCCATCCGGCTCGAAACCCGCCTCGAGCAGCCTCATCGCCTCCACCACTCCCGCAACGTTGGCAGCGAGAGGACCCACGGTGTCAAAGCTCGGCGCGAGGGGCCACACCCCGTCGAGCGGGACACGCCCGTGCGTCGTCTTCAGGCCCACCACCCCACAGCAAGCAGCCGGGATCCGCACCGACCCGCCGGTGTCCGACCCGAGCGCGACATCAGCTTCACCCGTCGCAACAGCGACCGCCGAGCCAGAAGACGAGCCGCCGGGGATGCGACCGGGGTCTGACGGGTTCGGTGGCGTGCCGAACCACGAGTTGATGCCCGTCACACCGAAGGCCAACTCGTGAAGATTGACCTTGCCCAAAAGCCGGCCGCCGGCCGCTCGCACCCTTGCGATGCAAAGCGCGTCGGCGGCCGCCGGCTGACCGCGATCAGCCAGGGCTCGGCAGCCAGCAGTCGTGACCGAGCCTCTCACGTCGATCAGGTCCTTCACCGCGACGGTCAGCCCGCGGGCCGGACCCTCGTTGAAACGTTCGATCCAAACCGCGTCAACCGCCTTCGTCACCGAGATGGCCTCCCCGCCACGTAGATCCTGACATCATCGATCTCCGAGAGCGACTGCGGGCGAGCGACTGGCGACTGAACCAAGGCGCAGCGACGTCATCCCGGCCATAGCTCCGCCCGATCGGGACCCGCGGGTCCGATTGCCGCTCGGAGGGCCGCGAGGACGGTGCGCGGACGCACGACGACGAGTTCGACTGGAGGATCGGTCCATGGGAGGGGCACGGTCTCACCCGCCTTGAACAGGTGCTCGCCATCGACCCACGCCAGACCTTGCTCCGGAAGGAGGGCCAGTCTTGCCCCCCTCGCGACGGAGGCAAGCTTCGGAGCGATCGTCCTACCCTGGTGCTCTGACCAAGTAATGCGCTTGAGGGTCCACGCGTTGAGCAGGCTCTTTTTACCGATCACCTCTTCGATCTCGCGCGGACGGGCCACGCAGACGAACACCGCCTGAGACGATCCGAACTCCTTCAAGTCCGCCCGTACCGCCTTCACGTCGCGCATGCTGACGTCCCCGGTACCGACCAGTTCGAAACGCCCAGCGTCCACGAAGTACCAGTCGACCGCCTTCGCGAGACGGAGCGCTCGAGGCCGTCGTTGCCCGTCGACGAGGCCACCCGGCGGAGAGTTCACAGCTGCCATTCTCGCGACTTGGAACGAGTGTCGCGTCCCGTTGGAGCCGATTTTCGCCGCGACGGGCATCCCCCATCGCGCCCCCCGAGTTGACTACCCTGCGTGACCGGCCCCGATTAGCAAGTGAGTCAGCCTTGAGCCCATCGGACACACCAACTCGATCGCATCAACGCAGCAGCGGCGGCGGCATGCAGAAGATCCGAGACCGCATCTCGCGCCTCAGCCCTCGTCAACGCATCGCTTCCGCGACAGGCACCGCCGTCGTCGTTGTAGCCGTCGTGATCATCGTCGCGACCGTCGTCTTCGCGTCCACGCCGGCAGCCGCCAAACACAACCCACACTCGAAGGGCGGCTCGTCGACGACGAGCTCCTCCTCGTCCACCCCCACCCATCCGAAGCTCGCCACCGATCTGTGCCCCTTGACCGGAGAAAAGGCGCCGGGAGGAAAAGTCCCTCTACGGCCCGCGATCGGCATCAAGATCGGCAATGACCCGGCTGCCCGCCCCCAGAGCGGCCTACCCGATGCCGACATCGTTTACGAAGAGATGGCTGAAGGCGGGATCACCCGGTATCTGGCAATCTTCCAGTGCCACCCCGCTCCGGTTCTCGGTCCGGTCCGTTCAGTCAGGTGGGACGACTGGCACATACTCGCGACCTATCGTCATCCGATCCTCGCCTACAGCGGCGGGATCGGACTTTGGGAGTCAGTAGCGGCCGGCCAGAGCTGGCTCTACAACGCCGACGGGTCGTACGAGCCGATGGCGAATGCGTACTCCCGCACCACGAACCGTTATGCGCCGGAGAACCTCTACACAAGCACCAAGGCGCTCTGGTCGCTCGACTCGTCGATGCACCTGCCGCCGGAGCCGCAATTCCACTACCGGTGGGCCGCGCCGAACACTGCGACGACGGCTGCAAGCGTGACGATCGTCGGTTTCTCCGAAGGAGAGAACGTCACTTGGAAATGGGATCCGAGCATCAAGGCGTGGCAGCGCTACCAGGGCGGCTTAGCGGACACCGATGCATCTGGTCAGCAGCTACACGCCAACAACGTCGTTGTCGAGATGGTCCAGTCAAGGCCCGAGCCCTGCTGTGAGACCGGCGATATTCCCGGCGTCGAATCCGTCACGGAGGGTTCGGGAGTTGCCTATGTCTTCCGCAACGGCAAGGTCGAGAAGGGGACTTGGAGCGCGGCGGCTTACAAAGACATCCCGCAGCTGCGCTCCGCCAACGGCAACATCATGAGCCTCCACCCTGGAAACACATGGGTTGAGCTGGTGCCATCTCCGTACCCGACGTCCTACGCTGTGCAAATTCAGTCGTAGTCGACCACGGCTCCCGCGTACCGGAGAGGATGACCAATGAAGCTGCTGCTCGTCGGAGCGGGGGGCGTAGGCGAGGCCGTCGGCGCGATGGCCGGTCAGCGCGGCTTCCTCGAAGGGCTGGTCGTGGGGGATCTCTCTGTCGAACGGGCTCAGCGCGTGGCCGGGCGGGCGGGAGCGACACCGGCCGAAGCCGTCCAGCTCGACGCGACGGACAAGAGTGCTATCGCTGAGTTGGCACGGACAAGAGGGTGCGACGTCGTGTTCAACGCGTGCGACCCTCGTTTCGTGATGCCGATATTCGAGGCGGCCCTCGAGGCGGACGCCGACTACATCGACATGGCGATGTCGCTCTCGCACCCTCACCCCGAGTCGCCCTATGAGCGGCCCGGGATCATGCTCGGCGACGAGCAGTTCGCCCGGCACGAGGACTTCGAGGCCCGCGGCCGGTTGGCGCTCGTCGGCTGCGGGGTCGAGCCAGGCCTCTCGGACGTGTTCGCCCGCTATGCGGCGGACAACCTGTTCTCCTCGATCGACGAGGCGGGGGTGCGTGACGGGGCCGATCTCGAGGTGGAGGGATACGACTTCGCTCCGACGTTCTCTATCTGGACGACGATCGAGGAGTGCTTGAACCCGCCGATCATCTACGAGAAGGGCCGCGGCTGGTTCACTACGGCGCCGTTCTCCGAGCCGGAGGTGTTCAACTTCCCCGACGGCATCGGGGAAATGACATGCGTGAACGTCGAGCACGAGGAGGTCATCCTCATCCCGCGTTGGATCGATGTCGGCCGTTCGACGTTCAAGTACGGACTCGGTGACGAGTTCATCGAAATTCTCAAGGTGATACACAAGCTAGGGCTCGACTCGACGAAGCCTGTCAAAGTCCGCGGCGCCGAGGTGTCACCCCGCGACCTCGTCGTCGCCTGCCTACCTGACCCGGCAACCCTCGGTGACCGCATGCGTGGAAAGACGTGCGCCGGCACGGCGGTGTACGGGCTCGGCAAGGACGGTGCGCCGCGGGCGGTGTACCTCTACCACGTCTCCGACAACGCGGAGACAATGGGACGCCACGGGTGCCAAGCCGTCGTCTGGCAAACGGCGATCGCTCCTGTCGTAGCCCTCGAGCTGCGGGCTGGCGGTCAGTGGCAGGGAGCGGGCGTGCTCGGGCCGGAGGCCTTCGATCCGATGCCGATGCTGGACCTGTTCACCGACTATGGCGAAGCCTGGCACATGCGAGAGGACACCCCGCGGGCGCCTTAGGTCTAAGTAGCACTTCATGTGCTACATTTAGTCGGTGACAAGAATCGGCATCCGAGAACTGCGACAGCACGCCAGCCGCTACCTGGACAAAGTGAAGGCGGGCGAAGTAGTCGAGGTCACCGAGCGGGGCAAGCTCATCGCTCTTCTCGTGTCGCCAACCCCGTCGGCCACCGAACGGGACCGTCTCATCTCGACCGGTCGCCTTGCGCCCGCGAGCTCGGCGTTCCTACTGCCCGAGCGCAGAAGGGTCGCAGGTGGGCAGCCGGCGTCGGAGGTCCTCGCCGGAATGCGCGAGGACCGACTCGCGTGATCTACCTCGATACCTCGGCGCTCGTGAAGCTGGTGTTCGAAGAGGACGAAAGCGCCGCCCTGGCGGAATGGATCACCCAAAGGGCCGAGTTGCCCAAGATCAGCAGCGAGCTGTCAACGATCGAACTTCTCCGGACATGCCGGCGGATCGACGAAGGCGCCATCGGTTCTGCCACGGCCCTTCTCGCGGGACTTGATCTGCTTGCGATCGATCGCTCCATCGTTGAGCAGGCCTCAACGGTCACTCCGAACGAGCTGAGGAGCCTTGACGCCATCCATCTGGCGAGTGCGTTGTCGGTCAATGCCCACCTGACCGCGTTCGTCGCCTACGACAGTCGACTGTGCTCGGCCGCGCTACACGCGGGTATCGGGGTCGAATCGCCCGCGTGAGCCCGCATTCCTCAAGGGCTGGGCTCGCCCCTAGCGCTTCCCCGTGCTCGGGAACCCGAGCTGTACCCCGCCGCTTCCGCCTGCTCGCAAAGCCGGATCGGGCCAGCGCGAGGTAACGACCTTGCCTCTTGTGTAGAACGCGACGCCGTCACGCCCGTAGGCGTGAAGGTCGCCGAAGAGCGATGCCTTCCAACCGCCGAAGGGGTAGTAGGCGACCGGGACCGGGATTGGGACGTTCACACCTACCATGCCGGCCTCGACCTCGTGCTGGAAGCGCCTGGCTGCACCGCCGTCGTTCGTGAAGATCGCCACTCCGTTGCCGTAGGGATTGGCATTCACTAGGGCGACCGCTTCGTCATAAGAGGCCGTCCGCACGACGCAGAGCACCGGGCCGAAGATCTCGTCGGTGTAGCAGGGCATGTCGGGTCCTACGTGATCGAGCAACGTCGGCCCTAGGTACCAGCCCTCTCCCGCCGCCACCCGATCATGACTCCGGCCGTCGATCACAACCTGGGCGCCCGTCGCGGCCGCGCCCTCGACGTAGGAGACGACCCGGTCCCGATGGGCCTCGGTCACGAGCGGGCCCATCTCCGAGTCAGGGTCGTCGCCCGGCCCAACCGTGATCGACGAGATCCGCTCCGCAATGGCGCCGACGAGCTCGTCGGCGACCTGGGCGACCGCAACCACGACCGACACCGCCATGCACCGCTCTCCCGCAGACCCGAAGCCGGCGGAGACTGCCGCATCGGCAGCTTGACCGACATCGGCGTCGGGCAGCACGACCATGTGGTTCTTCGCCCCCCCGAGCGCTTGCACCCGCTTGCCCGCCTTCGTGGCGGTCTCGTAGATATAGCGGGCGACGGGGGTGGACCCGACGAAACTCACGGCCCGCACCAACGGGTGCCCGAGCAACCCGTCGACGGCTTCCTTATCGCCGTGAACTACGGAGAAGACACCGTCCGGCAGGCCTGCGTCCGCCAGGAGCCCGGCGACGAAGACAGCAGCTGAAGGGTCCTTCTCCGAAGGCTTCAGGATGAACGCGTTGCCACAGGCCAGTGCGACAGGGAACATCCACATCGGCACCATGGCCGGGAAATTGAACGGGGTTATGCCTGCCACTACACCGAGTGGCTGACGCAACGAGAAAGTGTCCACGTTGGACGAGACGTTCTCGGAGTAGCCACCACGGAGGAGGTCCCCCACCCCGCAAGCGAACTCGACGACGTCGATGCCGCGGGCTATCTCGCCTAGCGCGTCGGCGTGGGTCTTGCCGTGCTCGGCCGTGATGATGGACGCGAGCTCGTCGCTAGCACCGACGAGGAGCTCCCGTAGTCCGAACAGCACCCGCGTCCGTTCGGCGATCGAGACGTGCCGCCACGACTGCCATGCCTCCTCGGCGACCCGCACGGCCTGGTCGACCACATCGGCCGAGGCGAACATGACCTCGCCCGAGAGCTTGCCGGTGGCCGGATTGACGATCTGGCCGGTGCGCTGCTGATCGCTGGAGGCATCGCCGAGGAACGGCTTTCCGCCGATCCAGTGCGGGACGAGCGTGATCTCGGAGTCTGGGTCGGCTGGCATCAGTCGATGGCGCTCATCACGTGCTTGATCCGGGTGTAGTCCTCGAAACCGTACATGGACAGATCCTTCCCGTATCCCGAGTGCTTGAACCCGCCGTGCGGCATCTCAGCGACGAGCGGGATGTGGGTGTTGATCCAGACGCAGCCGAAATCGAGGCGTTTGGCCATCCGCATAGCTCGTCCATGATCGGCGGTCCAGACCGACGATGCAAGCCCGTACTGGACACCGTTCGCCCAGGCAAGAGCCTCAGCTTCGTCACTGAACCTCTGCACGGTGATGACAGGTCCGAACACCTCGTTCTGGATCATCTCGTCGTCCTGGCGAAGCCCGGCGACGACAGTGGGCTCGAAGAGGTAGCCCCGCTCGCCGACGTGGTGGCCGCCGGTGAGGACCTCGGCGTGCGAGGGCGTGCGATCGACAAGACCGCTCACCCGCTCGAGCTGATTGACGTTGTTGAGAGGCCCGAAGTCGGCGTCCTCCACGTCGATGCCTCCGACCTTCTGGTTGCCGGCCTGCTCGACGAGTGCCGAGACGAAGTCGTCGTGCACCCGTGGGCCGGCGAGCACGCGAGTGGCAGCCGTGCAGTCCTGCCCGGCGTTGAAGTAGCCGGCGATCGCAATGGCTTCGGCGGCCTTCTCGAGATCGGCGTCGTCGAAGACGATGACCGGCGCCTTGCCCCCGAGCTCGAGGTGGACCCTCTTCAGGTCGTCGGCGGCGGCGGTCGCGACTTCCATTCCCGCCCGCACCGAACCGGTGATCGACACCATTGCGGGCGTAGGGTGCGCCACGAGCGCGCGCCCTGTCTTCCGGTCGCCGCACACGACGTTGAAGACCCCTTCTGGGAGGTACTCGGCCATGATCTCGGCCATCATCACGGTCGAGACCGGGGTGGTGTCGGACGGCTTCAGCACGACGGTGTTCCCCGCCGCGATCGCCGGCGCCCACTTCCACACGGCCATCATCATCGGGTAGTTCCAAGGCGTCACCTGAGCACAGACCCCGATCGGTTCCCGGCGTATGAACGACGTGTGGCCCGACATGTACTCAGCCGCCGCCCGCCCCTCGAGCACCCGCGCCGCACCCGCGAAGAAACGAATCTGATCCGCCATCGGCGGCACCTCCTCACTCATGGTGAGACCGAACGGCTTGCCGGTGTTCTCGCACTCGGCACGGACTAGCTCCTCGGCGCGCTCCTCGAGGGCATCGGCGATCTTGTAGATCGCCCGGCTCCGCTCGGACGGGGTCGTCTGGCCCCAGGATTCGAAGGCGGTCGCGGCCGCCTGGAACGCGGCGTCGACATCTGCTGCCGAGGACCGGGGCGCCTCGGCGTAGACCTCCCCCGTGCTGGGGTTGATGACCGGCGTGGTCTCGCCGCTGCCGGCGTCGACGAGCTTGCCGCCGACGAAGTTCTGCAACCGTCTCGTGCCCGCGCCGCTGGAACCGTTATCGGGTGACACCATGACCTCCGCTCGACTGTTGAACAGGCTCGATCCTCCCAGATTCGATGCCCGCTCACAAGCGATTCCGTCGTGTCAGGCGCGTTGAGCGGCGGATTCGGTTGAAAGTCGTCTGTGCCACGACGGAGCAGGCAGGTAGGCTGCCGGATCGTGATCGACTACCAGCACGTCTCGTACTGGATGGACTCACTCGGGGAGTCGGTGGTGCCCCGGCCTGCGTTGCCCGGTGACCTCGAGGTCGACGTCGCCATCGTCGGCGGTGGGTATACAGGGCTGTGGACGGCGTACTACCTCTCGCAGCTTTCCCCGTCTTTGCGGATCGCAGTTCTGGAACGGGAAATCGTCGGCTACGGCGCCTCGGGTCGTAACGGAGGCTGGTGCTCCGCCCTCTTCGCCGCCTCTCACGCCCGCTTGGCGCGGGAATTCGGCCTGGACGCGATGCACGCGATGCGGATCGCGATGAACGACACGGTCGACGAGGTCGGGCGGGTGGCCGAAGCCGAGGGGATCGAGTGCTCGTACCGGAAGTCCGGGATGGTCACGGCGGCTCGATCGGCGGCCCAGGTCGTGTCTCTCGGAGAGGAACTGAGCGGGGCCCGGGCGTTGGGCATCGGCGAGGAGGACCTGCGGTGGTGCGAGGGCCTCGAGGCTGCGTCGATGTTCCGTGGCTCGGGAGTCCGGGGAGCGCTGTTCACGCCGCATTGCGCGGCGATTCACCCTGGCCGCTTGGCTCGGGGGTTGGCCGGCGCGGTGGAACGGGCTGGGGTGTCTGTGTTCGAGGGAACCGAGGTGCTGCACATCGTCCCCGGTCCGCGGCCCGTGGTCGTGACGCGGGCTGGGCGGGTGCGAGCTGGGACCGTTGTCCTTGCCACCGAGGGATATACGCCTGGTCTCGCCGGCCACGAGCACGACGTCGTGCCGATCTACTCGCTGATGGTGGCGACCGAGCCGTTAGGCGACGATCGGGTGGCGTCGCTCGGGTCCGCGTTGGCCGCCGGTGCGACGTTCGGCGACGGTCGGCACCTCATCATCTACGGGCAGGTGACCGCCGATGGCCGGCTGGCGTTCGGCGGACGGGGCGCTCCGTACCACTACAACTCCGAGGTCCGCGACGAGTTCGATCGCGACGATCGGGTACACGAGTCGCTTCGAAGGGCGATCACTGAGCTGTTTCCGCATCTGGGGACTTTCGGGATCACTCATCGCTGGGGAGGCCCGATCGGCGTTCACCGAGACTGGTTCCCGTCCGTACGACTCGATCGCCGGGCGGGAGTCGCTTCGGCCGGCGGTTACGTCGGCGACGGCGTCGGCTGCACCAACCTGGCCGGGCGGACGTTGGCTGACCTGATTCTCGAGCGTCCGAGCGAGCTAGTCGGCTTGCCGTGGGTCGGCCACGAGAGCCCTCAGTGGGAGCCCGAGCCGTGGCGGTGGCTGGGCGTCAACGCCGGGTTGCGGGTGATGCAGGTCGCCGATGTTCTCGAGTCGCGGTCTGGTCGGCCTTCGCGGTTGGCGGGCGCGCTGGCGAGGTTGACCGGGGACTGAGCCGGCAACTCGTTGCTCGTCAGCGGCACGAAGCTGTGCCGCTTCCGGACAACGATTGCCGTCAGACAGCGACGATCGACAGCAGGCCTTCCAGGCCGGCGAAATCGTCCGGATTGCGGGTAAAGAGCTCCAGACCGTTGGAGTGCGCGACTGCGGCGATGAGCAGATCCGCGATTCGGCGGCGATGCGAGCGACCGGCGGCCGCGACCGCCGCGACCACCTGGCCATAACTACGGGCGCTCGCTGCATCGAAGACGAGAGGCTCGAAGGTCGCTTCAACCTGTTGAAGCCGCGCTTGGCGGCTAGCCCGCTCGGAGGGCGTCGAGGCAAGGTGCGGGCCGGCCGCCAGCTCGGCGAGGGTGATAGAGGCGACAGCAGCCTCGTCGGGCAATGCATTCATAACCGCTGGATCGTCCCAATCGATGAGAACAGACGTGTCGAGCAAGCCCGAAGTCACCTAGAGCTCCTGATCGATAATGCGATCCGTGTCGGCCCGAAAGAGAGACGCGTCGATGTGTGGACCAGCCGCCGCGAGCACAACTAGTTCCGCTTTCGGGACAAAGGTCCGCCGACTCGCTCGAATCGGGCTCAGCTCGGCGACGGGGACACCGTTGCGCGTCACGACGAAGGACTCGCCTGCAGCGACCTTCTCGATAACCCGTGCGTTGTCGTTCCGCAGCTCTCGCTGGGCAATTGTGCGAGCCATGAGGCTAGTGTAGCTTTGACAGCTACTATTTGCTACGCGCCGGCTCGAAAGAACGTCAATGGTGCCTTGTGGCAATCGCGAGAGCCCGCCGTGCTTGACGGACAAGTCGCTGCATCTCGGCGAGAACAGAGAGATAGAGCTGACCTTGCTCCTTCGGCTCGACCGCGCCAGGGGCGGGTGTTCCAGCAGGCCGGATCGAGTCGTATATCTCCCGATCGACCACTCCGTTGCCGCTCAAGGTGTCGCCGTCGACCGCCGGCACGACGCGCAGGTCCGCCCGGTCATGACGCCGCCGAACCGTGAGTCGTCGCCACCGCCCGATCGCCAGCCGGTGGAGCACGTGTCGAGCCCACGCGCCGGGGTCGTCATATCCCTGCAGCCGCGGCCACTCACGCCAGGCGCGGATCATCGTCTCCTGGACGAGGTCTTGGGCCTCGCCGGCGTCCCCCGTCAATAGGTAGGCCTGTCGCATCAGCGACCTCGCCTGCCCCCTGAAGAAACGCTCGAACTCCTCCTCGCCCGAGCCGCCCACTCAACCTCCTCCAGCGCGATTCTCACACTGAAGGACACGCGCAGCGCGGCCGTCGCGCTGCACTACGTCAAGGATCAGTGCGCGCTAGAGCGACCGGATCGCCTTCTCCATGATCTCGAGGCCCTCGACAAGCAGGTCGTCCGCGATGACGAGCGGCGGCAGGATTCGCACGACGTTGTCGAACGTCCCGGCCTTGAGCGCGATCACGCCCTCCTCGTGGCAGCGGGCCAGCACACGGGTAGCAGCGCCAGGGTCGGGCGTCTTCGACTCAAGGTCGGAGACGAATTCGACCGCTCCCATNNCAGCGGGTTGCCGCCGAACGTCGATCCCAGCCCACCAGCGTGGACCTTGTCGAGGAGGTCCGCCCGGCCGGTGATCCCACCGATCGGCAAGCCACCACCCAAGCCCTTGGCGGTCGTGATGATGTCCGGCACGAGCCCGAAGTGCTCACTCGAGAACCAACGACCGGTGCGGGCGAACCCGGCCTGCACCTCGTCGGCGATGAAGACGATCCCGTTCGCGGTGCAGTACTCCGCCAAAGCCTCGAGAAACCCGGCCCCCGGCACGATCACGCCGCCCTCGCCCAAGATCGGCTCGACCAACAAGCCGGCAATCCGGTCGCCGCCGATCTGACGATCCATGATCGTGATGGCAGCCTCCGCGCACGCCGGGCCGCACTCCTCGTAAGACGCCCCAGCCGAGCACCGGTAGGGATAGGAGTAGGGCAGCCGGTACACCTCGGGAGCGAGCGGGCCGAAGCCCTTTTTGTAAGGCGAGGCCTTCGCCGTGAGCGTCATACCCATGAACGTCCGGCCGTGGAAGGCGTGGTCGAAGGCGACGATGGCCTGGCGCCCGGTCGCGAGGCGGGCGACCTTCACAGCGTTCTCGACCGCCTCGACGCCTGAGTTCACGAAGTACGAACGCCGCTCGACGTCGCCCGGTACGAGAGCGTTCAACCGCTCCGCCAGCTCCACGTACGACTCGTACGGCGTCACCTGGAAGCAGGTGTGGGTGAACGCGGCAGCCTGCTCGGCGATCGCGGCGGACACGAGCGGCGCGCTCGAGCCGACATTGAGCACTGCGATGCCGGCACCAAGGTCGATGAACGAGTTGCCGTCGACGTCGAGCACAACGCCGCCCGACGCCTGGGCTGCGAAGACGGGCATCGTGCCACCGACACCGTCCGGTATTGCAGCCCGCCGGCGCGCCATGAGCGCGATCGAACGAGGCCCTGGAATGTCGGTGACGAGGGCGCGGCGCTGAGGCAGATCGGCCACTGGAGGCTCCTTCTTCAGATCGGGTCTATCGAGTGTGATTCCTCGGAATCAGTTGTCTACTAGCGTACTGACAACGGATTCCATTGACAATGAACCGTGGCGATGTGACAATGAGCAGCACTTTGGCCACCTGCGGCCCAGGCAATATCAGTGTACGACGCGAGCACGAAGAAGTAACGCCGTGGAGAAAGGGAGCGCTCGAGCGATGTCGATTCGCAACAGCTCGACGACCACCTCCCCTGACGCGGCCGACTCCCGCGACGCGCTCGCCCGCCGACCCCGGACGCCGGGAACCCCGCTCGACGAGGTCTCGAGGCAGCTCGTCGAAGCCTTGCAGGAAGACGGCCGGCGCTCTTACGCGGCCCTCGCGCAGGACGTCGGCCTCTCCGAGGCCGCCGTCCGCCAGCGCGTGAAGCGCCTGCTCGACGATGGCGTGATGCAGATCGTGGCCGTGACTGACCCGATGACGGTTGGCTTCTCCCGGCAGGCGATGGTTGGGATCAAGGCCGAAGGTGATCTGAGGGCGGTCGCCGAGCGGCTATCGAAGCTGCCCGAGCTCGAGTACGTCGTGCTCTGCGCCGGCTCGTTCGACCTGCTGGTCGAGCTCATCTGCGAGGACGACGAGCATCTGCTGCGCTTGCTCGACGAGTCGATTCGCAGCATCGAAGGCGTGCGTGAGACGGAGACCTTCGTCTACCTGCGCCTCGTGAAACAGACCTACGCGTGGGGAACCCGATGAAAAGGAAGACATGACAACGTACAAAAGCCGCACCGACAGCGAGCTCAACCAGGACGCAAGGGACCACCTCTGGCTGCACTTCAGCCGCATGGGTGCCTACAACGAGCATCACGAGATCCCCGTCATCGAGCGGGGCGAAGGCGCCTACGTCTACGACTCGAAGGGCAACAAATACCTCGACGGCCTCTCCGGCCTGTTCGTCGTCCAAGTGGGCCACGGCCGGAAGGAACTCGCCGAGGCTGCACGCGCTCAAGCAGAAAAGCTCGCCTACTTCCCCCTCTGGTCCTACGCCCACCCGAAGAGCATCGAGCTCGCCGATCGCTTGGCGGATTACGCCCCGGGTGATCTCAATCGCATCTTCTTCACAACCGGTGGGAGCGAGGCCGTCGAGACGGCCTGGAAGCTCGCGCGCCAGTACTTCCGGGCGATCGGCCAGCCATCGCGCTACAAGGTGATCAGCCGCAACATCGCCTACCACGGCACCACGATGGGAGCGCTCTCGATCACGGGCATCCCGTCGGCTCGCCAGCCCTTCGAGCCCCTCGTCCCAGGCGCCCGCAAGGCGATGAATACCAACCGCTACCGGTGCATCGACTGTTCCCACCTCGATTCGTGCACGCTTCGCTGCGCCGACTCGATCGAGCAGATCATCGAGTTCGAGGGTCCCGAGACGGTCGCGGCGGTGTATGTCGAGCCGGTCCAGAACTCCGGCGGCTGCTTCCCACCACCCGAGGGCTACCTCGAGCACGTGCGCGACATCTGCAACCGGTACGGCGTCCTTATGGTTTCCGACGAGGTCATCTGTGCCTTCGGGAGACTCGGCGAGATGTTCGCCTGCGACCGGTACGGGTATGTCCCGGACATCATCACGTGTGCAAAGGGAATGACGAGCGGTTACGCACCGATCGGGGCGATGATCGCGAGCGACAAGCTCATGGAGCCGTTCTTGAAGGAAGAAGCGAGCTTCGCTCACGGCATCACGTTCGGTGGACACCCGGTGTCCTGTGCCGTGGCACTCGCGAACCTCGACGTGTTCGAGCGCGAAAGTCTCCTCGAGCACGTCCGCCAGAACGAGCCCAACTTCAGGGCGACGCTCGAGAAGCTGCTGGATCTGCCCATCGTTGGTGACGTCCGCGGCGCCGGCTACTTCTACGGGATCGAGCTCGTCCGCGACAAGGAGACAAGAGAGACGTTCACGCACGAGCAGGCCGAGTCGCTCCTGCGCGGATTCCTCTCGCCTGCCCTGTTCGAGGCAGGCCTGATCTGTCGTGCGGACGACCGAGGCGACCCGGTCATCCAGCTATCGCCGCCGCTCATCTGTGACCAGCAGCACTTCGACGAGATCGAGTCCATCCTCCGCCACGTGCTCGAGGAGGCCTGGGCGAAGATCTGAGACGGTCCCCCTCCCCAAGACCGGCTAGTTACACCAGTAGGCTGCCCGGCCGATGCACCATCACGTCCACCCCGGGATCTCGTACCTGCAAGCCATAATCCTCGGCCTGATCCAGGGGGTGAGCGAGCTCTTCCCAATCTCGAGCCTCGGTCACACCGTGATACTCCCGAGGCTGTTCGGCTGGCAGAACGTCTGGGCAGTCGAGAGCGACCCCGAGTCGTACTGGCTCGCCTTCGTCGTCGGGTTGCACGTCGGGACCGCGCTCGCTCTCGTCTTCAACTTCCGGAAGGACTGGGCCCGGATCATTAAGGCGATGTTCACCTCCGTCCGCACCCGGACGGTCGACAGTCCTGACTCACGACTCGGCTGGCTACTCGTCGTCGCGACGATCCCGGCAGGCATCACAGGGCTCCTCCTCGAGCACCCCCTCCGGGTCCTGTTCACTCACCCGCTGGCGGCGTCGATCTTCCTCATCGCGAACGGCCTGATCCTCCTGTTCGGCGAGGGAGTCCGGCGAGGCGTCGAGAACAAGGAGCGTCACGGCATCAAACCCAAGCGGGAGCTCGACACGCTCGATTACAAAGAGGCCGGGGTCATCGGAGTCGCCCAGATCTCGGCGCTGATCGCTGGCATCAGCCGATCGGGCATAACGATGGTGGCGGGGCTCGTGAGAGGGTTGAACCACGAGGATTCAGCAAGGTTTGCGTTTCTTCTGGCTACCCCCATCATCCTCGGCGCCGGTGTCGTCAAGCTGCCCGACCTCATGGGATCTCTCGGGAGCGGGGTCCGCGGCCAAACTCTCGTCGGGGCGCTGTTCGCAGCCGGCGCGGCGCTCGTCTCGGTGAAGTTCCTGCTCCGGTACTTTGAGACCAAGCGGCTCTGGCCCTTTGCCATCTACTGCATCGTGTTTGGCGCCGTCTGCACCGTCATCTTCGCTTGACGAAGATGACACACGGCACAGGTGCCCTCGCCGAGGCGTGAACCGCCGGACGAACCGCTAGAACAGCCACGTGCGACTAGGACTTCACCTTCCCAACTTCACCTATCCGGACGGACAGGCGTATCTCGCCCGAGATCTTGCCATCGTCGCGAAGACTGCCGAGGAGGCCGGCTTCGACCGGCTGTCGGTGATGGACCATGTCTGGCAGATCGTCATGGTCGGCCCACCCGAGCTCGAGATGCTCGAGGCTTACACGACACTCGGCTACCTTGCCGGCAAGACTGAGTCGATCACGCTGTTGACGCTCGTAACCGGCTGCGTCTACCGCCCGCCGGGCCTGCTCGCGAAACAGGTGACGACTCTCGATGTCCTCTCGGGCGGCCGCGCGATGCTCGGGATCGGCGCTGCCTGGAACGAACCCGAAGCCCTCGGGCTCGGGTTGCCCTTCTCGCCGACTGCCGAGCGGTTCGAGCGTCTCGAAGAGACGCTGCAGATCTGCCGCCAGATGTTCGACGGCGAAGACAAGGCCTACGAGGGCAAGCACTACCGACTCGCCCGGACGCTCAACTCGCCACCCCCGCTTTCGAAGCCCCGGCCGCGGATACTCATCGGAGGATCGGGCGAGCGCAAGACGCTCCGGCTCGTCGCGCAGTACGCCGACGCCTGCAATCTGTTCCCCGGGCCGGACCTCCCTCACAAGCTCGACGTGCTGCGCCAGCACTGCGAGGATGTCGGGCGGGACTACGACGAGATAGAGAAGACGGCTCTGTTCCGCTTCGACGTCGGGCCGAACGGAGAGAACGCCCAACAGACAGTCGATGCATTGGGGAAGTTGGCTGAGCTCGGTTTCTCCGTTGCCCACGGGGCGGTGCCCGACGTGTCGACGCTCTACCAGCTCGAGATACTCGGCACCGAGGTGATCCCCGCGATAACCGAGCTTTGATGCCGGACGACAACGACGCGCCCGGAGCGCCCGCGGCGGAGAGCCTGTCCATGCGCGCCTGGACAGGACCGGAGCCCGGACGGCTCATAGGTAGGGGGCACCCTGCGGGCGACTTCCTGCGGGCCTACGAGTGGGATCTGCTCGAAGAGCGCGAGGGCTACCTCCGGATCGAGGTGGACCTGCCACTTCACGTCCGCAACCCGCGCGGTCAGCTGTTCGGCGGCTTCACGCCGACCTACGTCGACATGATCGCCCTTTTCACGGTCCGGGCCGGCCGGCCCCGCCAGCCCGGTGCACGGCGCAGCTGGCTCGCCACCACGAACATGCGGATCGACTACTTCGACCCGATCACCGGCCCGAGGTTCACGATCGAGAGCACGCTCGAGCGGAGAAGGGGGCGGACGGCATTCGTGGCTACTCGTTTCTTTCAGGATGGTGAGCTCGCAGTGCATGCGCTCACCACGATGCGTGAGATGCCGCATGACCGCCCGCTCGGGGACGCCTGAGCGAGGGCGGCACACCGAGAGGCCCGACCGATACGCTCTCGGGCATGGCTCTTTACGACACGCCCATCCATACCCTCGATGGCGAACCACTCGATCTTCACGATTTCGCCGACAAGAGCGTCCTCATCGTCAACGTCGCCTCGAAGTGCGGCCTCACCCCGCAGTACGAAGGGCTCGAGCGCCTTCAGAAGAAATACGAGGGACGCGGTTTCAGCGTCCTCGGAGTGCCCTGCAACCAGTTCGGCGAACAGGAGCCTGGCTCCTCGGATGAGATCAAGACCTTCTGCTCGACGACTTACGGCGTGACCTTCCCGATGACCGAGAAGGTCGAGGTCAACGGCGACGACCGTCACTCGCTCTACGACCAGCTGACCGCCGTCGACGACGCCGAGGGTAAGGCCGGCGACATCCAGTGGAACTTCGAGAAGTTCCTCGTAGCCCCAGGTGGCGACGTGCGCCGCTTCCGCCCGCTCGTCGACCCTGAGGCCCCCGAGGTCATCGAGGCGATCGAGGCAAGCCTGCCGAGCTGATCGGGCACCAGATGAGCGACCCGCCGTCCGGCGAGCTCGTCACGAAGTCAGCGATCAGGATCCCGCAACGTTCGCTGTCTTGGCGTTTCTCTCGCTCGAGCGGCCCGGGTGGCCAACACGTCAACAAGACGGACTCCCGCGTGGAACTCACGTGCGACCTCGCCGAGATCGGCGGGCCGACGGACAGCGTGCGGCGCATCCGGGCCAAGCTCGGCGACGAGGTGCGGGTCGTCGCGGCAAGCGAGCGGTCCCAGTTGGCGAACCGCCAGGAGGCGACCCGGAGACTCATGGGCCGCCTCGACAACGCCGCGCGAGCACCGCGACCGCGCAGGCCGACGCGGCCGACGCGAGGCTCCGTCGAGGCACGACTCGAGGACAAACGCCGCCAATCCAAACGTAAAGCCGACCGCCGAGCGCTCGGCGACTGAGCAGAGGACGACGGCCGTCGGTCTCCGACTGGTATACGTTGCTGGCGAGGTTACGCTTCGTGGGAATTTCCCGTGAGTAGCCGATTCCGCTCTTCAACGATGCCGGGACAGTGCTGCTCTACAACGTGTCTCGGGATCCATTCGGCGCCGGATCCCTGGATCGCCTACTGCGGTGAAGACCTAGAGCGCCCGAAATCACTCAAGCCCAACCCGATCCCGGCCGATACTTAAAAAACGGATGGGGGCAGTCGAGCGGCCCGGGGTTCCCAAGGGATCCCCGGGCTCGCTCGCGTAACAAGGTCAAATACTTATCCCAGCTTGGCTGCCGGGTGCTTGCCGCCTGGAACCTCGAAGCTCCACACGACGACCCGCGTCCGCTCCCCAAGAAACAGATCCCGGCTGAACTCCACCGGCCGCCCTTGCCGGTCGTACGCAGTCCGCTCCACGAGCAGCAACGGCGTACCGACGAGGACCCCGAGCAGCCGTGCTGTGCGCCGATCCGTCGTGACCGGCTCCAGCATCTCCCGCGCGTGCGTCGGCCCCCGGCCGTAGCGGTCGCGCAAAAGGTCGTAGAGCGCGCCGTCGAGCGGTTCGTCCAGCAGGCCCGGGAATTCTGAATCGGGGAACCAGGAGCATTCGAGCTGGCCACCACTCCGAGGCACCGCATCTGCTCAGTGAAGCTTGTGAACGTCGTGAGATCTCTTTCGACGGGCGCCTCACGCCTGGCTGGCGACGAGCGGTCCCGAAGCCGTCAGCTCGCCGTCAGATTCGTTCATTCCCGCCAGTCTCGCTGACAACGCACCTCACCGCACTTCCACGGCCGCAGACAGCTTAAATGCCCATTCGGTAGGTGTCTTCACGGGTTTTACCCGCGACTTGCCCGGTACCGACCGAGTTCTTTCATCATCGTAAGAGCATCAAGTCGCTCGTGACCCGGGACCAGCTCCGCGAAGATCGCATCCACGTTTATGACAATGCGCTCAGAGTCGAGCCACTCGGCGTACTCGCCCAGCTCGATGTCGAATGCAGCATCAAGAGCGCTCATACCCGCGTGTGCCCTCGCGGACGCCTCACCATGGAGCCAGCTGAAGTAGCCCTCGAGCGACGCGAGAGCATCGAGTCCCGCGACCGGTCCGTGACCCGGCACGACAACGGTCGGATGGAGCTGGCGGATCCGGTCGCAGGCGCTGAGCCAGTTCGCCGTCGGCCCCGCCCAGATTATCGGCGTTGACCCAATGAACAAGATGTCACCGGTGAACACCGTTGCGGCGTCGGGTACGTGGACGATCACGTCGCCGCCGGTGTGGGCCGGCCCGACCTCGATCAACTCGATCTCACGGTCGCCGATCGTCACTGTGAGCGAGCCGCTGAAGGTCTCGGTCGGGGACACTAGCGAGATATCTCCGAACTCGAAGGCTCCGAAGGCCTCCTCAACGAAACGGTTACCGACCTCACCAAGATCGAGACCCTTCAGAGCATGCAGCGCCGAAGCCGGCAGCTCGATCATCTCGGTCGCAGTGTGGGCGGAGCTGATGATCCTCGCTCCACCCAAGAGCTGATTGCCGTAGCAGTGGTCTCCATTCGCGTGTGTGTTGACCACCGTCGAGATGGGAGCGTCCACCGTCACTGCCTCCATTGCGGCGAGCATCGCCCTCGTCAGCTTCAGGTCGAAGAGCGTGTCGACGAGAAGCGACTCGCCACTACTTGTGACAAGACCGGCGTTGCTGAACCCCCAGGAGCCGTCGGGCTGGAGGTAGGCGTAGACCCCTTCGGCCACCTCGCACAGCCCGAGCTCATAAGGAATCGTCGTCATCGGTCCTCCAATCGTCGCTCATTCGAGCTCTTTCGAGCGGGCATCAGGGAAGGGCCTCGAGCGAAAATGAATGTCGAGCTCGTTCTGGTACCGCATGCCGAGATTGTCACAGTGCTCGGCTAACCATGCCGAGAGGGCGACGGTGCCGGTGGCCGGGGCTTCGGAGTCAGCCAGGCCGTCGGCCATCGAGTGATACTCCGCCGGCGTGAGGAGCACGTCGTGCAGGGCTGCGCCGAGCAATCTCGACGCTCCGATGAGCAGCGGAGCGGGCACGCGGACGATGCGCGCCCGGCTGCCCACAGCGGACCGGATCTGGTGGACCAACTCGATGAACGTCGGACGCTCCGGACCGACAGCATCGACGATCCGATCGTCGGTCCACGTCGCGGCCTCTAGCGCAAGCCGGGCGAGATCGTCGACGTGAGTGGGACGTATGCGGTAGTCCCCGTGACCTCCAACGGCGAACACCGGGAGCCGCCGGAGCAGCCAGGCGATGTTATTGAGCAGAACGCCTCGCTCGTCGAAGAGGACCGTGGGCCGCAAGACGGCGTAGGGGAGGCCGGACTCGGCGAGCGCGCGCTCGGTGAGCGCCTTGCCGCGGAAGTAGGGGTAGGGCGAGGCGATCGACGGGTTGAGGATCGAGACGTGGACGATCTTTCGCACCCCGGCCCGGCGTGCAGCGTGGAACAAGGTGCGCGAGTTCTGAACGGCGAGATCGTGGTCGACTCCATCGTGGGCGAAACGAACCCAATACGTATTGAACAAAGTCGTCACCCCCTCGAGTGACGCCGCCAGGCCGGGCGGGTCGTCGAAGTCGAGCGGCCGTGGTTCGATAGCGGACTGACCAAGGCCCCTCTCGGGGTGACCGGTGAGCGTGCGGACTCGCCGACCCGATTCGAGCAAATGGCGGGAGATGGCCCGACCGGAGTAGCTGAACGCGCCGGTCACCACGTCGAGGCCGGTGTCGAGACGGGGTCCGGCGATCATGACTGGGCTCGCGGGGAAGCGGTGACCATGTCAGCCAAGGCGGCCAGCTGACGTACGCGGTCGAAGAGGGCAAGCGCCGGCTCCCGGTCACCGTCGAGGTGAGAGAGAAGCTCGAGGCCCAAGTACAGAGCCACGACCGCGTGCGCGATCTCCGAGGGCGCGACGACGCCGGCGAACGGAGAGTCGCCGATCACCCTCTCGAGTGCCCCGGTCGCGAACTCGGTCCAAGGTGCAACCCGCGCCTTCACCTCCCCTCCGAGTCCAGGTGTCGACGTCGTCCCGGCGATCATCTCGACTAACAACGCCGCGTCACCGGTATCGAGGTCTTCGCGGAAGATCCTCGCCGCCAGCTCCACGAGCTCACTTGGCCGGCTCACCCCCGCGAGCGCCTCGTCGTATCGGTGTCGCCGTTGCGCGCTCACCTCGTCGAGCGCTGCCAGAAGAAGCTTGGCAACCGAGCCGAAGTGATAGAAGACGAGGCCCTGATTGCACCCGGCGCGCGCCGCGATGGAGCGTGCGGTCGCCGCTGCAAAGCCCTCCTCGCGCAGGACCTCGATTGTCGCTTCGACGAGAGCGCTGCGGGTTGCCGTCGAGCGCGCAGCCGGGCGGCTGGCGCTTCCGGCCCTTACCACGGGCTGGCTGGCGGTTCTTGAGCGGTTAGGTTGAGCATCTGCTCAATATAGCCTCAAATCACCGAACACTTTCTCGTAACACCTACTCTGTCCCGACTCGGCGTAGGGGCCGAGGCCGGGAACTTCGACGTAGCCGACCCGTTCGTACAGCCTCATGGCAGTGGGCTGGCGAAAGCCTGTCTCTAAGACGACCTTGTCGGCTCCCGCCTGGACAGCCCATTCTTCGAGGGCAGCAAGGATGAGCGCCGCGATTCCGCGCCGTCGTGTTGCGGGCACCACGAACATTCGCTTCACCTCGGCCACCTCGGGCGATATGAGCCGCACGCCGCCGCATCCGACGGCGATGCCCGCCTCGCGCGCGACTAGGAAGGTCCCGTGGCCGGCCTCGAATTCGTCGGCTGACACCTCGAGAAAGTTGTTCTCGATCACGTAAAGGCCGTTCAGGAGGTCGTCGAGCGCGACGATGAGCCTGAGAGAGTCGGGGGAATCAGACGCTTCAGCCGAGATACTGAATGGCGCCTGGGCCATGGCTCGCACCCGAGTCAGCGGTCGTGCAGCAACGCCTGCAAGGCTGCAGCAATCGCGTCGAGCTGACCTTTGATCCAAGGCAGTGAAGCGGGACTCTCGTGGTGAAGAGCGCTTAGTCGCTGCTCGTCGTCGAGGCCGTAGAGCAGGCTGGTGGCGATACGGAGGGCAAGGACGTCTTCACCTTGGCCGAAGGCGGAACCAGGCAGGGTGGCAACACCGGCCGCCGCGTGGCGAACCTCTTCGTTGATGGCAAGCGTCGGTGAGACTAGTCCCGTGAAGACCATCGACAAAGAGGCTAAAGGAAATGTCGCCTGCACGGCGAGCGGTCGGAGTGGTAAACAATCCGTAACTTAGATACATCCGTAAACCAGTCAAACCGGTTGCGGGTCCTCTGGCGAGGTGCCAGCAAGAGGGGGAGATCAGATGAAGAAGCGCGCCTGGCTCGTGTCGGTAGTGGCGATGGCCTTGATCGTCTCGGGCTGCGCCAAGGGTACCAACTCGGGGAGCGGCACCACTGCGACTACAGGCAGTGGGCCGACAACCACCGTGGCGCCGCAGAACGGCGGCACCCTCAATATCGGCCTCAACGCGGAGACCGACGGTTGGGATCCCGTGACGAGCGAGTGGGCTGCGGCCGGCTACTTCGTCGCCCAGACCTTCTTCGACCCCCTGTGTGCCTATGACTCTGCCGGCGTGGCGGTCCCTTACCTCGCCAAGTCGTTGACGCACAGCACGAACTACATGACCTGGACGATCGGTCTCCGGCCAAACATCAAGTTCTCGAACGGCCAGCCCCTTAACGCTGCTGCGGTTGCCCTGCAGCTGACACTCGGGAAGGCGTCGGCGCTTGTCGGTCAGGCGTTGCTCCCGATGTCTAAGGCCGTCGCCACCAACAACCTGACGGTGAAGGTGACGATGAGCGAGCCATGGGTGGCGTTCCCGGCAGTGCTCGCCTCGCAAGCAGGCTACGTAGCCGCCCCGGCCCAACTCCAGTCCAAGACCACGTCAACCACCCAGCCGATCGGCTCCGGCCCGTACATCTTCGTGCAGTGGACCCCGGGCGGGACGCTGACCGTCAAGAAGAATCCCAACTACTGGCGTCCCGGCGTTGCGCACGTCGACCAGATCGTGTTCCACGTGTACGTCGACCCGACGACGGAATACCAGACGCTCACGTCGAACCAGCTTAATTTCATGTACACGGCTGAGGCCTCCCAGATCAAGCAGCTCCAGTCTCAGACCACCTACCAGTACTTCCTGCAGTACCTCGACGTGCCGGTCTTCATCATGTTGAACACCGACGCAGCGCCGCTCAACAACCTGAAGCTCCGTCAGGCGCTCGAGTACGCAACCAGTCAGCAACAGCTGAATACCGAGATCGACCTTGGCCTCGGGTCTGTCGTCACCGAGCCCTACGGCCCGAAGTCGAAGTGGTACGTGCCGTCTGGCTATCCCGAGTCGCCGAACCTGAAAACTGCCGAGGCTGACGTCGCGGCGTATCACTCGGAGACCCACACCTCGGGCCCGGTGAAGTTCACGCTCGGCTGCACGGACTCGGGAACGAACCCACAGGCGATGCGGCTCGTGGAGGCGCAGTGGCAGAAGGTGGGCATCGACGTCACCCTTAGCTACACCGAGCAGGCGACTTACATCAACAACGCCATCTTCGGTAGCTACCAGGCCAACTGCTGGACCCAGTTCGGGGACATCGACCCTGACATCGACGCCACCTGGTGGCTGTCGACGAACGCGCATCCCGATGGAGCGGTGGCGCTCAACTTCGCACGGCTCTCGGATACCATCACCGACACCCAGCTCCAGATCGGGCGAGAGAATCCCAGCTTCGCAGCCCGGAAAGCCGCGTACGGCAATGTCTGGAAGCAGTTCACCGCGGAGGCGCCCTACATCTGGCTCGGCCGTGGACCGAATGCGCTCGTCTCCGCGCCGAATACCCACGGCCTCGGGGACATGGTGTTCCCCAACGGTCAGAAACAAGACACCCTCAACTCCGATGCGACCCCGTGGATCGATCAGCTCTGGCTGAGCAGCTGACCGATCGCTGAGCTCCATCGATGTTGAGGTACATCGGGTGGCGATTCGTGCGAATGGTGTCCGTCGTCTTCGCAGTTACCCTCTTCAGCTTCTTCTTGTTGAACCTGCTACCGGGCAGTCCGATCAACACCATCCTCGGGCCAGGCGCGGGTGACGCGGCCGCCCGCAGGCTGGTCACCCTCCAGTACGGCCTCAACCACCCGATATGGGATCGCTACTTAATCTGGCTCGGTCATGCGCTGCAGGGGAATCTCGGGGAGTCATACGTCAGCAGTCAGAATGTTGCGAGCGCCATCTTCGAGCACCTCCCGCTCACCATCGAACTCATGATCATTGCCGAGGTAATCTCACTCGGCATTGCGGTCCCGACGGCGATGTTCTGCTCCCTCAAACCCGGCGGATGGTTCGACAAGATGGTCAGCCGTTCGACGTTGGCGCTGTTGGCCCTCCCTGCCTTCGTGCTCGGACCGTTCATGATCTTCATTTTCGCGGTCAAGTTCCATATCTTCCCAGCCAGTGGTGAGACGACCTGGTTCACCCTCGGGGGCGGGTACTCGCCGGCCATCGTCGCCACGCCCCAGTCGCTCTTGATGCCTTCGCTTGTCCTCGCCGCCGGACAGCTCGCGCTGTTCGCCCGCGTACTTCGCGGGGACCTCATAACGACGCTCAAGTCGGACTTCATCTTGATGGCGCGATCCAAGGGTTTCTCGCGGTGGTACATCCTCCGCCACCACGCGCTGCGCCCCTCGAGCTTCACTTTGGTGAGCCTCGTCGGCCTGAGCGTCGGCGGTCTGCTGGCGGGCGCCCTCATCGTCGAGAACATCTTCGCTCTGCCAGGCATAGGCACACTGTTCATCGCCTCGATCCTGAAACGGGACTACCTGATGGTGCAAGGCCTGGTCGTCCTTGTCGCTTCCGGATTCGTGACCGTCAACTTCCTCACCGACGCGTTCTACACCGTGCTCGACCCAAGGATTCGCCGTGCCCGACTCATCGGCTGACACGACGACGACACCGAGCCGCCGCAGGTTGCGGCGGGAGCTGGATCCCTCGGTGACGAGTCGAGCCGAAGAAGGCATGAGAGCCGCTCTGGCCGATGCTGCCGAAGCGAGACTCGCTGCCGACGAAGTTCTCGCCGATCCAGGGCTGACGGCAGCCCATCGAGATGCTTTGTCGCTTCCGGCCGCCCCGATGGAGAGCCAGTTCACCCGGCTAAAGCTCGGCCCTGCTTTCTGGATCGCGATCTCCTGGATGGGCCTCGTCATCTTCGCGGCGATCTTCTGCAACCTTCTGCCGCTGCCCAACCCCAACATGCCAAACGTAGGGCCGCCTCTCCAGGCACCCACCCTGGCGCACCTGTTCGGCACCGACCAGATCGGTGACGACCTCTTCAGCCAGGTCGTGACCGGAGCCCGCGCGACGATGATCATCGGCGTCTCGTCGGTGATCGTAGGTGTCGGCATCGGCGGCTTGATGGGAGTGATCGCCGGCTTCTATCGGGGCATCGTCGACGTGATCGTCGTCTGGATCACCGACGTACTCTTGACGCTCCCCGGGCTGATCCTCGCCCTGACGCTCGTGGCCTTCCTCGGACCGAGCCTCCAGAACGTCATCATTGCCATCGACGTGTTGTCCATCCCTGCCTATGCCCGCATCGCCCGAGCCACCTCCCTTGCCATCTCTCAACGCGACTGGGTCACGACAGCTCTCTCGCTCGGGGCTAAACCGCGCCGGATCCTGTTCAGGGACGTGCTCCCGCTCGTTGCTCTCCCGATCGCTTCGTTCACCGCCATCGGGGCGTCGGTCGCGATCCTCGCCCAGGGTGCGCTCGCGTACCTTGGGATCGGCCCGCCGAACTTGCTGTCGTGGGGCAGCATGATCGCAGCTGGCCAGCAGGAACTGCAACAGGCACCCCAGGCCACGTTCGCACCGATGATCGTCTTCTTCATCACGGTCATGGCCCTCAACTACATCGGCCAGAGGGCAAGCGGCGCGCTCGACCCACGCGCTGGCTTGCTCTAGCTCACCCGGCCGTCACTGAAGCGCTGCGACGACAAGACCGAGGTAACGGGCGGCGGCGGCCATTCGCCGGTCATAGGTGACGGTGACACCATCCAGTGGACTCACGTCACTCCGACTCGCACAATCACCTGAGAGCCCTCGCACGCCCTTACCTTCTGGGGCTGTGGCGCCCGGCGTGTCCTCCTGGGAAGGCTTTGAATTACGTGAAGTGGTGGGCCGTAGAGGACTCGAACCTCTGACCCCTGGCGCGTCATGCAAGTTTATTGGCATTGCCACTGTCCGCGGTTGTCCGTTGTAGACCGCTGACCAGGTGCTTCAGTACATCCAGGTTTGCCAAGCTCCGCTGGAATCCGTGGGCGATGGCTACACCTGTGGCTACACCTGAGTGAACCTGCGCGTTGCGTACCCCCTACATGGCTCCCCCACCAACGTGTGGGCGAGCGTCGTGTCCACCGCCTTCTGCAAGCTCGGGGCGTACCGGATGATTGGCTGGCCCCGGGCAAGTCGATCGGCGTGTCGGACTTCCCCGCCACGGACGGCCACCGGTTGG
>PLDN01000123.1 GCA_003136185.1 Acidimicrobiaceae bacterium | reverse complement strand
TATCCGGTGGTCCGGCTCCGGAGGGCACGATCCACCGCCAGGTGCCGGGGCCGCCTTCGATCCGAAAGCCACTCACCGTCTTCAGGCGCTGGTGGTATCTGCATAAGCGGCAGAGATTCGCGAGCGTCGTTGCGCCGCCTTTCGAGTACTTCTGGATGTGATCGATCTCTAAGTGGAACGTGCTCGAGCAGCTCGGTACGACGCAGGTGCGGTCCCGCGCGATGAGCGCCGTACGCAGCACGGCGGGGATCGCCCGACGATGAGCGCGGAGTCGCCGAGTATCTCCTACGCCGCGCTGCACTCGCGCAGGTACGCGGCGAGCGCCAACTTGCTGAAGCGGTCGCGGCTGCTCGGCGCGCCGGACTCGCCTGGGAGCGCATCGGTGCAGAGATTGGCATCTCTGCTCAGGCAGCCCAACAACGCTATGGCCCGATGTCGAAGTCGGCATAGGCGAGTAAGAGAACGTCGAGATGAGTGCACATCGGTCATCTTCCAGCGATAGCGGACTCAGCAGCCGCGGTCGAGGTGATGCGGGAAGCAAATGCGTGTAGCTACTCACTGAAGGGCCGTTTCTGGGCAATCCGCATCCTCGCCGACCATCGCCCAGTCTGAGGTAGGACTGCTCGAGATTGGTGTTGCCTCCGCCGAAGGCATCGACGTCACCGTTCATGCCATGCTCGTTCGCGACAAGTTCCGGAGGCGACTCCGATGCGCCACGATGCTAGTTCTTCTTGGTCCGCCGAACTCGTGACATTGTGACAAGTTCTCTGGACAGCGAAGCGGTGAGGGAGCAAGATACCTACGGACGTGCATCTCGTCTCGCCTGGGAATATCGACCCCTTGTGGCGCCCAGGGTCTGCTCGACGAGTGCGAGTCTGCGATACGTGGCGCCGCGCCGTCACTTGTTTATCGGCTCATCGGTGGTTGTGCGCGGTTTGTCGCGGGTTCACGAAGTTGGACAGCCCGCCCGAGGGACGGCTTTGCCGGCCCGACTACCTCAACATTCAGCGCGGTCGCGCCGGGAGGAGGCTGGGAGGGGGGCCTGCCCCCCTCCCGCTAATGGTCTGTCGCTCAAATGGCTTGGGGCCATTAGGGCGACCCTCCTATCGGTTGACCGGTATTCCGCCGACGGCCGCCAGACGCTTGGTGACAGGTCCGAAAGACGTCTCGCAGGGGGGTCCCTGTCCCCGCGGAATACTGTGGCGTCTACTTGCTGGTCGCTGGAAGGAATACCCCCATGGCCGACCCTGACCGTCGTACTCCGCTACTGGAGTCGTACGAGAACGCTGCCGTGATCGTGTCGGGGATAACAGCAGAGCAGGTCACCCTCCGGACTCCATGCCCCAGTTATGACGTGGCGGGTCTGATCGACCACATGGTCGAGGCCGCCTACCGGGCGGCTGCGCTCGGTCGGGGCCGGACCCCTCCGGCCGGAGACGACTCGCCCCACGTCGAACTGGCTGACGCGCCCGCCCAGCTACGCCGCGCCGCTGAGGAGGCGGCGCAGGCATGGGGGGACGATTCCCGGTTGTCGTCGTCGTTCACCATGCCCTGGGGTGAGGAGTACTCGGGTGCGACGTTGGTGAACATGTATCTCGCCGAGTTGGCGGCCCATGCCTGGGACCTGGCGTTGGCCACCGGGCAGCTCGACAGGCTCGACCCTTCCCTAGCTGTGTCGGCGCTCGACGGGGCGCGAGCCATGATCAAACCGGAGTACCGCGACATGGTGGCGACGGGATCGCCCTTCGGGGCGGAGGTTCCGCCACCTCCTGATGGCGACGACTGGGAACGCCTTGCCGCCTTCATGGGACGCGACCCGCGGGCATCGCTCGACCGGTAGCGCAGCGAAGAGAAAAGGCACGAGCCCTTCATACGTATCCCCATCTGTCTCGACGAAGTACGGAGAAGCAACTACCGCCGAATCGGCACCTCTGGGCGGCGTGCCTACTACCCAAGCCATTTGAGCGACGGACCACTAGAGATTCTGGATCAGGCCGATGCGGGCCCGCCGTGAGCGCGAGTGACGAACTCCGCCAACGGGGTATGAGCGATGAGGGCCGAGACTCCTTGCCCGCTGCGCCCTCAGCCGTCTGTCGTGCCTGGGACGCTCACTGACGACTCGTCGCCATAGATGCTCCGCCAGTTGAAGATCGGGTTGAGGTCGAGCTCTCCGCCATTGTCGGAGTGCAACGAGGCCGACGGAATCGTCAACCGTTGGCGCCACGAACTCATGTTGTCGTAATGATAGTTGGACCCCCCTCGTCGGAGACCCGCTCGATCACGTTCGAGGCGACGGAGCATCTGCTGTTCGCTGCGCATCGGGTAGTGGCGCAGATTGAAGAGAGCGGGATAGCGCTCACCCTTTGGCGGATTGTGGTTGAACTCCCGCTCATTGGTCGCCGAGGCCCGCCAGGAGCGGATGCGGGGACCGCAGTCGGGCCACAGCGAGTAGTGCCGGACTCGCTCCACCGCCGAGACTACCGAGCGATCGTCGGTCTTTGTCCACCAGTAGTTGAAGTTCCTGAACTGAACCCAGTCGTAGGGCGACGCCGCGACTTCTTCAATCCACTCTCGATACGAACGTCTACGGTCGGCACCTTCGAGGAACTCGTCCTGGTCTGGCCATGAGATCCAGTCATAGCGATCCACGTAGTTCGCCAAGAGGTGGCGAGACATCTCGGGATAGAGTCGGTAAAAGTTGAAACTCCGGGGAATCGTCCGGAGCTCGACCAGATCGCCCCGTAGATGGCCGAGCACCTGTGCGGTCGCGTCGTCCGAGCCGTGATCCCAAGCGATCACATCATGGCCCTGCTCGATCAGGTAACGGACCGCGTCCGCGACCAGGTCGCCGTCGTTGTAACAGAGCAAGACACCCAGCAACCTGGGAGACCGCTCGCTTGGGCGATCGCGACGAGCTCGCAACCATTGACGCAGCACGCATCCAAGCCTAGAACGCGGCGCGAGAGACGTAATCCTCTACGGATCCCGATGCCAGACTTTCGATAAGAAAGAGAGCGGGAGAAGCAATTAGGAGCCGCTGCCCGCAAGGCGCTCGGCCAAATCGGCGAGACCGTCTGCGTAGATATCGAACTCATCGCCCTGTGCGGCGACACCCTCGCCCAGCCTTGAGACATAAGCGGTGCGCAGTCCCTGTCCCGCCGCCGCGAGCAAGTCCCAGCGATGAGCGGCGACCATCAGAGTGTTCCGCGGGTCGAGGTCGAGTAGGTCTAGGACGAGGCGATACACAACAGGATCGGGCTTGTATGACTTGACCAGCTCCGCTGACAAGACGCAGTGCCAAACCAGATTGCCTCCGGCGAACATGTCGACTAGCTGAGCAAAATCGGCGTTCGACAGCGCAACGACCCTGAACGAGCCAGCCAGATGCCGGAGCGCCGCGGGCGAGTCGGGCCAAGGCCGCGGCCGGTGACCCGCCAGCGCCAGATCCTCCAGCGTCGCAGCCGACAACCCATCCACTTCGAGGGCTTGCATCGAGTCATGTAGAGCGGCCCGGCGGAGGTCGTCGTTGGACCTCCAAGGCTCCTCGCCGGCGACCACGCGATCAATCAGCACAGTGAGCTGGCGCGACCATGCCTCGCAGAGCCCCAAAGCACCAGCAGGGTCCATCCCGACATCAGCAAAAGCCGTAGCGATCTCGGCCGTGATCGAACCGTTCTCGTCTACGACGGTACCCAGCACGTCGAAGACAAGCGTCTTGATCCCTGCCGCCACTACCGAACCGCCACGCGAGCGATCAGGTGTCCGGGAAACGGCCATCAGAAGTCATCGGTAGCAAGGTGACCGGTAGACGGCGCACCGAGCTGCGGCGGACCAGCGGCCGTTTCTGGCGCCGAGACTCCGCAGCCGCCGAGACGGCGCATTCGGTCAGCCAGCAGACCGGCTCAGCTACAGCCGCTCGTCGCCCCGCAACTCGGGCACGCGTAACACGAGCCCGCCCGTTGCATGACGTTGCCGCAGGCGTAACAGAACGGTGCGTCCCGTGACTCCATCCGGACCTCGGGGGCGGCAGCCGACGACGGGTGACCCGCCGCAGATGCAGAAGGCCGCCCGACCGACGATCCGCTCGCATCCCCGCCTGCACCGAAGCGCTCGCGCTCCTCGGCGATCGCGCGCCCACCGTCGACGTCCTCCAACCCGGGAAGCGTCGGCTGCGTCCGCTCCCCCGTCGACAACACCCCCAACTCCAGGCGCTCGTCGTACGACAAGTAGTCGATCGCCAGCCGGCGGAAGATGTAGTCGACCAAGCTCGAGGCCAACCGGAGATCGGCGTCGTCGGTAATCCCAGCCGGCTCGAAACGCATATTTGTGTACTTCCGCACGAACGTCGACAGCGGGACCCCGTGCTGCAGCCCTAGGCTGACCGAGATCGAGAAGGCATCCATGACCCCGGACAAGGTGGAGCCCTGCTTGGAGACCTTCATGAAGACCTCTCCCGGGCGCCCGTCCTCGTACTCGCCGACGG
>PLDN01000113.1 GCA_003136185.1 Acidimicrobiaceae bacterium | reverse complement strand
GCTCGGCCGTGATAACCGATCGGTAGGCTCCGCCAACTCGCGGGCAGGGGATCGGCGTCGGGCCTGAACAACCGTCCGACGTTCGTCGCGTGATGCAAGCTCGAATAGAAGTCGACGTAATCGGCGACCTCGATCGGAAGATGGTTCGACACCTCGGCCAGCGCGACAAGGTGCCGTGCCGCCGGTCGCTCGTAGCGAGGATCAGACAGCCAGTCCTGCACCTGCGCGCGCAGGCGCCTCCAGACCACGGGCCCGGCGGCGAGAAGCCCGTTTAGGGTCCGTCCCGCAAGTACCGCTTGCATCTCTGAGCGCAACTCCGTACTCAGGCCGGCGAGGTCGAGCACGCGATCGCCGATCCGGGCGGCCGCGAATCGTGGTCGGCTGGTGGTCGACACGATGCCGTAGGGAAGGTTCTGCAATCCAAACGGCGAGCGCGCTTCGAGATCGAGGAGAGCCACGGTTTACGGCTCGCCTGGTGAGTGTGAGACCAAGCGCGAAAACGCCTCCGAGGCGCCTCTCGTAAGCGGTCCCGGACAGAGATCAAGCATGCGGCCGTCGATCGAGGACACCGGCTGGACGCCTCGGGTGGTCGAAGTGAGGAATGCCTCGCTTGTCCCTTCCAACGCCCTCTGGTGGGTGACGGCCTCCGTCGTGTCGGTGTTCTCGAGGATCAGGCCCCTCGTCACGCCGGCGAGGCAGCCGGACTCGAGCGGCGGGGTCACGAGCCCTTCCCCGACCTCGAGGAAGAGGTTGGATCCTGTGCCCTCGCAGAGATCCCCAGCGAGGTTCACGAACAGCGCCTCGTTTGCGCCCTTCGATATCGCATAGGAAAGCGCGACGACGTTCTCGGCATAGGAGATCGTCTTTGCCCCAGCAGTCGGGCTCCGCTCGCTTTTCGGCCACGGAGCTACGACGACCTTCGCGACGCCGACCTCGCCACTCAGCTGTTCGGCCGCCACGATGACCGTCGGGGCGGCCCCACCGCGAGCAGAACCGAGAGGACCTGGCCCGCCAGTGACGGTGATACGCAGTTTCCCAGTCGAATACCCGCAGGCTTCGACCACGCCGCGAGCCGCGAGGCGTAGTTCGTCGAGGGAAGGCATCCCTAGGCCGACCAGGCAAGCAGAACGCTCGAGTCGCTCTAGATGACGTGCCAGAGCAAACGGCCGCCCAGCCCTGATCGCAACTGTCTCGAAGACGCCGTCGCCCGTCAGCAGGCCGTGGTCGAAGACCGACACGACGGCATCGGCTGGCTCGAGGAACTTGCCGTTCACGTAAACCGATCCCACTGCGCGGCAGTGTAGGAGCACCCGCTGCCAGCCGTAGCGCAATCGCCGCGCCGCGAGCCTCTCAGGCTGCCACGAGATCAGGCTCGTCAGCCCGATCTGGATCGCGGACGCCCGGAAGGAAGATGACGAGGCCGCATGCCCCGGACACGCAGCCGCTCACGACGAGGGCGGTCCGAGCGCCGATGAGTGTCGCAACAACGCCTCCGGCCAGGATGCCGAGCGGCGTCAGCGCGAACGCGAGCAAATAGGCGACTGAGAAGACCCGCCCCCTCAGGTCGGCTCGGACGAGCGATTGCATCATCGAGACGTACAACACGTCGCCGTAGACAATCAGACCGATCTCGAGGGCGCTCAATCCGGCGACCGCGAGTACATCCGGAGCGACGCTCATGAGGGCAATCGCGGCCCCCGCCAGCGCGTACGAGGTCCACATCACAGTGATCCGGCGGTTTGGTGCCCCGAGCTTCGCGACGGCGAACGAGGCGATGATTCCGGTCGCCCCGCCAGCGGCGAAGACGAGGCCGAGCTCGACGGAGGTTCCATGGAGCACGTGCCGCACCACAAGCGGCAGCAGCACCGCGAGTGGCGCTATGCCGAAGAGGTTCGCGATGGCGGCGGCAATGAGCTGGGCCAGCAACCATCGTTGTGATCTCACGTAGCGGAGCCCCTCGCGTGCATCTTCCATCACTGAGTTGCCAGTTCGCTCTGGCCGAGTCGTCGCGCGCATGACGGCGAGGGAGATTGCGCTTAAGGCGAAGCTGATCGCATCGAAGCCGAACGACCACGCCCGGCCGACGACGGCGACGACGACGCCGCCGATCGCAGGTCCGACGAGCGACTGTGTGAATTGACCGCTCATCTGCCCGAGTGCGTTGCCCTGGACCAGTAGCTCCTCGGGGAGGATCTCCGGCAGGAGCGACGCCGAGGCCGGGCCGAAGAACGCGTCAGCGGTACCGAAAGCGGCGGCCATCGCGATGAGCTCGCCTAGGCGCAAAGTTTGGAAGGCAACGAGTAGAGCGATGGCCCCGACCGCCAGACCTCTCACCACGTCGGAGACGAGCATCGCGAAGCGCCGCGGCACGCGGTCGACCACGACACCCCCCACGATCGCGAAAGCCACGGAGGGAATCGCCCGCGCAGCGAGCACGTACGCCAATCCGGTTGCTGATTGGTCAATGCGCAGTGCCTCGATCGCAAGGACGACCGTGAAGATCCCGTCGCCGACCGAGGACACAGTCTGGCCCGTCCACAAGAGAGCGAAATCGCGCTCTCGAAGCGCCGCGAAAACACTCTGTTGCTTCGTCCCTCGGATCATCACTCCCTCCAGCCATTCAGTATGGTCGGGGCGTCCATCTGACGCCCGCGTCGGCAAAAGAGAGGAGGCTCGGTGGCAAAGCTCGATAACGGACCAGCTCGCGGCACCCGTGACTTTCCACCGGCGGCTGTCGCGCGGCGCGAGGCCGTGATCTCGTCGATCGCCGAGAGCTATGCGAGCTTCGGGTACCGCCGGGTCGAGACTCCGGCACTCGAGAGCGTGGAGCGTCTCACCGGCGGCCAAGGTGGAGAGAACGAAAAGCTCATCTATAAGATCCTAAAGCGCGGGCTGCCCGAGCACCTCCCGCCTGGCACGGTACTGTCCGACCTGACCGACCTGGCGCTGAGATTCGATCTCACGGTGCCGCTGACCCGCTTCTTTGCGAACAATCACGCGCAGCTGCCGATCCCATTCCGTTCGCTCCAGATCGGCTCGGTCTGGCGGGCAGAGCGCCCTGGGCAGGGCCGCTATCGACAATTCACGCAATGCGACATCGACGTCCTCGGGGAACCAACGGTCCTCGCCGAGGCCGAACTGCTGGAGGCGACGGCCGCCGCCCTGATAGCGCTCTTCATCGAGCCAATCACCGTTCGCTTGAACGACCGGCGCGTGCTCTCGTCGATCGCCTTGGCAGCCGGCGTGAGTGGGGGAACTACTGCGGGGTACTTCGTCACGCTCGACAAGCTCGACAAGATTGGTTGGGATGCTGTGGGCCGGGAGCTCGCAGAACGCGGGTTCGACGCCCGGGTAGCGGCGTCGACCGAGGAGCTTCTCGGGTACCTCGCGGACAGCTCGAGCGAGGGAGGGATGCTGGACCGCCTAGGGGACGCGTTGCCGGACCTTGGCGTGGACGTGCTGAACGACTTGGGCCAGACGGCGTCCGCCCTCGAGCGGCTCTCGCGCGAGCACGAAGGCATGACGTTCGTCCTTGATCCGACGGTCGTTCGGGGAATGGGTTACTACACCGGGCAGATCTTCGAGATTACCCATCCCTCCTCGTCGAGCTCGATCGCGGGCGGTGGCCGCTATGACGATCTCATCGGCCGCTCGCTCGGTCGCGACGTGGCCGCTTGTGGCATCTCCATCGGCTTCGAGCGGGTAGTCGATCTGGCGAGGATCGATCCACCCGATCTCGGCGTAGCCGTGCTCTACGAAGGCGAGCCGTCCACCGACGTCCTGGCTGCAGCCCGGGCGATCCGCAAGCTGGGGAAAAGAGCAGCCCTCGTCCCGCGAAAGAAGGCGACGCGCCAGCAGCTCGACTCGCTTTACTCCGAGGGTTACCGGGCGTTCGTGACTTTCGAGGACGGCCGGCCCGCGACGCCGAGGTCGCTCGGACCGGACTCCTCTTAGGCCTTGCCGGCCCGGCGCCGTCTCGCTCCCAGCTCGGTAGCTCGTTCGAGCAACCGTGTCGAGCGGAGGTACCGAGCCGTCTCGGCGAAGGACTCGGCCGGACCTGTCCACTCGAGCGCCCCAGTCCCGGCGAGGAGGGAACGATCGACACGAAGTGTGGCGAGGTCGCGGAACAACAGTGCCAGCTCGAACTCCTCCTGCAAGCGTGCGGCGAGCGCCGGCGCTGACCTCACCTTGCGGGTGAGCAGAGGGTCCCAGTTCGCAACGTCGGCCGGGATCTGCTCGAGGTGGCCGTAATGGCTCAGCACCGTCGCTGCACTCTGCTTGCCCCAACCGGCGAGACCAGGGAAGCCGTCCGCGCTGTCGCCCATGAGTGCGAGCCAGTCGGGAATCGAGGCCGGTGGCACCCCGTACTTCTCAGTCACCGCCGTCTCGTCGAGCAACATCTTGTTGCGGCGGTCGACCTGTACCACTCGCCGGCCGCGCACGCACTGGGCAAGGTCCTTGTCCGGAGTCCAGATCAGCACGCGCGTCACGTCACTATCAGCGTCTGTTATCGCTGCGGCTGAGGCGAGGCCATCGTCAGCCTCGAGCTCGTCCATCGCGAGAACGGTCACGCCCATTGCCTCCAACGACGCCTCGAGTATCGGGAACTGCGCCAGCAGCTCGGGGGCAACGCCGGCGGAAGTCTTGTAGCCAGGCCATAGGTCGTTGCGGAAGGACTCGATACGACGGTCGGTGGCCACGGCGAAGTGGGTGCCGCCCTCGTCGATCATGGTCAGAACCGAGCTCAGGACTCCCGTGGTAGCGGCGATGTCCACGCCGTCAGTTGCCTCGTGGATATGACCTTTTTGACCGAAGAACTGCCGGAAGAGCTCGTAGGTCCCGTCGATCAGGTGGACTTCCATACGCTACGCAGCCTAAGACACTGGTAGAGATTCTCCGAAGAGACCCATGAGGAGGGCCCAGTGCGTGCAGTGCAGGTGACCCGTCTGGACGGCCCGGACGCATTGGAAGTGGTTGAGCTGGCCGATCTCGAGGGCCGTCCCGACCAGATCGTCATAGACGTGCACGCGGCGGGCGTGAACTTCCCTGACGTGTTGATCACGAAGGGCGAATACCAGATGCGGCCGAACCCGCCCTTTATTCCCGGCTCGGAGATCGCCGGTGTCGTCCGGCGAGCCCCGGACGGTTCCGCGTTCAGCGCGGGGGACCGCGTCGTCGCATTCCCCGGGCTCGGCGGCTTTGCAGAGACCGTCGTGGCGGACGAGTTCGTCGTCTTCGGCCTACCGGACTCAGTCTCGTTCGAGATCGGGGCGGCCGTCCCGATGAACTTCCTCACTTGCCACTTCGGACTCGTCCGGCGGGGAAGGCTGCGTGCGGGCGAGGCGGTTCTCGTTCACGGCGCCGCAGGAGGGATAGGGACCGCCGCCATCCAGGTGGCAAAGGCGTTCGGTGCACGAGTCATCGCCGTCGTCTCGACTGAGGAGAAAGGTGTCGTCGCACGGGAGGCTGGGGCGGACGAGGTCATCGGCGTAGAGGGATTCAAGGACGCCGCCAAGGAACTGACCGGCGGGAAGGGAGTCGACATCGTGCTCGACCCCGTCGGCGGCGATCGCTTCACCGATTCGCTCCGGTCGCTCGCGGTGGAGGGTCGGCTTCTCGTGATCGGGTTCACCGGCGGAGAGATCCCGACGGTCAAGGTGAACCGGCTGCTCCTCAACAACGTCGACGTGGTGGGGGTCGGATGGGGAGCGTTCGCGCTCGGAGATCGGACCTTCCTACATAGCCAATGGGACGAGCTGCTGCCCATGATCACCGACGGCCGGCTCGACCCGCCCATCGGTGGGACCTTCCCGCTCGAGCGGGCGTCGGACGCGTTGAACGAGATCGGGGGGCGACGGTCGACGGGCAAGATCCTGCTCCTCCCGCGCTGAGACGAGCCACTTCGTGGACGAGAGCGAGGTCAGGGCACCTCTGCCCGGCGCAGTAGTGGGCGTTCTCGTCTCCGAAGGCGAGCTCGTCTCAGCCGGCTGCACGCTGCTCGTTCTCGAGGTCATGAAGATGGAGCATCCCGTCACTGCCGAGGCGTCGGGAACTGTGACCAGCGTGCTTGTCGCTGCAGGAGCCTCGGTTGCCGCCGGTGACGTGTTGCTGACGATCGCGGCGGGTGAGGTAGCGGCGGGCGAGCAGGCTATGGATGCCGTGATCGATCTCGACGGCGCCCCACGGGCCGACCTCGCCGAGGTGTTCGCGAGGCGTCTCTTTTTGGCGGACGACTCCCCGGCTCGGGTCGAGCGCGTCTCGGCGCGTCACGCGCGAGGCCATCGGACCGTGCGCGAGAACATCGCGGCACTCTTTGACGACTCGAGTTTCGAGGAGTGGGGCGGCTTCGCCGTGGCGGCTCAGCAGGCTCGCCGCGACGTGCGCGAGTTGATCGAGCGGACGCCGGCCGACGGCATGGTCGCCGGAATCGGCCGCGTCGGAGGTCGGCCGGTTGCCGTGGCCGGGTACGACTACCTCGTCCTCGCCGGGACCCAAGGCACTCGCAACCACATGAAGAAGGACCGGCTCTTCGAGATCGTGGAGCGCCTCTCGCTCCCAGTGGTGCTCTTTGCCGAAGGCGGAGGCGGGCGACCGGGCGACACCGACTACGCCGTCATCGCCGGCCTCGACACGATGGCGTTCGCCCTATTCGCCCGGCTGTCGGGCTTGGTCCCGACCGTCGGCATCGCGAATGGGTACTGCTTCGCGGGAAACGCCGCTCTGCTCGGATGTTGCGACCTCGTAATCGCGACCGAGGACGCATCGATCGGGATGGGCGGGCCGGCGATGATCGAGGGCGGGGGCCTCGGAGTGTTCTCTCCCGCCGAGGTCGGCCCGATATCGGTCCAGTCGCCGAATGGCGTGGTGGACGTCGTCGCAGCCGGAGATGTCGAGGCCGTCGAGATAGCGCAGCGCTACCTCTCGTATTTCGCTGGCCCGAGCCCGGACTGGCACTGCCAGGACCAGCGACTTCTCCGTCATCTCGTGCCGGAGCGCCGCACGACCATTTACGACGTGCATCAGGTGATCGAGACGCTTCTCGACACCGGGAGCCTGCTCGAGTTGCGGCCCGAGTTCGGAATCGGGATCATCACCGCGCTCGGCAGGATCGAGGGGCGGCCAGTCGGCCTGATTGCCAACAATCCCGCCCACCTCGGCGGCGCCATCGACTCGGACGCAGCAGACAAGGCTGCTCGTCACGTCCAGCTGTGCGACGCGTACGACCTGCCAGTCGTCTCGTTGTGCGACACACCCGGTTTCATGGTGGGCCCGGATGCCGAGGCGAGCGCACAGGTACGGCACTTCTCCCGGATGTTCGTTACGGCCGCGAGCGCCACCGTCCCTTACGTCACAGTCGTTCTCCGCAAGGGCTACGGCCTCGGCGCGCAAGCAATGGCGGGAGGCAGCTTCCACGCTTGCCTGCTGACGATCTCGTGGCCTACCGGCGAGTTCGGCGGCATGGGCCTCGAAGGTGCCGTCCGGCTCGCCTGGCGCCGTGAGCTCGAGCAGATCACCGACGAGGAAGAGCGCCAAGCGCTCTACGACAAGCTCGTCGCCTCCCTCTACGAACGCGGCCGCGCCCTCTCGATGGCGACGCACTTCGAGATAGACGACGTGATCGACCCCGCCGAGACGAGGCGCCGAATCGTGCACGTGCTAGCCGCCGCACCGCAGGCGCCGGACCGCAGAGGCCATAAGAAACGCCCCTTCGTCGACACCTGGTAGTCGCCGCCCACGAGAGCCCTGTGTGCCAGGTGGGTCACCCGAGCTTGTAGATCGACTCCATCTCGTGCACGACGGCCTCTCCGAGCAGATCCTCGCCTCCGGTCGCCAGGTGAATTCCGTCGCCGTCGCGCAGCGGGAGCTCGCTGCCCGACACGTCCGTCGTGCCGCCGTTGAACTGGCCGGAGTCGGTCGCGAACAGGTCCCAGGAGGAGAAATAGGTGACGCCAGAGTGGGAGGCCGCCTCCGATTGGAATACCGAGTCGACGACGGTCATGTTCGAGGAGAGCTGGGTCGGCTCCATGATCGGCATCCCTACCCACACAACGCGAGCGCCGACAGAGGTGGCCTCGGTCATCATGGAAGCCACACGGTCGCCGTAGGCCAGCTTCCACTGCGGTGTACCGAACGATTCGTATTGATTTCCCACGTAGAAGCTCTGGGAATCGTTCGCGCCGAGGAAGACGACGACGATCTGAGGGTGGACGCTCTGAAGCTCTGACTCGAGCGTCTCGGGCCAGTCGTAGAAAACTGTGTTCACGAGGCCACTGTCGCCCCACGCGTCCTGTACAAGGTTGACGCTCGAGTCGTTGGTGAGCGCCCATTGCATTCCCCAGCCGAGATCGATGCCGAGCGAGTCACCGACCTCGAGGATCGTCACCTTGCCGTCGACTGCCTGCACCGGCGCGACCGTGGTCGTCGTCGAGGCCGCCGTCGTCGGAGGTGTCGAGCCTGTGGTTTGCGGCGAGTTGCCTTTTGGCGTCCCGCCCGCCCCAATAGGGCCGCACGCGGCGAACGTCAGCGCCGCCGAGAGCGCGGCCAGGACGGTGAGCGACCGTGAGAGGTGGGCGTTCGGAGACGGCATCAATACTCCTGTAGGTCGGGAGAGGTGTCCACCACCTCACCTAGACGCTCGGGCGACCTCGCTGCTTGCGACGCCCCGGGTCGGCCCGTCCGAAGCGGCGCCTGCGCCCTCACGGGATTGGGCCGGGCCCGGTCTTCTCGCAGGAGTCACGCAGAGCAGGGTTCACCGGTGGATGCAGCTTCGGTGGCTTCAGGAACGCGGGCGGCTTGGAGAAGTCGACCATGTCGCGGACGTCGTTGGCAGCCGCGTCCCGGTGAGTGAGCGAGGGCAGGTTGAACTTGGTGTGGATCAGCTTCAGGACCGACGTGTGGTCGTAGAGGACGTGCGAGACGTGATTCGGCTTCGCGTAAGGACTCACCAGTCCCGCAGGTACCCGGAAGCCGAAACGATCGAACTTGCCCTTGACATCGCCGCGCTCGAGCATCGGTGGGACGTTGTCCGGTATTGGCGCAGATGGGGGAGGGACGTGGTCGTAGTAGCCCCCGTGCTCGTCGTAGTTCCAGATCAGGAGTGTCTTTTCCCACTTCGGCCCGTGCATGACGGCGTTCACGACCTTCGAGAGGAAGACTTCGCCGAACTGGATGTCCTGCGGGTTCTCCTCCGAGCTCGTAGAGAAGTTCGGGTCGACCATCGAGAACGAGGGCAGTTTGCCGTTCGCGCAGTCGGTGTAGAACTCGTCGATGTTCACGAGGTTCTCCATCACCCAGGACTTCCCGTAAAGGCCGTACCAGACGAGAACACTCGGAAGGTTCGAGAAGTAATTGCGCCAGGTGATCCCGTGCTTGTGGAGCTGGTCCATGATGGTCCCGTTAGGTGGGAGCTCGGTGGGCAGGCCGTCATTGATGAGCCCGAGCGACGTGCCAGCGAGGAGGTATCTCCGGTTCGGGTCCGTCTGGCCGAGAAGTGAGCAGTGCCACTGGTCTGCTATCGGGAAGGTGGAGGCGAGCGAATATGTGAACGGCAGGTCCTGACGCTTCCAGTAGCCCATCGCGACCGGGCCGCTCGGCGAGGTGACGAAGCCTTGGTTGGTGCCCTTGTCGTACTGCTCGTGCGAGGCGTTCCAGGCCTGTGAAGGACTAGTCGTCTGGCACGGGGTCGGCATGTGGAATGCCGTGAGCTGCGCGCCCTTCTTATTGGGATTGGAGTTGGTGGGCTTGCCGTCTTTCATGGTGAAGCCGTCGCCACGCCCGAGAACCCCGAGGATGTTGTCGAAGGAGTGGTTCTCCATCATCACGCAGACGATGTGGTCGATCTGGGGCAAGTGGTCAGTCCCTTCAGGCGACCACGGATACGGTCGCCTTCCGACACCGGCCCTATAGCCGGCCAACGCAGGGTCACCTGGCAGTCGGGCCGTTCCTGACCCGAGCCCTGCCCCGCCTAGTGCGATCGCGCCGGCACCTGCCGCGGCAACGCCCAGGAAACTTCTTCGGTCCATTGAATCCTCCCTCGCAGCGATGGTAGGCGCCCCGGAGACATCCCGAGTCCGCTTGTTTACCTACGTGCTTCTGCGACCTGTTCGCTGGCTTCAGCGACGTCGCACTTCTTGAGCTGCGCAGCCAGGACGACGGCAAGCCTCGTCATGCGGATCGAGACGCACTCACGGATCGTGGGGTGCCCTCAGTGCGGGTCGATCGCCCAGTCCAAGGGACGACGCCCCGGCGAGCTGATCGACCTCGAGTGCTTCGGCCGAGCGACTAGGACCATCTGAGTGAAGCGCAGGTACTGCTGCGTTGACCTCGACTGTCCGATGGGCACCTGGACCGAGGTCGCCGACGAGATCGCGCCAGTGCGCAGCTCGATGACGACGCGGGCGGGACGCTGGGTCACCCAGCAGGTCGGTCGCTCCGCTCGCAGCGTGAGCGAGGTCGCAAAGGAGCTGGGCTGTGATTGGCACACGGTCGACGACACCGTCATCGCCTACGGCCAAGTACTGGTCGACAAGGACCCCGGAGCAGCTTCGGCGTGGTCGAGGCCCTTGGGCTCGACGAGGTGCTCTTTCTAGTGGCAGCCGACGGGTCCGCCTGAGGAGGTGTGGCATTGGGTCGACGGGACTAGGTAGCCATGGACACTTACCTCAACGTGTGCGTCCCCGGAGGATGATGAAAGCGCTGCCGACACTGTGTGACCGGTCTTGAACGCGAGTCCTGACGGGAACGGGACTATCACCGAGGAGCCGCTGTTCGGAAGTGACAGGTTGTTGAGATTGTTGCTGGCGCTGCACGGCGATGCAGTCGTTCCAGCGTCGATGTCGACAACGACCGGCCCTGTGGTCACGGAGGTCACCCAGATGGTCATGGAGGTGACCACCAGTGCCTCGCCAGCCGGTACTGCGGGTGTCACGTTGGAGCATGCTCCGCTCGCTGATTCAACGACGTTGTAGGTGAGACTCGGGGGCGTCGGGGTGGCGGTCACCGAGCCCGCCACCGTAAGAGCGCCGACACTATTCACAGTCGCGGTCTTGCCCGTGGTGTGGTCGGTCAAGAACACAGTGGTTCCGGTGGTCGCCCACGCGGCCACTGGGAACAACAACAGCACTGCGAAGGTCACGACGATGATTGTCAACTGAGCGCCACTGAATGGTCCCAAGCCCCTGCCCTCACGCCCTTGCCGCTTCCCTGCATCTCCGCTCGGTTGGCCCTCATTTATTTGGTTCTTCCGTAACCGCATCTCGGCGTCCTCCCCGCGCGGCTAACCGCCGCGCCACAAGAAGTTTGGCAGCCCTCACTCTCAGCAGCAACCGAAAGGCCGGGGCATCACACCCGACCCCGCTCAGATCCGAAGAGCTTGTTTACTGAGCTTGACGCAAACGGACCCTTAGGTCGTGTTGACGATCAGCACGGCGCAGGAGGCCGTATGCGCGACCGCGTTCGGCACGCTCCCGAGCACGCGCTTCAGTCCGCGCATGCCACGATTCCCGACGACGATCAGGTCCACGTGGTGCTCCTCGGCGAGAGCGACGATCCGCTCTGCGATGTTGCCGGTGGCGGCATGTGCCTTTACCAAGAGTCCTTCGGACCGAGCCCGTTCTGCGATCGCCACTACCGTGGCACGGGCACGGTCGCTCGCCGCAATATGAGCCATCGTCATGCCCGCCGTAAGGATCGGCCCGGCCTCGGCGGCGCGGGTCACGTTGGCGATGTGAAGCGTCGCGCCGAAGGACTTCGCTAGTTCGGCGGCAACGCGGACGGCCTCCGCAGCCGTCTCGGAACCATCAGTTGCCACCAGCACCGAGCTGTACATACCGAGCCTTCCTCGCCGACGATGAACCGACAGTAGCCTCCCCTCTAGGCGTGCTGTGCTGGCTGGAGAGCCGCATCACGCGCGCCCGTGTCACCTTCGTGCTCATCGAACGTGGCGGGCGACAGCGTGTAGTCCCAGACGCGCTCGAGGATCTGCTCTCGCGTAAGGACTCTCCGTGGATTGGAGAGCAGGAGACGGCGCAGCTTGTACTCCGGCGGAGGACCGCCTTCACGCGCTCGCTGAGCTCCTCGATCGAAAAGGGCTTGGTGACGTAGTCGTCCACGCCGATCCGAAGGCCCTGCACCTTGTCGGCCGTCGCGTCGCGAGCCGTGAGGAAGATGATCGGAATCCTCGTTCCGGCTCCCTCTGACTGGCGGAGTCGCCGAGCTACCTCGAACCCGTCGAGCTCAGGCAGCATCACGTCGAGGATCATGAGGTCGGGCCGCTGCTCCTCGATCTTCTGCAGGACCTCGCGCGATGAGTGCAAGCGCACAGGTGACAGGTCGTTGATACCAAGTCCCATGGCGACAAGCTCGGTGATGTGCTCCTCGTCGTCGACGATGTAGACAAGCGGCTTTTCGTCGGAGTCAGGCATCTCGCCTAGTCCGGGAGAGCGTCGGTGTCCGGCTGAGGCACCACGAGCTGGTACCCGATCCCAGGCCGGGTTCTGAGCAACGTGCCGCGATCGTCATTTAGCTTTCTCCGCAACCTGTAGGCGTACTCGCGAAGGTACTGGCTCTCGCGAATGTACCCGTGTCCCCAGACAGCCTCGAGGATCATTCTCTGAGTACACACACGCCCTTGATTGCGGGCGAGATAGGTGAGGAAAGCGAACTCGCGACGTGTCAGGTCGAGCGTCTTCCCGTCAAGGAGCGCCTCGTGATGGGCGAGATCGAGGCGGAGGGGCCCAGCTTCGATCACACCGTTCGGGGCGGCCGGTGTCTCCGCGCCTGCAGCGCGCGTGGTCGTTCGCCGAAGGACCACCCTAAGCCTTGCCTGCAGCTCGCCCATGGCGAACGGCTTGGTGACGTAGTCATCGGCCCCCGCGTCGAGCGCCTTGATCTTGCGCTCTTCGGTGGCGTCAGCAGAGAGCACGATGATGGGAACTTCACTCCACTCCCGGATGCGAGTGCAGACCTCGACGCCGCCGAGGTCTGGAAGCCCCAAGTCGAGCACGACCGCGTCAGGGCTCTTTAGCGCCGTCTCGGACAGACCCGTCATTCCGTTCGCGGCCGTGCTCACCTCGTAACCGAGACCAGCGAGCGCGATCTTCATGACACGGAGAAGTGCTGGGTCGTCGTCCACGACGAGAATCTTTTGGCTCATCTGGACTCGCTCATCTCAGGCGGCGGCCCCAGCTCGTTCGGCGCGGCCGGGAGCTCGACGACGACGCTCGTCCCCGGGTCGGCGTCTTCGATGCGTATCGAGCCACCGTGAGCCTGGACAAACGCTTGCGCGATCGAGAGCCCGAGCCCGCTTCCGCCTGACGGCTGCCGGCCAGAGTCCGTCCCTTGCTGGAAGACACCGAAGAGCCTTGTCCGGTCTGATAGCGCGATGCCGGGTCCTCGGTCGGTGACCCTCAACCGCACCGGGCGGTTGGGAGAGTCGCTCGCCTTGGCGCTCATCTCGACGGCGGACCCTTCTGGCGAGTACCGGAGTGCGTTCTCTAGGAGATTCACGAGGGCCTCCACGAGAAGGGTCCGGTCTCCTTCGAGCATGACGTGACGATCGGTCGGCGTCGAGGTCACCGCCTTCGCGTCCGTCGGACCGAGGGCCTCGAGCGTCGAATCGAACAGCTCTTCAACCGAGAAGGTCTCGAGGTCGAGAACGAGGGCGCCGGCTTGGATACGGCTCATGTCGAGAAGGTTGGAGACAACACGCTCGAGCCGATCCGACTGGCCTTCGATGAGGCCCGCAAGCTCGGCTCGGTCTCTGTCGGTCAACCCTACCGACGGGTCGAGCAGAGCCGAGGCCGAGGCCTTGATGGTCGCGATCGGAGTTCGTAGATCGTGCGAGACCGCGCCGAACAGATATTGCCTGTGGCGGTCGACCTCCTCGAGGAGCTTCACGCGGACTGCCTGGTCTCGCAGTTTGGAACGCTCGATCGCAAGTGCGATGTGATTCGCGAAGGCACCTAGGAGCTCTCGGCGGTGCGGTGGTAGCCGCAGCCCTGCGATGCCGAGCAGGCCCACTGTGCGATCAGCCACCGTCAGCACGATGGTCTCGAGGCTCTCCACTTGATCTCCCGGTGGGCGAGCCTCGGCCAGCCGCGGGGAGGGTTGGGCACGGAGGCTCGACGGCGTGCCACCAGCCGGTACGAGTTGCGCCAGTTCGCTCGCATCGAGGTCGCGTCCGGCCACTGCGACCGACACGAGCTCGGACGTGGAGAAGTCGGAATCGGGCGCCGCGGTGGGCAAGAGCAGCACGACTGCGCTCAGCTCGAAGGCCTCCTTCACGGAGTTCACGACGATCCCGAACAAGGCGCCAGCGGGACGATCACCGACGAGGAGCTCGGAGAGCTCGAACAGGCGAGCAGTGTCCAGCTGGCTCTGGCGGCTCGCCGCCTCGGCTCGCCAGAGCCGGTCCACCATATGCGAGACCAGGACCATCACGACGGCGTAGACGACGAGTGCCGCCCAGTTCTCGGCGCTCCCGACGGTGAAAGTGCCATAGGGCGGAATGAAGAAGAGGTCGTACCCGAAAAAGCCGACTACGACGGCCGTCAGCCCGGCGAGGAACCCTCCGATTGCGGCTCCGACAACAACAGGCACGACTAGGACGAGCGCGACGATCGCGACGTCAAGGTGCGAGCGGAGCGGCAGCATGGCACCGAGGAGCAAGGCCGTCGTGAGTACTGCCACTATGGACCCGGTGAGTCGCCGGCGGGAGGGCATGATAGGAGCTGTCACTTCGAGCGCAGGATACGCCCATGACGGATTCCGCTGAGCAGATCACCGAAGGCGTCGAACCCGCCGGCAAGTTCCGGCTCTATCTCGGCGCGGCGGCCGGTGTCGGAAAGACCTGCGCCATGCTCGACGAAGGGCGCAGGCGGGCAGAGCGAGGGACCGACATCGTCGTCGGCTTTGTGGAGGCTCACGGGCGCCCCTTCACCTTGCAAGCAGTCGACGGCTTGGAGGTCATTCCCCGCAAGAAGGTGACGTACCGGGGTGCGGAGTTCGAGGAGATGGACACTCGAGCAGTCATCGAGCGCCACCCCAAAGTCGCCCTCGTCGACGAGCTCGCCCACACGAACGTGCCTGGCTCGGGCCCGCACGAGAAACGTTGGCAGGACGTCCTCGACCTGCTCGAAGAGGGCATTTCGGTGATCTCCACGGTGAACGTCCAGCATCTGGAGTCGATCGCTGACTCGGTCGAGCGCATGACCGGCACGAAGGTCCGCGAACGGCTGCCGGACTGGGTGGTCCGTCGCGCGGACCAGCTCGAGCTGATCGACTCCTCGCCCGAGCAGCTCCGCAGGAGAATGGCGCATGGCAACATCTACCCGACGGCAAAGGCGCCTAGTGCGCTCGCCAATTTCTTCCGGATCGAGAATTTGACGGCGCTCAGGGAGCTGGCACTTCGCTTCGTCGCAGATGAGGCAGATGACGACCTGCTCGCGCGGCTACATGGGCAGCCTCGGGACGAGGTCTGGGACGTGACCGAGCGGATACTCGTGGCGGTAGATGCGACGTCGGGGACCGATGGCGTCATGCGTCGAGCCGCCCGAATCGCCTTACGAGTGAAGGCCGACCTGCACGTTGTCCATATCAAGTCGTCGGAAACCTCCGGGCCGAAGGCGCGCGAGGGCATCGCTCAGCTCCGCCGGCTGGCGGAGGATCTCGGTGGGGACTGGATCGAGATCGACGGCGACGACCTCGCCAAGACGTTGATAGATTACGCGGCCTCTCACCAGATCACCCAGGTCGTGCTCGGATCGAGCCGGAGGAGTCGATTCGAGGAGCTCACCCGGGGTTCGATCGTCTCGAAGGTGATTCGTCTTGCGTCGGTCTCGGACGTCGATGTCCATGTGATTGCCCGGCGCGACGTGGACGGTCGGTACGGCCAAGACCGTGGGCGCTTCGCCAGCGTGCACGCCGGCGAAGAGGACGATGACGGCTGAGGGCGCAGCCCGTCCGACAGAACGCCTCTCAGGCGGTCGTCGCCAGCTTGGCGAGCGCTTCGTTGATCTCGAGGAGGTTTACGTACGGGGAGCCGAAGAAGCCTAGGTACGCGCCGACCGATTGCTCGGCTACGAGATGACGGACCTCGCCAACCGGGAGGTCGTTCGCCTTTGCTACGGCATTTACCTGCGCGTAGGCATCGGCGGGCGTGATGTCCGGGTCGATGCCGCTGCCAGAGCCGGTCACGAGGTCATTGGTCGGCGTGATGCCTTCCTTCTCGAGCTGGGTGACGCGCTCTTTGACCTGCTGGACGAGGACCTCTGAGCGCGGGCCGAGGTTGGTCGGACCGCTCAGCTCCGGGTTGGGGGTCTCGTCGCGGCCCTGGAACCACTTCGGTCCGTTCCACGCCTGGCCGATCTCGGTGGAGCCATAGGCTGTGATCGAGCCGTTGGCCTGATGAGTGAAGACCAGCTGGCCGATGCCGGTCTCGACGAAGGTGTATACGAGACAGAGAACGATCAACAGAACGGCCAGGACAGCAGCCCTGCGGAGGTTGACGAGCATCAGTAGGCTCCCAAAGCAGTCAGGATCAAGTCGATGAGCTTGATGAAGATGAACGGTGCGATGANNCGAAATACTTCGCCACGTCGTTCGCGATCGAGAACGTCGTGAGCGCGCCCCGAGTGATGAGGAGCTGTTTGCCGATCTCGACGATGTCGAGAAGCTTCGTCGGGTTCGAATCGAGGTCGACCATGT